>JACQDD010000117.1 GCA_016201265.1 Terriglobales bacterium | reverse complement strand
TGAAGCTGATGACGCGCCAGCCGGTGAACAACAACCGGCATTTTGAAGGCAGCCTGGAGAGCTTTGAGCACGGCAAGCTGGTACTCGATCTGAGCACCGCCCGCCGCAAGATGCGTCCGAAAGAAGGACAGGCGCCGAAAGTTGAAATTGAGTTGGCCAACGTCGAGAAGGCCAATCTGGTGCCGGAGATTTAGGAGTCGCTAGTGGCTAGTCGCTGGTCGCTAGTTACACCGAGACTGATGTGATTGTGAGACTAGCGACAAGCGACTAGCGACTCGGACTACTTATGGCAAGTGAGCTCTACAACATCATCGAAGGGGTCAGCCGCGAGAAGGGCATCGATCCGCAGATCGTGGTCAGCGCGGTCGAGGACGCTATCGTCGTCGCCACTCGCAAGTATTACAAGTCGCAGGAAAATCTGCGGGCGGTGCTCGACAAGGAAAGCGGGAAGATCAACGCCTACGCGGTAAAGGCGATCGTCGAGAACCCGGAGCAAGTCGAGGACCCTAACCTCCAGGTGACGGTTGAACAAGCTCGCAAGCTCGATCCCAACGCGGAAGCCGGGGGAGAACTGCTGATCCCCAAGGTCACCGAGGGAATTCTCGGGCGCATCGCGGCGCAGCTGGCCAAGCAGGTCATCTTCCAGAAGGTGCGCGAGGCCGAGCGCGACACCGTTTACAAAGAGTACATCGGACACGTGAACGAGGTTGTCAACGCGACGGTGAAGCGTATCGAAGGGCCGGACGTGATCCTCGACATCGGCAAGGCCGAAGCGCGCATGGGCCGCAAGGAACAGTCGCGACTGGAGTCGTTCGCCGTGGGCGAGCGCATCCGGGCGGTGATTGTGCGCGTCGAGAAGGCCTCCAAGGGCCCGGGTGTGGTGGTCTCCCGCGCTGCGCCGGAATTGGTCCAGCATCTGTTCCAGACCGAGGTTCCCGAAATTTATGACGGCACGGTGGTCATCCGCGCCATCGCGCGTGAGGCCGGCGAACGCACCAAGATCGCCGTCATGTCCAAGGATAAAGACGTGGACGCGGTCGGCGCCTGCGTCGGCATGAAGGGCATGCGTGTGCAGTCCATCATCCGCGAACTGCGCGGCGAGAAGATCGACATCATCGAGTATCACGAAGATGCCGTCACCTTCGCCGAGAAGGCGCTGCAGCCGGCCAAAGTGAGCCGCGTCACCGTCGTCGATACCGCCGAGAAGCACCTCGAAGTGGTGGTGGACGACACCCAGCTCTCGCTCGCCATCGGCAAGAAGGGTCAGAACGTCCGGCTGGCGGCCAAGCTGCTGGGCTGGAAGATCGACATTAAGAGCGAAGAAGAGAAGCGGCAGGAAGTCGAGCAGCAGATGTCGGCGCTGGTTGTCCAGAGCGTAACGCCGCTCGAGAACGTTCCGGGCCTGGGCGAAGGCCTGGTTGAAAAGCTCAAGGCCGCCGGCGTCACTACGGTCGAAGCGCTGGCCGACATGACGCCCGAGCAGCTTGAGGACATCAAAGGCATCGGCCCCAAGACGGTGGAACAAATCAGTATCGCGGTCAATAATTATTTCTCCAGCCTGGAAGGCGGCGAGGCGGTAGCGACCGCAGAGTCTGAAAGCACGGAAGAAGCGGCCAGCCAGGAAGCTCCGGCAGACAGCTCCGGAGAACCTTCCGAATTGACTGCCGAGGCGGCCGAAACTGTAGAAACCGCAGCCAACGACGAGACGGCAGAAATCGCGATCGACGCCGAGCCTGTGGCCGAGGAAGCCGGAGAAGTCCCTGGAGAAAAGAGCTCCGAGTAAAAGCCTCAACCGCGCGGGAAGCAGCCGCGAAATTTCACACTGAGTCCGTGAGGTTGACATGAGAGCTTAGCGGAAACCGGTCGGAGGAAGCGAGAGGGTGGATGAGTAAGATTCGAATCAATGATCTGGCGCGGGAGCTGGAGGTCAAGAGCAAGGCGATTCTTGACGCGCTCACCGAAGTAGGGGTCACCGAGAAGAAGACGCATTCCAGCTCACTGGAAGAGCACGAGGCGGTTCTGGTCCGCAAACATTTCCGCGCTCACGCGGAAGCCGCCTCCGCTTCCTCGAAGGCTTCCCGCGCCGCCCGTACCGAAGACGAGATCAAGACCAAGATCGACCTCTCGCATATCTCCCGTCCTGGAGACGTGCTGCGCGCGATCCAGCAGAAAGAAGCAGCCACCCAGGCTCCGGCTCGTCCCGTCGCCAAGCCGGTAGCCCTCGCGGCGCCCGCGGCGCCAGTTCCGGCCAAGCCGGTCGCGCCCACTAAGCCCGCCGTCGAGACTCCTGCACCGAAGTTTGTCACGCCTGCTTCCGTCGCCCAATCGCGGCCACCCGCGGCTGTCATCATTCCGCCCAAGCCAGCTGTAGCTCCACCGGCAGCGCCGCCGAGCGCGAGTGCTGCGCCGCCCGCAGTTGCGGTTCCGCCGCGCCCGGCAGCTTCAGTTTCACCGGCGCCGACGGCTGTGGCAGCAGCGCCGCCACCGGCTCCGTCCGCACAGTTGCAGGCCGTCGCTTCGTCAAAATCTGCGGCTGCCAGCGCGCCTCCACGGGTCATCATGCCGCAGACCGGACCGCGCCCGGTATACAAAGCTCCACCGGCATCTGCTGGAGCCACTTCGCGTACCGCTCCCGGACGCCCGGAACCAGGCAAACCCATCTTTCAGCGTCCGCGGCCGCAGGCGGCGCCGGGAGCTCGCCCGACGTTGCGTCCTGGAGAGCGCCGCCCCATGCACCCCACGCGGCAGTCGCCCGCCGGCACTCGTCCGCTCGGGGTCGGACCCGGAGGAGGCGCGATGGCGCCGCCCGGACCAACGCGTCCCGGAACTCGTCCCGGTGGACCATCCCGGCGTCCCGGCCAGCGCTATATTCCGCGAGGCATAAAAGAAGGCCCGATGAAGGGCTACACCCCGCCGCCGCGGATGACGGTTTCCAATGAGCCCCTGCCCATCACGCGGAACATCACCATTACCGAAGGAATTTCGGTCAAGGATCTTGCCGGGAAGCTCGATATTCGCGCCAAAGATCTGATCGCGCGCCTGCTGGCACGCGGCGTCTTCGCCACCATCAACCAGACGCTCGACGCCGAACTGGCCACCGAAATGGCCCGCTTCTTCGGCGCCGATACCGAAGTCATCACCTTCGAAGAGCAGGCCTCGAAGGATATGGCCGAGACCATCGAAGGCGGCGAGGAAGGGGCCGATTCGGTACCACGTCCGCCCGTGGTCACCATTATGGGCCACGTGGATCACGGCAAGACCACCCTGCTCGACTCGATCCGCTCCACCAATGTCGCCGAAGGCGAGGCCGGTGGAATCACCCAGCACATCGGGGCCTACAAAGTCCGCATTCAGGACACCGCATCTCCCGCCTACGGCCGCGAGATCGTATTCCTCGATACGCCCGGCCACGAAGCCTTCACGCGCATGCGCGCCCGCGGCGCCAAAGCCACCGACATTGTCGTGCTGGTCGTCGCCGCCGATGACGGCGTGATGCCGCAGACACTCGAAGCCATCGATCACGCGCACGCCGCCGAGGTTCCGATCATCGTAGCGGTCAATAAGATTGATAAGCCGGAAGCGATGACTGAGCGTGTCAAGAAGCAGCTCGCCGATCGCGGCCTGCTGCCCGAAGACTGGGGCGGCAAGACCGTATTCGTCGATGTCTCGGCCAAGAAGAAGACGAACCTCAACCTGCTGATGGAACTGATCTGCCTGACTGCCGACCTGCAGGAACTGAAAGCTGTCCCCGGACGCGCTGCCGGCGGGGTCGTGCTCGAAGCCAAGCTCGATCGCGGACGCGGCCCGGTAGGTACCATCCTGGTGCAGAATGGCACCCTGCGTCCCGGCGACAACTTCGTCGTAGGCAACGTGTACGGCAAGGTTCGCGCTATGTTCGACGATCGTGGCGCACAAATGCAGGAAGCGCCGCCCTCAACGCCGGTCGAAATCATCGGCCTCGAGGGTTTGCCGCAAGCCGGCGATCAGTTCGTGGTCGTGACCGACCGCGAGAAGGCGCGCGACATCTCCGACTACCGCGAGCAGAAGGCGCGCGAAGCCGCTCTCGCCAAGAGTTCCCGCGTTTCCCTCGAAGGCCTGGCCGAGCAGATGAAGACCGCGGGCATGAAGGATCTGAACATCATCCTCAAGGGCGATGTGGGGGGGTCAATCGAAGTGCTCACCGACCTGCTCGCCAAGCTTTCGAACGACAAGGTGCGCTTGAAGGTTCTGCGTGCCGGCGTGGGCGCCATCACCGAAGGCGACGTGCTGCTCGCCTCCGCCTCGAATGCCATCATCATCGGCTTCAACGTGCGACCCGAGCGCAAGGCGCAGGAACTGGCGGAACAGGACAAAGTAGATATCCGCCTGCACTCGATCATTTACGAACTACAGGACGAGATCAAGCGCGCCATGACCGGCTTGCTTGAGCCGACGATCAAAGAGACCTACCAGGGACGCGCCGAGGTACTCGAAACCTTCCGCATCCCGAAGGTCGGCATGATTGCAGGTTGCCGCGTAGCGGATGGCATTATCAAGCGTGACTCCCAGGTACGTTTGCTGCGTGACAACACGGTCGTTTTCACCGGCAAGGTCGCATCGCTGCGCCGCTTCAAAGACGACGCCTCCGAAGTCCGCAACGGCATGGAGTGCGGCATCTCCATCTCGAACTACGGCGACATCAAGATCGGCGACGTCATCGAAGCGTTTGTGACGGAGAGGATCGCCGCGGAAGCGATGGCGTAAGAGAAGTGGTCGGTGATTAGTGGTTAGTAGAAATAGTTGGGTGTCGATCCCTTACTAACCACCAACCACTGATCACTAACCACTTTTTTCATGGCCCCGTCTGCTGTGTAAACGCCCCGCCGATGTTAATCGAGGGGTCTGCCTGCAAGAAGTATCCGTTGTTATTCGAGACCAGATACAGCACGAGGTTGTTCGTAAATCCATTCAGTTGTGCTGTTGTCCGCCCATTGCCGCTCACCGCGTAATTGCCAGAAAAGTTGTTTGACTGGCTGCCAGCGACAATAAGGTTCGGATCAAAGAAGCTGGATACGTAGTTGGTCTTCAACGCACCCGAACCATCCGGAGTCAGCGTGCCCACGCGATCCTTGAAGAGCACAGATGTTCCGTCGAAGCCATCCATGAAGAAGGCGGCTTGCTTGCTCCAGCTGCTGTTCGAGAACGTTCCGGTCTGCTTGTCGAGCGTGCCGTCCTCGGTATTGATGCCATTGAGAGCAATGAAGTAAGCGCGCGACGGGCTCACCATCCAGATCGCATTCTGAGCGCTTCCTAAGAAGTAGGTGCCGAATCCATCAGAGTTGATCGTATAGGTCCCGCTGGTCACAGGCATGTTGCTGGAAACAACGCCATCCTGTACCGAGTCGAAATTCCCATCAGTGACATTGCCGCCGCCGTCGGTTGTAAAGGCGCCGACGGTGTTGATCCCGTCGATAAATGTCGTTTCCCCGTTGCTACCGAACGCATAGGATCCGGACAACGAGGAATTCGAGAACGTGATTGCGCTCTGTGCCTCGGCCTGCCCCAGCGAAACAGAATTAGGTGACTGCTCCAACAGCCGGAACTTTCCCGAACTCACGACGTAGTAGAAGAAGCCGTGCGTCGTTCCGTTCAGGGTGTAGTTTAGGGTACCCCGTCCGTCCGTTGGCGTTCCGACCGCTCCAGTCACGGAGCCTGAAGACGGCGACCCGGATTCGAGCAGATAGTACGAGCCGGTAATCGCGCCCCCAGAGATGGCGAGCTTCGCCATGGTCGCAGCGGGAACGAAGCTAACCGCCCCAGAGTCGTGCGCTCGAACCACGAAAGTGCCCGAGGGGATCGTGGAAAGCAGCGCCTGATCCTGCTTTTCGCCCGAGCCATAGCTGGTGCGGAATCCGTCGTCTTCGGCCAAATAGAAATGAGCGTTATCGACTAGTGTGATTCGAAATCGTGTGGAGCCGGTGCTGAAGTCCAACCGGAGTTCGCCGGAGCCGTCGCTGCTGATGCTATAGGCTCCGGTGATGGGATCGGAAGCCGGAATGCCCCCTTGCACAAAATCGTCCGTCCCGGCGGTGAGGTTCCCGTTGCCGTCCGCGGTAAAGACTCCGCCTTCGACGAAATAGTCTGCCTGCGTGAGTGAGCCGGGAAGCAGTCCGACTCCCCGCATCGTGAACACATAGCGGCCATTCAAACTCGCTTTGCTGAAGCCCTGATTGCCTCCGCCCCCTCCACCTCCCCCGTTGCCGCCGCCCCCAAAGCCGCAGCCCGCGGCGAAAATCAGGGTTCCGGCCGCAACCAGCACCGCGAGCAGGCGCACTGCGCTTCTTGGAAAGATAGAAAGGGGATTCATGACACACTCCTGTACTCGGTAAGATGCTCTAAACCCGGATTGTAGAGGAAAGTTTTCGCCCGCACCGATTGGAAGGCGGGTTACCTTGACACTTCAGTCACTTCCGCCGAGCGCGGAGTCCGCGTGGCCGACGCCAGCTTCTTTCGCGCCTCCCACATCCACACCATCACCCGATACAACAACAACACTCCCAACACAAACGCGTACTGCAAAGGTTTGCGCAGATCGGCTTTCACCAGCCAGATGTAATGGATGACTCCTGCGATCCCGGTGATGTAGATCAACCGATGCAGCCGCTGCCAGTTCTTGCCGCCGAGCCGTCGAATCCAGCCCGTGGTCGAGGTAATCGCCAGCGGAATCAGGAGCACGAAGGCCGTGAATCCCACCGTAATGAACGGACGCTTGCCGATATCCTTGATGACCTCGTGCACATCGAAGAACTTGTCGAGCCAGATGTAGGTAGTGAAATGCAGAACGCCGTAGAAGAACGCAAACAGCCCGATCATGCGCCGCACGCCAATCAGCCAGTACTGCTTCGTGAACTTCCGCAGCGGCGTGATCGAAAGCGTGGTCAGGATCAAGATCAGCGTCCAGTCGCCGGTCGAGTGGGTGATCACCTCGATGGGATTGGCACCCAGCCCGTCGTGAAAGGCCTTCCAAGCCAGCCGCCCCAGGGGAACGAGCCCGCCCAGAAAAACCGCGATTTTTGTCAGACGCAACTTCATTTTGTAATTTGGCAATCGGGTAATTTTGTAATTTAGAATCCCCAGCTAGTCGGCGTTCAATCAGGAAGCAGAACCATCGGGTTTTCAAATTACAAAATTACCCGATTACGAAATTACAAGATTTTAGAAGTTTTTCTTCAGGTCCATCCCGGAATACAGCCCCGCCACCTGGTCATATCCATTGAACATCAGCGTCGGCCGCTTCAAGAACTCGCCGAGGCGCCGCTCTTTTGCCTGGCTCCAGCGTGGATGGTCCACATTTGGATTCACATTCGAATAAAACCCATATTCGTTGGATGCCGACAATTGCCAACTGTTCATCGGCTGTCCTTCCGTGAACCGGATGCGCACAATCGCCTTCGCACTCTTGAACCCGTACTTCCACGGAATTGTGATTCTCAGCGGCGCTCCGTTTTGGTTCGGCAGTATCTCCCCATACATACCGAAACAGAGCAAGGCCAGCGGATGCATGGCTTCATCCATGCGCAACCCCTCGACGTACGGCCACTTCAGCACCGGAACGCGCTGTCCCGGCATCTGTTTGGGATCGTAGAGCGTGGTGAACTCGACGAACTTCGCCTTGCCCAGCGGCTCGGCGCGCTTGATCAGTTCGCTCAACGAGAATCCGATCCACGGCACTACGATCGACCAGCCTTCCACGCAGCGATGCCGGTAGATACGCTCCTCCGGAGCCGCCATCTTGAGGATCGCGTCAACATCGAGTTCCTGTTTTTTCTTGACCAGCCCATCGATCGTCACCGTCCATGGACGCGGCTTGAAATTCTTGGCCAGGCCGGCCGGCTCGTACTTGTCGGTCGAAAATTCATAGAAATTGTTGTAGTTGCTGACGTCCTTGTAGGGCGTCTGTTTCTCCGTGCTGCTGAACGGGCTCTTCTGCAAGCCGTCGATCTTCGCATTGGCCTCGGCCACCAGCGACGGCTCGGCCACTTCCCTCAACCCCAGGCCGGTCACCGCCGCGGCCCCCGCCACCGCTGCGCCGGCGATGAACTGTCGCCGGTTCAGATAGATGTCTTTGGGAGTGATGTCGGAAGACGGATTATCAGACGGCCTCTTGATGAGCATTCCCCACCCCACTATTTAAGATACGCGAAGCAAGCGGGCGTGGATGTGCCCTTGCCTGAAATATAGGATGCCGGGACGCGAGAAAAGTTGCAGACCGCTGCGGCGTGGCGTCAGTTCGGCGCCATGCGCAGGACTTCCCTTACTTTCCGGGCAAGGTTTTGTAGCGTAAAGGGCTTTTGCAGGAACGCCGTACCCGGACCGAGCGCCCCCTGGTGGAGGATGGTGTCCTCGGTGTAGCCGGAGAGGTACAGTACAGCCAGGTTCGGCCGCAGGAGAAGCAGTCGCTTCGCCAGTTCCCGTCCGCCCATTCCTGGCATGACCACGTCGGTGATCAGGATGTCGATGTGATCGCGATAGGCCTCGGCGACACGAAGCCCGCTTTCGCCATTCTCGGCCTCGAGGACTTTGTACCCGCGCGCTACCAGAGTCTCCAGCACCAGTTCGCGCACCGACTCCTCGTCTTCGACCAGCAGCACCGTTTCGCAGCCACCTTTTTCATTCTCCTGCAACTTTGCCGGACTCATCTCCTCCGGCGAATCTTCCACCCGCGGCAGATAGATGTAAAACGTCGTGCCCGCCCCAATCTCACTCTGCGCGAAAACATATCCGCCGCTTTGCTTGACGATGCCGTACACCGTCGAAAGCCCTAGCCCGGTCCCCTTCCCTTTCTCCTTGGTCGTGAAGAATGGCTCGAAGATGCGGGACTGCGTTTCCTTGTCCATGCCATGCCCGGTGTCGCTCACCGACAGCACCACGTACCGGCCCGGCTGAATGAACCGGTGTTCCCGCAAATTCTGCCGCACCGTGACCTCGGAACTCTGCACCGTGATCTTGCCGCCCTCCGGCATGGCGTCCTTGGCATTGACCACCAGATTCATGATGACCTGCTCGAGCTGCCCGGCATCGGCGCGGGTTCGCCCTGCATCCGGAGAGAGCCGTGTGATCAGCCCGATGTTCTCCCCAATCAGCGGACGCAACAGCCGTTCCATGTCGCCGATCACCGTGTTGACGTCCACCACCTTCAGTTCCAACAGCTGTTTGCGGCTGAAAGCCAGCAATTGCCGTGTCAGCGTCACGGCCCGGTCCGCCGCCTGCTGGATGGACTGCACCTTCTGGTGCATCGCGGTGCCCGAATTCAGTTGCTCCAGCAGCACCTCGGTGTAACCGTTGATCACCATCAAAAGGTTGTTAAAGTCGTGGGCTACGCCTCCTGCCAGCCGGCCCACCGCTTCCATCTTCTGAGCCTGGCGGAACTGCTCCTCCAGTTGCCGCCGTTCGGTGATGTCCTCGGCGATGATCTCTAACTCTTCTTCGGGATGCTCCGCGCCGTTGACAGCACGCCCGCTCAACCGCACCACGATAACGTGGCCATCCTCGCACTTCCACTGCACTTCCAACCCATTCAGGCTTCCCGTGCGGCGATAGTCTTCGGTCAACCGGTCCAGCTCCTGCGGGTTGAAGAAAACGTCCTGCCGCGCATCCAGCTTCAAAACTTCTTCCACGGATCCATAACCCAGCATCGAAATCAGCGCCGGATTGACATCCAGGAACCTGCCCCCCACCGTACAGCGGTAAATTCCGTAGGCCGCGCTCAGGATAAGAGAACGGTAGCGCGCTTCCGAGCGTCGCAGCGCCTCTTCGTACCGCTTATGCTCGATCGCGGTAGCCAGCTGCTGCGACACAAATTTCAGGATCTCCCGGTCCCGTTCTCCAAAGCGAACGTTTTCGCTGTAACTCTGGACTACCAGCGCGCCGATGCAGCCGTTACTGCCCTTCAAGGGCACGCCCAGCCAGTCCAGGGAAGGCGCCCCGATGAGTTCGGTATCGCCCCGCCGGACCATATCCTCGAACACCGCCGGCGTGGCCAGAAGCGGCTCGCCCGTTCGCATGACGTACTCGGTCAGGCCGCGCCCCAGGCGCTTCGGTGCCGGAGCCGGGTCGTGTTCATCCACGAAGTAAGGGAAGTTCAGCAGTTGGGCCTCCGGATCATGCAGCGCGATGTAGAAGTTGCGCGCATACATCAACTGCCCGACTATGTTGTGAATGGCGGCAAAAAAATGTTGCGGATCTTCGGCGGAGTGGGCGCGCGCCGCTATCGCATACAGCGCCGAGTTCAACTCTTCGGCGCGCTTCTGCTCCGTGATGTCACGGTACGAAGCATAGATCGCAACCCTTTGCCCATCCACAATGACGGGCGAGACTGAAACCAGCACGTCCACCAGCGTTCCGTCTTTTCGCATGCGCCGGGTTTCGAGCGAGAGCTTGTTGCCTTTCCGGACGCTTTCCGCAATCCACGCGGTTTCCGCGGACCGGTCCGGCGGCACAATCAGCGTATCAATCGTTTTCCCGTAAGCTTCCTCGTACACATAGCCGAACAGACGCGTGAATTCCCCGTTGATGCGCACGATGCGCACTTCCCGGTCCAGAATGCTGATCGCTTCAGGGGCATTTTCGACGATCTGTTCGAGGTAGGCTTTCTCCAGATCGCCATTCGCTGCTGCCGCAGCAGAAACCTGGGTGAGCACCGGCGGGCGCCCGCGCTCGCGGGCTTCCCGCAGCGCTTTTACCCGCAGCACTTCCGTCGAAGCGGCTGTCGGGGTCACTTTCTCCCCCATAGGAGTCCCTTCCCGATTGCACCGGCGATAGTGCGATGGTACCTACCCTGGTTTGCAGCAGAAAGTTACTGGGGTAATGGAATTCTCAAATCAGGAAGGGTCCGGAACGGTCAAGAGGCAGTGGCCAGCATTTCGCAAACCCGGCGCAGTGTCTCCCTCTGTTCGTCGGTCACGATGAGGAACTCGAACCCGCAGCGCAGTCCTTCGCTGTACCGCACAATGGCTCGGACCTTCAAAAAGTAAGGCGTAACCGGAATGGGTAACTCCATGGAAACAACTTCACCTACCTTCAGTTCGCCGCTGAGCGTCGCTCCGACCCCATCCTGACCCAGTTCGCTGGTTCGGCCCCAGAACGCGGTCGTGACTCCTTCGCGAAATACCGACATCTGAATGCGAGCGTCCAGTCGGTGGCGCGGGAAGCGCCGGTGCTGGTTGTAAGCGGACGACGTCCCCTGGCTTTGGTTGCTCAATCAGGCCCTTTCCTACTCTGCCCGCGGGGAACAGGCGGATAAGAATTCAGTTTCCGTGCAGGGGATACCCGGCTTCCAGCGGCAGCTTGCCGCCGATCTTGACCACTTTGACCGCCCCGGTGATGGAATAAACGTCCACCAGTCCTACCGCCCCCGGCACCGATTCCACCTTGCGGATCACCTCTTCGTCGCTGTTTGTCACGATGATTGCCGGGCGATCGGTTCGGCTATGATTAGCGGCGCTGATCAATCCTCGCAGTGCCTCGGCAGGCAGACCATAGATCTTTTCCTCCACGATCTTCAGATCGGCCGAACCCGGCTGGCGCATGATCAGCGTGACCGGTTTGCCGTCCGGCCAGCGGCTTGTCTGCCCCTTGCAGACTTTCACCACATCCGCCAGGGTTATTTCCGGCAGCGAGTTGCCTTTGTTCGAGATCAGCGCGATGTCTTTGGCCACAGCCGTGGCAGTCCACGCTCCCAGCAACAGCACAAGCATCGGAATTTTCTTCGCCAACACGAGTTTTCCCGCCGGGCAAGAGCCGCTCATCTTGAGATTGTGCTCCAGGTGGGCGCAACCCTCAATGGCATGAAAGTTCATGTACCACCGAAGGAAACAGCCTTGCCGAAGGGACGGGTCGCCGAACTTGCGAGACAATGGAGCAGCGCCTCCGTGGTCAGGCCATGGGCATCCCAGGGCACCGAGTTCTTCTTTTCGGGTGGCTCCTTCTGAGCTGCGCCTACGCCCAAAACCAAACCTCGCAACGGATCACCATCACCGTCGTGGACGAGAACGGCGTTGCCATCGCCGCTGCCCGCGTCGCACTCACCTCTTCGGACGGCTTACAGTCCCTCCATTGCCAGACCAGTCCCGCAGGGATGTGCACGCTGGCCGTGCAAGGCGCCAGCCCCTACAAAGCCCGGGTCGAGAAGGAAAATTTCTATGCCACCGAGGCCGGCGATCTGCACCTCGACCAGAGCAACAGCCTCGAACTTACGCTGGTGCATCAGCGCGAAGTTCGCGAGGTCGTAAATGTGGTGGAGTCGCCCCCCGCCATCAATCCGGAGCAGGTCAACGCGCAGGAACAGATCAGCGGCGTGGATGTCATCAATCTCCCCTATCCCGCAACCCGCGACTACCGCAACGCGCTGAACTACATCCCGCAGTTAGTCAACGACATTTACACCCAGCCGCATATCACCGGCGCCGAAACCTACCAGACGCTGGTCTCGTTCGACGGCTTCAATGTCACCCAGCCCGCCAACGGACAACTGCTCCTGCGTGTCTCGACCGATGCCTTCCGCTCCGTCAATGTCCAGACCAGCCGTGTCTCCGCCCAGTACGGCAAAGGCTCCGGCGGCGTGCTCGAACTGAATACCGCGACCGGCGATGACCACTTTCGCTTTGCCGCCACCGACTTCATCCCTTCCGTGCAAAACAAGCGTGGAATCACACTGGATAAACTCAATCCGCGTTTCACCACCTCCGGACCCATCGTCAAAGGCCGGGTCTGGTTTTTTGACGCGGCCGACGCAGAGTATGCCAACATCATCGTGACGGAGCTGAAACCGGGCAACGATCATGACGTCTTCTGGCGCGTCGGTAATTTGTTCAAGGTGCAGGGCAACCTGACCTCACGCAACATCCTGACCTCCAGCTTCAACGTCAACTTCGCCCACGACCGGCACTCCGGCATGTCTCTCGAGAATCCGCCCGCCACCACGCCCGCCATCAACCAGTCCATGTACCAGGGCAGCCTGAAAGACCAGTACTATTTCTCCAGCGGCCAGCTTCTCGAAACCGGCTTCGGGTTCAACCGCTACGATTTCGACCAGGCACCCCGCGGCACCGACCCTTACTATCTCAACCCGGACACCGCCGGCGGCAGCTATTACTTCACCGCCCACACCCAGGCCGACCGCTGGCAGCTCTATTCCAATCTCTTCCTCAAGCCGCTCGACTGGCACGGCAACCACCAGTTCAAAGTTGGTCTGGATCTCGATCGCCTGCGTTATGACTTCAACTTTCTTCGGCAGCCGATCTCCTATCTTCGTACGGTCGAGCCGCTTCCTCCGGACGGGTGCAAGGTCACTCCCGTCAAGCCTTCTCCCTGCTCCCGCTACTCCGAGTTTTCCGGCCCTTCCTTTGGCGAGCGGCACAACCTGGAAGTCAGCGGATACGCCCAGGACCGCTGGCTGATCACCAATCGCTTCTTGCTCGAAGCTGGTCTCCGCTTCGACTGGGACGAAATCATCCGCCACGGCCTGTTTTCGCCGCGCCTGGCGGCGACCTACGTCCTAAGCCAATCGGCGAACACCAAGTTCTCCGCCGGACTCGGTGTTTTCCACGACGCGACCCCGATGTTCCTCTTCGCTCGCCCCGAAGCCGGCACGCGCATCGACAACTTCTATGACCCCTCCGGCAACCTGATCTCCGGGCAGATCACTTCCGTGTTTTCCATCAACCGCGCCACACCTGAGGCGTCGCGCTATCTAAATTGGAGCGTCGGCTTGGAGCAGAAACTTCCCGGGCAGATGTACCTGAAAGCGGAATTCATCCAGAAACGAGGCACGAACGGCTTCGCTTACAACTGGATCAATCCCGTGGACCTCGGTCCTCCTGGAGTGCAGAACTACACCGCCCAGTTCCAGCTGCGGAACCACCGCGAGGACCACTTCCATTCCTTCGAGATCAACCTGCGCCGCGTCTTTGAAAAGGGCCACCTGATCATGGGCTCGTACATCCGGTCAAGGTCCCGCTCCAGCCAGGTGCTCGACTTCAACGTGGACAACCCAGTCTTCAACACGCAACAGCCAGGCCCCTATCCCTGGGACGCCCCCAACCGCTTCCTTTCCTGGGGATTTCTTCCGCTGGTCAAAGGCTTCGACTTCGGCTATTCGACGGAATTCCGGACCGGCTTTCCCTTCTATTTGCTTGACAACCAGCAGCAGCTCGCTCCTCTGCCGGGCACACAAACGATCCCCTCTTTCTTGCGTTTCCCGCAGTACTTCACCTTGAACACGCACCTCGAGAAACGTTTCCGCGCCTTCGGCTTCTTCTGGGCAATTCGCGGCGGTTTCGACAACCTCACCGCCCGCAAGAACTACGGCAACGTCAACCACAACGTGGACTCGCCGCAGTTTCTCACCTTCAGCGGACACTCCGGCCGCGCCTTCACCGGGCGCATCCGTTTCCTGGGTAGGAAGTGATCCGCCCGCGGCCAAGAAAAGAAGCACTCGCTCGTAAAACTGCGTAAAGACGCGTGACAGGCGCGCTCGCAGCATCTAACATCAGGAGTCGCTGCGCCCGGCCCCTTCTCGTATAGGCCTCCGCCTTGGCACCGGAATCGGGCCTGGAGCACTCTAATTCTCTATGTCTTACCGCTCGAATACCGCTGAAGCCTGGTATCAGGACCCGCAACCCTCAGCCCTACCGCCCGAGATTCCGGTTAATCTGCTTCTGCCCGCGTCCCTGACCCAGCCATTGTGGAAGTCCCTGCTGGCCAACCTGCGCGATACCTTTGCGCCGCAGAAGCTGCCGCCCTTGCAGCTCACTTCGAGGCCCGTAAATGTTGGCCTGCTCCTCGGCGACCGTTTGAGTCTGCCCTGGTTTCGCACCGTATTCACGAACATTGGCGATGTAATTTCACCCGAAATCCTGCCGCCTCTTGAACTCGAGTCGAGCCCCGTGGATGTCGGCGAGCTGGTCACCGACCAACTCAGCCACTACTGGTGGAGTTCGCTGCTGCGCAATCTTGCCGATCAACTCGTGCCGGAAAAGTTGCCGATTCTCGAACTTACCTCCAAGCCCATTGCCAACATCATCCCCGAGGCCTGGATGCTGCTGCCGCCATGGTCCGACGTCATCAGCACGCCAAAGGTCTTCTATCCCGACCAACCGAAGCCTGCCCAGCCGCCAGTGGTGTTGAAACCTGCACCGTTGCCGCCGGAGGCACGAGAACTCCGCTCCGCCAACCCCACCGAGACCGGCCTGCTCCGCGACTTGCGCCGGTCACGCATTCGCCAGCGCATCTGGATCGCCATGGCCACCGCTCAAGCCATCTACTTGATCGCGATCATGGTCTGGCCGCACTAGGTGGGAAGGGTCCCGGAGGGTCCGCCGAGAATAGCCCCTCACTTCAGTGTCAGAATTTCAAACTTCAAGGAAACGCAAAAATGCCGTAGGCACGACCGAAGTGCGCACAGTATTGGCTGTGCTTCAGTCGTCCCTACGGCAGAACCTGACCACTTCTAGAACTTGATCACGATGCCCGCGGAGTAGCGGAAATTGTTCTGATTCTGTCCGCCCGACCGCGTCTGCAACAGGTCAACCTGCGCCACACGCAGGCTGAAGATGCGAGCCATATCGAGATCCAACCCTCCGCCGACCGCCCAGGCGGCATCGGTTTCAGCGGCACTCGCGCCCTGAGCATCCGCCGAGGTGTGCACACCGCCGCCCAATGCATGGACAAACGGAGTGATGTGCGTTGGGTTGGGCAAACGCAGCACGGGACCGAACATGAAGGTATGGAGCTTGGTATGAATGGGAACACCCAACACTTCGGGGCTCCCGTAGGCGCCGCTGAAGTCGGCGGTGACCCCGAGGAAGCGGTTGAAATATCCGCTCAACGAGGCGTCCCAGCCATTGAGATTGAAATTGTCGATACCCGGAATGTTGACGCCGCTGTTCGCACGGAAGTACTGAAAACCCCCAAATACTTCCGCCCGCGGCGTGTCCGCCGCCAGCGCCTGGCACGACAACAGTGCCGCCAAAAACAAAACACCAAGAATTCGATACATGTCGTCTCCTCTTCTTTCTTCCATCCCTTTGGACCGCGCGCAAAAATGGAGAAGCGTGCGCCGGAATGCGCAACCAAGGGATCGGCCGGCTACAAGGGTAGTTGCTCCGTGATTAGATGCTTCCTGACCGCGATCACGTCGCCTCGGGAGATTGTCTTGAATTTGAACAACTTGGCCTACTTACTGCCTTAGCCCCATCCAGCCTTCTGCGATTACCATCGAGTTACCGGGATTGTGCGGGTCGTACTTCACTGACGTGGGCAGGCCGAGACGGCACGAATGCAGGTTGATCCACTGCCGCAGATAGGTCACATCCTGCGAGGCCTCATACGAAACCCCCGCCACGTCGTACTGGTAGATCAGCATGGTGGCAGCACGATGCACGCCCGGCACGATCTCCTGCACATCAATGACCGTGCCATCGGTGATCCGGCCGACATTATTGAGCCAGACACGCCGTTCTCGTTCCAGGTCATTCGGGGTTTTGGGTTTGCGCCGCAACAGAGCGTAGCTGGCCGCCGCCAACCCGACCGCGCCCACCACAAACGTATACATACCAAACGGAATCATCGCCACCGAACCTGTTCTTGGGGATCGATTTCAGCATAATCCGAAAACCATGCCCTCGCAAAGGGCACCAAAGTGTCTTCGGGAGCACCGGGCTGTGGTGAGCCGCTAACCACCAACCACCAATCACTATCCACCGGTCTCAGATTTGACAACAAAGTGACATTCCCCTGACAACTCAATGCCGGTCCGCCGCCTACATTGGCACAACTTGCTGGCCCTGCGCCGCGCTCGTTCCAGGACCGCTCGACATCTCTCCAGGGATGTCCTAAGCAGTCCAGGAACGCCAGATCACTCCAAGCATGATTAGCGCGGCGCGAGGGCAGCGTCACCGGCCTGATCGCGGGCCTACGGCGTGGAAGTCGCGGGGGACTTTAAGAGGCTAGCGCTGCCGTTTGTCCCGTGCTCGGGCAGAAGGGCTGGGTATTCCCAGCCCTTTTTGTGTTTGCCCGGCACGCAATCGGACTATCTCCCGGACTCGTGCATCCCCTGATCGCTGGACTAATCTGCCTACCCTTGCGGCCAGCCCGAGACCAACGAGTTCGGCCCGGCTGGGTGTGACGCACGCTCTTGCGGAACCATCGTCCAACCTGCTACCACCAGATAGTCAGCAACATCATGGCTTCCATTCGTCTTTTTTCGGCTATCCGTTTCCCGGGCAAGGGCCGCTTTCGCTGTGCTCTGCCTCCGATTCTCCTGGCCATCGGTCTTTTTCTTGGTGCCTGCGGCGGCAGCAACTCGGCTCCACCCGTGCAAAACGGCCCAACCGTACAGCCGGTAGTGACCACTGCCGACCGGTCCATGCTGCTCCAGTCCCAACCAGCCACGCGATTCACCTCCGGCGGCTCCCCGACTCAGTTCAACATCACCGTGGACGACAGCGTTGCTTATCAGCAGATAGATGGCTTCGGCGCGTCCCTGACCGATTCTTCCGCGTGGCTCATCTGGAACAAGCTCGATCCCTCCCAGCAGGCGGATCTGGCGCAGAAACTGTTCAGTCCCTCGGCTGGCATCGGCATCAGCTTCCTGCGCCAGCCTATGGGCGCCAGCGATTTCTCCGCGTCCGGCAACTACAGCTATGACGATGTCCCCGTGGGCCAGGCTGATCCCAACCTGCTCAACTTCTCCATTGCTCATGACACTGCCTACATCATCCCGCTTCTGAAGCAGGGCCTGGCCGCCAATCCTGCGATCAAGGTCGTCGCGCTGCCCTGGAGCCCTCCGGCCTGGATGAAGACTACCGGCACGATGAACGGCGGCGACATCATCCCCACGTACTTCCCCAGCCTGGCGCAATACTTCGTCAACTACATTCAGGCTTATCAGCAGCAGAGCATCCCCATCTACGCGATCTCTGTGCAAAACGAACCGCTCTACTCCACACCCGACTACCCGACCGCGTATCTTTCGGCCAGCGACGAATCCGATTTCCTCGCGAATCATCTCGGCCCCGCCCTGACTGGCGCTGGTCTCTCCAACGTCAAGATCTTCGGCTACGAGCACAACTGGGATAATCCCGGCTACGCGGAATCAGTGCTCGCCTCTTCGGCGGCCAGTTACGTCGCAGGAACCTCCTTCCACTGCTATGCCGGAGATGTCAGCGCGCAGTCCGAGGTCAAGACTGCCTATCCCAACAAGGACATCTGGTTCACGGAATGCACTGGCAGCGTCGGGTCGAGTTTCGCCGGCGATCTGGTGTGGAATTCGGAACGCTTGCTGATCGGCGCCACGCGCAACTGGGCGCGCAGCATTTCGTTGTGGAATCTCGCGCTCGATCAGAACTCCGGGCCGACGAACGGCGGTTGTTCCCAGTGCCGGGGCGTGGTGACCATTGATGACAGCACTTCCCCTTCCACCATCACCTATAACGTGGAGTACTACGTTCTCGGCCACCTGGGGAAATTTGTCGTGCCCGGGGCACACCGTATCGCGTCCAACACTTTTGGCGTGGGGAGCATCGAGGACGTCGCTTTTCGCAATCCCGACGGTTCGATCGCTTTGTTCGTGTTGAATTCGGGTGGCAGTTCCACCCAATTCACGGTGAGTTGGAAGGGGCAGACTTTCAATTACACGCTGACGGGAGGCGCGGTTGCGACCTTTACCTGGAAGTGAGGTCTATTAGGTGCGCCGCCGGTAGTAGATGTTGAACTCGAATCCCGGATTCGGCGGAAAGATTTCCGCGATCTTGCGCAGCCGTTCGGCCATCGGCGTCGGCGCCAGCAGTGGATAATCCCGCTCCCGCAGATCGTGATAGTCCACGTCCAGGCAGAGCGAAAGCAAATAGATCGAAATCGCGTCGGCGAAGGTGGCGGTCAGGTATTCGTTCTTGTACTTCTCCGCCTCGGGGCCCGCTGCTGTGGCGAGCTTGCGGGACTCCCACGCGTCCAGCGACGTCTCGCCTCGCACTCCGGACTCCACCTGCTGCCAGACCATCTCCGCAAACGGTTGCGAGACCCCCGCGCGTTCTACCAGCGCATGTCCAACATTGATGTAGAACTCGAAGGCGACGGAGAACTTGTCGTCCATGAGACGCGTCGAGATGAAGACGCATTGCGAGTCGCCCAGATTCAGGTTGCGGTGGCAGACGGCGTTGTCGCTCAAGGCCACATCGTAGCGGTCGGCAATCACGGTCTCATCACCCTGGCTTACGGTGAGCGGCACGAAGTAGTACGCCTTGCGCGTAAGCGCCGCCGCTGCGGTCATCGGTACGGCCGCGACCATGCGGTCCAGATCCGACTCCAAAATCGTGATCTCGCCCGAACGCGCGTAGCAGATTCCATTGGCCGCCTGCGAGACGGGCGCGGTCCGGACAATCTCCGCGGGGCTGCGCGTGATCGCCGAGACGGTTTGCGACATGGGTTTCATTGTAGCGCAGAGGCCCACCGTCGGCGCTGCGGGAGCGGGGCGCAAATGGTGTAGCTTAGAAGCATGCCGAGAACGACTTCGGACCGCCCGCGCTGGATCGGAATCCCGATCCGCGTGGTGCTCATGACCGCGCTGTTCACCCTGCTGGCCTTCGCCGTCAGCCTTCTGCTGAGCATCCTGGGAGCAGTGGTGTACTCGCAGGTCGTGCACGTCGCGCCCAACATGCCGTTCGCCTACCGCCACATTGCTTTCCCGTTCGCCATCAGCGCGGGGGCGATCGTCTGCGTCCTCTTCCTCATCATGGAAATCCGGCACTACCGCCAGAAAAAAACTCTGGCCGGCATCGAGCGGGCGGACTGATGACGACTCCGCGAATTGCCATTCCCGTGCCGCACTCCGGCGATCGCGAGTATGCCGAAAGAGCACTCCCTCAATATGAGGAAGCCGTCCGACTGGCAGGCGGAGAACCCATCCGCATCGAACTCGACCAGACTCCCACGCAGGTGATGAAGCAGATCGAGCGCTGCGACGCCGTGCTCCTGCCGGGCAGCCGCGCCGACGTCGATCCGCAGAAGTATGACGCAGACCGTCACCAGAAAACCGCCCCCGCCGACCCCAGGCGCGACACCGTAGACGAGTTGCTGCTCCAAGATGCCTACAACATGCGCAAGCCCGTGCTGGCCATCTGCTACGGCTTGCAGACTCTTAATGTCTACCGCTCCGGAACGCTGGTGCAGCACATCGAGACCGCCGTCAACCACAGCGCCGGACGCGCGGTGCCGAACGCTCACACCGTAGAGATCGAACCTGACTCACAACTGGCAAAAATTGTGGCAGGGAATGAGGAGTCGACAGAGTACAAATCAGCCGCGAAGCGGCGCAAGAACTCAGCCCACGGCGTAAGCCGTGGGTCAGAAACGGCAAGTGATCAAGCCCCGAAGGGGCGAAAGACAATCCCGGTGAACTCCTCGCACCATCAATCGGCGGACGCCGTGGGAGACGGCCTGCGCGTAGTGGCCCGCTCTCCGCAGGACGGCGTGATCGAGGCACTCGAGGGAACGCTACCTGGGCATTTTGTGCTGGCCGTGCAGTGGCATCCCGAGCGATCGGTACATGATGCGGAAGAACTTGCAGAGTCAGCTAAGGCCATCTTCCAGGCTTTCATCGAGGCGGCGCGAGCGAAACACGCAGCGTTAACCGGAGAATTCGAGTCTGCTAGTAGCCAGTAGCTAGGAGCTAGTAGCGCTTCTGAGCAACACCGTCGCACTCGCAATCGCCGCGCCCTCCGTGCCTATCCCCTCCGGCGTCTTCGCCTTTATCCCCACGCAATCCGCCGCAATCCCGCACAACTCTGCCACCCGCTTGCGAATCGCGTCTGCGTGCGGGCCAATCTTCGGCGCCGCGAGTATTAACACAGAATCCAGATTGACCAACTCATACCCCGCCACCGCGACGCGCTTCAGCGCCTCACGCAGAAAGACCGCCGAATCCGCCCCCTTCCACTGCGGATCGGAAGGTGGAAACAGCGACCCAATGTCTGGCCCCGCGATCGCCCCCAACAATGCATCGGTCAGCGCATGCAGCAGCACGTCTCCGTCAGAGTGGCCGCCCAGGCCCTTGTCATGAGGCAAGGTGATCCCACCAATTCTTAGCGGAATGCCGGCCTTGAACTCGTGTGAGTCCCAGCCATAGCCGATGCGCATTGAAGGTTTCAACTCTGCCTCACCCGATTGCTGCTTTCTGGTTGCCAGTAGCCAGAAGCTAGTAGCGGGAGTACTCGCCTCTCGCTACTCGCTACTCGCAACTGCCTTTCAAATAAAACTCCGCCAACTCCATATCCCCCGGCGTCGTGATCTTCAAGTTCCGCGGCGACCCCATCACCACCGCCACCGGGTGTCCGGCCCGCTCGATCAAAGAAGCCTCGTCGGTGCCCACAAAGCCATCTACGGCGGCCTCATCGAAGGCCTTCTTCAAAATGTCATAGCGGAATCCCTGCGGCGTCTGCGCCATGACCACGCTGGCGCGCGGAATCGTCGCCCTGATCACCGCGCCTTCCGCAGTTCGTTCGACTTGCTTCACCGTATCCGCGGCCGGCGTGCCCGCGATGGCGGCGCCATGTTTCTGCGCCGCCGCAATGACCTCGGCGATAATCTCCGGCGTGACGAACGGCCGCACTCCATCGTGGACCAGCACGATATCCTCCGCATCGGCCGCTACCGCCGCGAGTGCATTGGCCACCGAATTCTGGCGGTGTTCGCCCCCTTCCACCATCTGCAATCGCTTGTTCAGGATTTCCGGATACTGTTTTTCCAGCTGGGTGCGGAAGCCGCCGATCTCGTTCTTCCGCAGCGCAATGATGATCTCGTAAACCTCCGGGCTGGCGGCAAACTTCCGCAGCGTATGCACCAGGATAGGCACGCCGCCCAGTTCCTTGAACTGTTTGGAAGGCGCTCTTTTCTTCGCCTTCGCGGACGAAGCCGGCACCATGCGCGTGCCCAGTCCGGCCGCCGGAACAATGACAAAAACCTTCATAGGGGCGTTCAGTATAAGAGTGCCGTCGGCAACTTTCAAATGCCGGCGCTGAAGGAGAGGGCGGTTCCGGCCCATTAGACCGAGCCAGCCGAAACGCTATTCGCTCGGCCGTTCCGCCATGAGTGGTGCGGGCTTTTTCCCGGGATCCGATGCCGGACCGTTCGTCCCGGTCGATGAAACCACCGGCGGCGTTATCACCACCCCGGGCTTGGACTCCTGACGGGAAGCGGCACGCTCGTCCCACTTGCCGAAGATCATCTTGCCCGCCGTCGTTTGCAACACTGAAGTTACCGCGATGTCGATCGTCTTCCCGATCATCTTGCGTGCGTTGTCCACCACCACCATGGTGCCGTCGTCGAGATAAGCAACGCCCTGGTTGTACTCTTTCCCTTCTTTCAGGATGAACACGCGCATCGCCTCGCCCGGCAGCACGATCGGCTTCAGCGAGTTGGCCAGTTCGTTGATATTCAGCACTTCGACGCCCTGCAGCTGCGCCACCTTGTTCAGGTTGAAGTCGTTGGTGATGATCTTGCCTTCATAGACCTTGGCCAGTTCGATCAGCTTCATGTCCACTTCGCGAACGGTGGGGAAGTCGTCTTCCACGATCTGGATTTGCAGCGAAGCGGTTTTCTGCAGGCGTTGCAGGATGTCGAGCCCACGCCGCCCGCGGTTGCGCTTGAGCGAGTCGGCCGAGTCCGCTACGAGTTGCAACTCGCGCAGCACAAACTGCGGGATCACAATCACGCCATCGAGAAAGCCCGTCTCCGCGATATCGGCGATGCGGCCATCAATAATCACGCTGGTGTCGAGGATCTTGTAGCTCTTCTTCCCCGTCTTCTCGCCGCCAAAGATTCCCCCCAGCGCCGCCAGGTTGAGCAGATCCCCCTTGGTCGCGCCCACCGCCAACCCCACGTAGGCCATCACCAGCATGACCAGAATTTGCAGGAAGCTCTGGGTCGGGCTCGGCGGGATGCTGTTGCGGATGACCAGCGCGAAAAGGTAGGCGCCGATGATACCGAGGATGCTGCCGATGGCGGCTCCGATCAGCCGCTTCAGGCTCATGGCCCGCAAGCGCCACTCGAAAACGATAATCGAGGCGCCGATCAGCAGCCCAACCCCCGCATCGAAGTTCGAAGGCAGGCCAAACGGTTGAATGCGATAGCAGGTGAAGCCCACAAACAGGACAAACAGAAGGCGTATGAAAACGACGTCCACGGACCGACCTCCCTCGGGAAAAGGCGCCGCCGCAGCGACTCCCGTCCCGCGCCAGCCATCCCAGGGTAGGAATAAGAAAGAAGCCCCGCGGCGCCAGCGTTCTATGCGCGGGGCTTTATGAGAAATGAGAACTGTTGCCCCGCTCCCCGCCCAAAACCGGGTTCCAGCCAAAACTACAGGCAGCAGTATATACCCGGGGTGGAAGGGGAACCAGCCTTTAGCGCTTGGCACTTAGCAATTGGCCTTTTCGCTCACGGGTTATCGGCGCAGGATGCGGGTCGGCAATTCTGCCGACAAGCGGGGACCCTGAAAGCTCGCGCGGATGGGCAGGCGCCGAGCGTCTCACCAGTTGGACTCCGGCGACCAAAGGCCACGTGCTAAGTGCTAATTGCCAAGTGCTGCCTTTCACATGCCATCATAATTCGGCCCGCCGCCGCCCTCCGGCGCAACCCACGTGATGATCTGGTACGGATCTTGAATATCGCACGTCTTGCAGTGGACGCAATTGGCGGCATTCAAACTGATGCGCTTCCCGTTCGGCGCCGCCGCCGCATCGTCCACCATCTCGTATACGTTGGCCGGACAGAAATTCTGGCACGGGCTGCCGAACTCTTTCACGCAGCGCTCGTTACAGATGTTCGGGTCGAGAATCACCAAATGCGCCGGCTGATCCTCTTCGTGTTTCGTCCCCGAATAATACAAGTCGGTGAGCTTGTCGAAGGTCAGCTTGCTATCGCCCTTCGCCGGGCCGAGCATATGCGCGCGCGGCCCGCCATCTGTGGCCAGCGCAGCCACCGCCTTCATGCGCTCGTGTCCCGGATGCGAGGGCGCGCGGTTGCTTAGGCCGCCGTCGAAGATGTCTTGCAGCACGGTGTTGAACACGCCCGCGACCATGCCCTTTTCAAATCCCTGATGGAAGTTGCGCACCGGCCAGAGCTCGTCCTTGATCCAGCTCGTTTCCACGCGCCGCTGGAACTTACCCAGCACGGCCGCCGACGAATCGCCCTTCACCAGCGCCTCGAACGCCGTCTCCGCCGCCAGCATGCCGCTCTTGATCGCCAGATGAATTCCCTTCAGGCGAGCCGAATTCAAAAAGCCCGCCGAGTCGCCGACGACCATCCATCCGTCTCCGCCGAGCGGCGGCAGCGACCACCATCCGCCATACGGAAGCGACTTCGCCCCGTACCGAATCATCTTTCCGCCCGCAAGCAGTTCCGCAATGAACGGATGCTGTTTGAACGTCTGCAGCACGTGCTGCGGGTCGAGCCGCGGGTCTTGATAGTCGAGCCCGGTCACAAAGCCGAGCGAAACAATGTTGTCTTTCGAGCCGTAGATCCACGCGCCGCCATATTCCTTCGTCGTCAGCGGATAGCCCATCGTGTAGATGACTTCTCCAGCCTTGATCCGCCCCGACGGCACTTCCCACAGCTCTTTCACGCCCACGCCGTAGGTCTGCGGATTGCGGTCTTTCATCAGGTCAAATCTCTGGATGAGCTGCTTGGTCAGCGACCCGCGCGTGCCCTCTGCCAGCACGACGACTTTGGCCTTCACGTCGTACCCGGGCTCGAAAGTTGATTTCTGCTGGTTCTGCTTGTCCACGCCTTTGTCGTCGGTCCGCACCCCGGCAACGCGATCGCCGTCGTAAAGTAGCTCCGACCCGGCAAAGCCAGTAAAGATCGTGATCCCTGCCTCTTCGACTTTGCTCGCCAGCCACTTCACGAACTTGTTGATCGAGACCACGTAGTTGCCGTGATCCTGCATCGGCGGCGGCGTAATGGGAAGCCTGTAATGCTTGTTCTTCGTCAGGAAGTACACGCCTTCGCGGTCAACCTCGGCATCGAGTGGCGCTTCCTTTTCAAAGCCCGGCAGCAGTTCCTTCATCGACCGCGGATCGAGCAGCGCCCCCGAAAGGCAGTGCTGCCCTGCTTCGCGTGCCTTCTCGAGCACGTAGATGTTTTCTTTCGAGAGTTGCGCCTCCGGATGCCGCGCATTGTGCTCGTCAATCAGTTGCGACAACCGCAGCGCGCACGCCATACCCGCCGGCCCGCCGCCGACAATCACCACGTCGGCCGGCATCTCGGGATGTTCAACGTTAGGAAGACGTTTACGGAAGATCAGCATTTGGCACTTAGCCTTTAGCAGTTAGCTGGGAACTTCATTCTCCGCGGATCAACGCGGATGAGCGCTGATCTGGGCGGAAAACTCTCCATGATAATTGGAAATGAGGCTTAGTGCAGAGGATCGGGAACCGAAAGCTGCTTGCAGATTCGGACGGCAGTGAGATTCTTCACTTCCCGGTGCCTCGGTACCGTAGTGGTCCGTTGAGCAGCAGGATTGTAGTAGACGCTGTGTTTCGCACCTTCGCGCAATAGTTGGCAGCCGTGGGTTTCCGGATGCCTAATCAGGTCAACGCGCTTCACGATCTTATGCCGCTGTAATCTTGATCTTCTCGCGCAAGACCTTATGGCCGGGCCGTGGCTTCCCGGTCAATTCGCGATTGGCTTCCAAGAGAAGTTCGATGGCGTCGCGCAGATTTTCGCGAGCTTCTTCCAGCGTATCGCCCTGCGTAATGGCTCCGGGCAGCTCCTCGGTGTAGGCAACGTAGCCACCTCCCTCAGACTCCGGAACCTCCTCGTATACGGCAGTGAGTGTCATATCCATGCAGATATTCTAAGCCAGGAAAAGCGCCCGTCAGGTAAGAAGCTTGGTTACGAGAGCTACGTAGATCAAGGTCAGCGGTCCCGATCTTCGCGAATCAGAGCCCTGCTGTCGGAAAGTGTGCCTGTTCTCTGCCGAATCTCTTCCCGGCGGCGCCGGATGCGCGCGACCAGTTCACGCGTAGCCGCCGCACGTTTCGCCAAACTATTCTTGGTTCTTGCGGGACGGTTGGCCGCGTGCTTCGAAGCTCTCCGCATTGAGTAATTCTACGACGACTGCAGCAGCAAGGGCCTCTGGAAACTTTCCGCACCCTCCCGGTGTCTGCCATACCTATGAAGCCCAACTGGACCCTGCGGCAAGTGCTGGCAATCCTGCGTGGGATCGCCCTGATGCTTGTGTTGTTCTGGGCGCTCATCCTTCTGCAACTCGTGCCCGCGCTCGTCCACGGAGGTCTTTCCGGAGTCCGTGACCACATTGCACGCGTCGCGATCGCGGGCGTGCCGCAAGAACATTGGGACATCGCGGTCACGCGAATGTATGTTGCCCTGGGCGTAACCCTCGTCTTCGGATGCGTTCTGTTTCTGGTGCAACGCTATTTGGGGCGCAAACTCGCCTCCCACAGCGGAGCCTCGGACCGAACATGATGTGGCTGGAAGTCCCAGCCCTCACGATCGACTCTCCCCCACCGCCCCCCGCACCGCCCGCACAACATCATCCATTTGCTCGCGCGTCCCCACGGTGATCCGCACGCATCCTTCGCAGCCGGGATTCGCCGACACATCGCGAACCCGTACGCCTCGTCTCGCCATCACCTCGACAAACTTCCCGCAACTCGCCCCCACCCGCATCAAGACAAAATTTGTCCGGCTCGGCCAGGAACGCAGCCCCAGCTCTTCGCACAGCTTTGCCAGCCGCTCGCGGCCCTCTTTCACCTGCGCCACGTATTCGCTCACGAACGCCTGATCCGCCAGTGCCTCTTCCAGGCAAGCTAGCGCCGCCGCATTTACGTTGAACGGAGAGCAAAACCGCCGCATGCATCCAATCTGCTCCGGCGCGCCGATCAGTGCTCCCAGACGCAGCCCCGCGAGTCCATATACCTTGGAGAACGTCCGCGCGATAAACAGGTTCCCATAGCGTGACAACTCCGGCAGCAGCGTCTCGCCGCCAAACTCGAAATACGCCTCGTCCACCAGCACGGCTGCATCCGGAGCCGCGTCGAGAACGCGCAGCAAATCGGCCCGTGGAACCAGCGTGCCCGTTGGATTGTTGGGGTTGGCAATCGTGATCAGTCGCGTGCGAGACGAAATTCGCGCCAGCAGATCTCCAGTCGGGAACGCGAAGTCTTCACCCGCCGTGACGCGCGCCAGTCGCGCTCCGGCAGCCCGACCATAGATCGGGTACATCACGAAGGTCGGGTCGGCCAGGAGCATCTCGTCCCCTTCCCCGAGATAGGCCGCACAAAGAAGAAGTAATCCCTCATCAACTCCGTTCGTCAACAAGACTTGCTCTGGCCGGACCCCCAGGAAATTCCCCACCAGCCGCTCCCCCACCTCCCGCTCGGGATACATCGCCACATCGCGTTGCGTCAGCGCCCGCAATCGCGCCAGCACGCGTTCCGAACAGCCAGCTGTGTTCTCGTTCAGATCGAGATTCAGTCCCGCGCGACTTATAATCGGAGACCGGTACGGCTCCAGCGTCGCAATGCACTCCCGTGGTTTCAGCATCAGAGCTCCTCACGTGTTACAACGTAGCGCCGGCGCCTCGCCCACTCAGTTCTTCTATCTCTGCGCGATGCGAGCCGCGCCCGCCCGCTGGTTCTCATTTCTTGCCCCGCGCAATTTTCACAGCCACAAAAATCACTGCACAAACCGCAAAATCCACCAGCAGCCCCCAATCTTCCTTGAAAAACGAATGCCGCGCCACCGCCGGAAGATGCGGCATCAGCAGAAAGTAAATCGCATTTCCTGCCAACACCGCCAGTAGCGCGTCCAGAAAATTTCTGACCATCCGGCTCTTGCCCAAGCCAACCTCCGCTCCTGCTAACATCCCCTGAGATGCTGGAACCTTCCACTCCCGTTCAGTACGTCAAAGGCATTGGTCCGCGCCTCGCCGAAGTGCTCGCCGCCAAGGGTCTCCAGACTGTAGACGACCTGCTCCACTATCTGCCCTTCCGCTACGAAGACCGTCTCAACCCGCGCTCGGTTGCCGAGCTCCGCCCCGGCGAAATGGCTACTGTCATCGCCGAAGTTCGCAACTCCGGTCTCTTCCGCACCCGTCGCATGCCCATCTTTCAGCTCACCGTCGGCCAGGGACGCAACCGCCTCAAGTGCCTCTGGTTCAACGCCACCTATCTTCAGAATCGTTTTCAGGCCGGGCAGATGGTTGCCCTCTACGGCAAAGTCGAGCAGGATCGCGACGGCGAACTCCAGATCATCCAGCCGCAGTTTGAAATTCTAGGCGACATCTACGAAGAAGGTGGCGCCGACGAAGCCGAAAAGAAAGCCGCTGCCTCACTCGAAATCGGGCGCATCGTTCCCATTTACGAATCCACCGGCCAGGGCAAGCTTACGCCGCGCTGGTTCCGGCGTACTATCCGCTCGGCCCTCGACAATCTGGGTCCCGATGCTCCCGACCCGATCCCCGCGGCCGTGCGCGCCCATCTCAGCCTGATCTCTCCCCGGGAAGCGCTCTGCAAAGTTCACTGGCCCGATGCCGGCGAAAGTTTCGCCGATCTCCAGTCTTCGCGCACGCCCGCCCACATCCGGCTGATCTTCGATGAACTCTTCTTCGTTGAACTGGGCCTCGAACTCAAGCGCCGCGAGCAGAGAGCCCGCACCGGCACTGCTTTCCAGATCGGCGCCGGCGTCCGCGAAGCCATAAAGAAGATACTGCCTTTCCACCCGACGGCCGCCCAGAAGCGCGTGCTCAAGGAAATCGCCACCGACATGCAAACGCCCTTCCCCATGCGCCGCCTACTGCAGGGCGATGTCGGCTCCGGCAAGACCATCGTCGCTTTCCAAGCCGCCATCATCGCCATCGAAAACGGATACCAGGTCGC
>JACQDD010000028.1 GCA_016201265.1 Terriglobales bacterium | reverse complement strand
CCCGACTGACAGCGCCGGGTTGGCGACAGTCAATGCGCCCCGTTCCCATTCGCCAGGAGGCCGTCGCGCATGTGCAGGGTGCGTTCGGTGCGCATGGGGAGATTGGGATCATGCGTGATGATCATGATCGTGTGGCCGGCCTTCCAGAGCTCCTCGAAGAGATCGACGATCTCGCGGCCCGAGCCGGTGTCGAGGTTGCCGGTCGGTTCATCGGCGAGGATGAGCGAGGGGTTGTTCACCAACGCGCGGGCGATGGCGCAGCGTTGCATCTGGCCGCCGGAGAGTTCGGTCGGTTTGTGGTCGAGACGGTCCCCCAGCCCCACGCGCGTGAGCATGGCGGCGGCGCGCTCGCGCCGTTCGCGCGCGCCCGTCCCGCGGAAGACCAAAGGCAGTTCGACGTTTTCCAAAGCCGACAGATAGGGCAAGAGATTGAAATTCTGAAAGACAAACCCGATCCGTAAGTTGCGAATCTCGGCGAGTCGATTGAGCGAGAGGCGATTGACGACCTCGCCGTCGAAGTCATAAGCCCCCTCGGAGGGGACATCCAGGCAGCCGAGAATATTCATCAACGTCGACTTGCCGGAGCCGGACGGCCCGACCAGCGTGAGGAATTCGCCGCGCCGCACGTTGAGGTCGATGCCCCGCAGCGCCTCCACTTTGACCTTGCCGGTGTCGTAAGTCTTGCGCACGCCCTGTAGCGAGATGATGTTGTCAGTTGGTGCCATGAGATTATTTCCTCTGAACGGGCGCGATCAATCGCGCCCCTACTCGTACCGTAAGGTTTCCGCCGGGTTCAATCCCGCGGCCTTGCGTGCGGGGAAATACCCGGATATCAGCCCGATGGTCACCAGAATCGTGACTGTGACCAGCCCGATAGGCAGCGAGATGATCGGGTTGCCCATCATGGCCAACGACGAACTCGGGTCGCGTGGCACCAGCGACAAGAGATCGCAGATCAATTCTGACACGAAGATGCCGATGGCGCCGCCCGAAAAGCAGATCGTCAAGGCCTCAAACAAGAACTGGTTGTGAATCGTGCGCGGGCGGGCGCCGAGCGCCATTTTGATCCCGATCTCCTTGGTGCGTTCGCGGATGACGACGTACATGATGTTGGCGACGCCGACGCCGGCGATGAGCAGGGTCATGGCGCCGATGATGCCCATGAAAATCTGCATTCCCATCATGATATTGCTCATCTCTTTGCGCCCCTCGATCGTGTCCCAGATCGAGAGCGCCTCTTTGTCGGTCGGATCGAATTTGTACTTGGCGCCGAGCACTTGATAGAGACGCGATTCGACTGTCTTTTCCATCCCATCTGAGCCCGGCTGGATCACGAGGTTGTTGAGGAATTTGTGGCCCAAAATCGCATGGAACGTGGTGGCCGGAATCGACGCCATGTCAATGTCGGGGCCGCCGTACATCCCCATTTGCTGTTTATTCTGGCCAACGCCGATGACGGTAAAGGGAGTTCCGGCCAATTGCACGGTCTTGCCCACGCCCGATTCCTCGCCGAACAGTTTCTTGTTCAGCTCGAAACCCAAGAAGATCACGCGGCGCTTTTCGTCCATGTCGGTCTCGTTCAGGTACCGGCCGCCGGCTTGGGCGTAGTGGGCGCGCATGTCCTCGTAGGTCGGGTATTCGCCGCAGACGTGCTGCGAGAGAACGATGCGGCCATAGACCAAGTCGACGCCCCAATCGGAGTATTCGGCCCCGGCGCGAATGACTTCTGGGATCGAGGACGAGATGAGATTGACGTCCTCCGGCAGAAACCGGATGCGCCGTCCGCGCGGCAGGCCCTGGAAAGCTTTCGATGTCTGCCCACCCCAGACGATCATGATGTTCTCGCCCAACCCGCGGCCATTCTTGTCGAGTTGTTTCTTCAAACCCTCGCCGAAGGCCAAAAGCAAGAGGATCGACATCGTGCCCCAGATGATCGCGGCCACGGTGAGCGACGCTCGCTTCTTGTGTTTGCGGAGATCCGCCCAGAAGTATTTCAGGAAGGCGAGGGTTCCCATCGGATCGATGCCTGGTGGTGAGAATTGACTTTACAGCCGCAGGGCCTCAATCGGATTCAGTCGCGCCGCGCGCCGGGCCGGGAAATAGGCGGCCACCAGGCCGATGAGCGAGAGCACCGAAGCGGCCGCGATCGACACCGACGATGAAATGACCGGGGTGCCGATGTAATCTTCGACGTGGAAACTCGGGACGACCGAGACGATCGCCCACGCGAACGTGAAGCCCAGCACACCACCGATGGCGGTGAGAAAGAGCGTCTCGAAGATGAACTGGCCCTTGATAAAACGCGGCTTCGCGCCCAGAGCCATTTTGACCCCGATCTCTTTGGTTCTTTCCTCGACTACGACGTGCATGATGTTGGAGATGCCGATGCCGCCGACAATCAACGTGAAGGCGCCAACCACGCCGAGGAAGGCGCGAAAGGCGATGAAAAAGGTGGAAAAGAACTTCTCGTTCTCCGTCGTGTCCCACATCGACAAGGCCTCGTTATCGTCCTTGTCGAATCGGTATTTCGCCCCCAAGACCTGGTAGACCCCCTTCTTCACCTGCGCCGTTCGATTCGGTTCGTCGGCCCGGAAGACCATGTTGTTGATGAATTCGTTGCCATACATCGCCTGGAAGGTCGTCGAGGGAATGAAGGCGCGGTTGTTGTCCTGCCCGTTGTAAGAGGAGTCCTGCTTCTTGTTGATCGGCGCGCCATTGACCAGCACGACCCGGCCGACCGGATTGTCCTCGCCGAAAAGATCCTTGGCGAGCTCATAACCCAGGAAGACAACCCGGCGCTTCTGCTCGAGATCTTCATCATTGATAAAGCGGGAACCGGCCTGCGCGATGACATTGCGCATGGGCGCGAACTCCGGCCAGCAGCCGGTCACCCGAATCAGCCGCTCCAATTTGCCGACCCGGGCTTTGACGTCTCCCTTTTGATACTCCGGGGAACAGGCGCCGATATGTTGAACCTGCGCCTTGAGCAGGGCCGCATCGGCCTCACGGAACTTGATGACACGGTTCTTGGACAGCCCCTGAAAGACCTTCGCAGTCCGTCCGGGCCACATGATGACGATGTATTCGCCCAGTCCGCGGATGGCCTTGTGCTGCATCTCGGCCACACCCTGACCGAAGGCCAACAGAAGCACGACCGAGGCGGTCCCCCAGAGAATGCCGAATACCGTGAGCGTCGTCCGCATCTTTTGCGAACGAATGTCACGGAGAATCTGGGTCAGGAAGATGCCGAGGGGCATGGTGTGAGTCAGTCAAAGGCGATGGTCGACAAGGCACGGTGCGG
>JACQDD010000104.1 GCA_016201265.1 Terriglobales bacterium | reverse complement strand
CTTGCGAGAGAGCATCTGACGTAAGCGGGCCGGTGGCGATGACTGTGATCCGGCTGGCCTCGATATGCGCGGCTTCTTCGCGCCGGACGTGGATCAGGGGCTCGCCGGAAATCGCCTCCGTCACCCTCCGGGAAAACTCGGCTCTGTCTACGGCAAGGGCGTGGCCGGCAGGCACGGACGTTTGTCGCGCGATCGCCAACAGCAGTGATCCGGCACGCCGCATCTCTTCTTTCAGAAGCCAGGGAGCGGTGTTTTCGCTGTCAGACTTCAACGAATTGGAGCAGACCAGTTCCGCGAAGTCGGCGGTTTGGTGCGCGGGAGTAGTCCGTACAGGACGCATCTCGAACAGCTCAACTTGAATGCCGCGCCGCGCACACTGCCATGCTGCTTCCGATCCAGCGAGGCCTGCGCCAATGATGTGAACTTTGTTCATGCGACCGGGATGATTCCTCTGAATCTGTTTATTATAGGTCGCGCAACTCAGGAGAGAACTCAATGGCCCGTGTCAGCCTGATCGAACCCGAACACGCTTCGGCGGAAGTCAAAGAGATTTACGACGGCAAGCTGAGAAGCAAGCCGGGCAACATCCAGAAAGCGCTGGCCCACCGCCCGGCTATGCTCGGCAGCTTTCTCGGCTTCTACGCCAGCGTCGGACGCTCGCTCGACCGCAAGCTTTACGAGGCTGTCTATCTTCGTACGTCGCTGATTAACGGCTGCCACTACTGCACGCAGCATCACATCCAGGGCGCCAAGCGGGCCGGACTGGCGGCAGAGCAGGTGAAGTCGTTGAAGGATGGAAACTACTCCGGCTTTCACGAGCAGGAGCAAGCCGCGCTACGCTACGCCGAAAAGCTGACCCGGACTCCGGACACCGCTAGCGACGCCGATTTCGCAATGCTGAAGAAGCACTTCTCCGAAGAACAGGTTGTGGATCTGCACATGCTGATCGGCCTCGCCAACCTGACCAACCGAGTGACCGGGCCGCTCGCGCTGGAAGTGGAATTCCCGGAAGAGCAGATCTAACCACAGGGAGCACAGAGGATCACAGAGGGGACCCTTTCCTTCGCGCATCTTGGGTATTGCTTTCCCCTGTGTGCCTCTGTGACCTCTGTGGTTAGAGAATCACTCGTTCGTCTCCCACTCGCCGCGTCACCCGCTCACGGTCCAAGTACTCCAGCAGCGGAATCGCATATTTGCGGCTCACCCCGGTCATGTCTTTGAAGCGGGCGACGTCGATCTTTGAAGTGGTGCTCTTAAGCGCGGCCAACTTCTGGCGGAGATCGGTGAGTGCGGTCTGATGAAAGACGAGATCGTCGGAAATTTTGATCAGGGCCTTGTCGCGCAGCAGCAGGGTGACGATCTTTTGGGCGCGTATTTTATCCACCTTCAGACTTGCCAACACTTCCTTCAGCGACGGGACTCTCAATCCTGCCGATAGAAACGCTTGCTCAATGATCTGCTTCGACTCGGCCTCTTCGTCTTTCATAACGACGCCGCGCCCGGGGAGATGAACGGCTTCACCGCTTGCTTCGAGTTTCTTCTCGCGCGCCAACCGCTCAAGAACCGCCGACAATGCTTCTGGAGACGCGTTGACGGTGTCGCGCAACTCTTCCTTGCTGATTCCCGCAACCAACGGATTGCGTTTGTGAAAACTCTCGACCGTGGTCAAAACAAAGAGTCCCAGCCCCTCGAGCGCCGGCGCGTGCACAAGCAGGTCGCCCAACCGGACGACGTGTCCCTGTCGAACGGTTTCCCCCAAATGCCGCTCGATCTCGTTCCTCGGCCAGCCCGTCTCCGCCGTGAGCTGCGTTAACGAGATGCCATCGTGATGCCTCCGTGCAATGCGTGCGCGCAGAATGGCAGTCGCGTTCCCGCCAGTCATAATTTTCAGGAACTCTTCCTGCTCCGGGCTCCGGCGCAGCGGCGTTGCATCCAGCACCATTCCGCCGCCGATCGTCACTACCGGCGAAAACTGGCGCAGGATGAAACGATCTCCGGGCAGCAGCAGCGTAGGCTCGGCCAATCGGAGTTGCGCGTGTGCCTGGCCGCCCGGCGCTACCTGCTTTGCTCCATGCAGGCGTACTTCAGCGACCGTCTCCATGGTGTAGGCGTGGAAGTGCACTCGGGCGCGGTCTTTCAGGGGCCTCGCGGAAGGCAGCAGCGAGAGCGAGACGTCGAGGCGCGAGGTGCTCTGAAAAGTGCTGGGCGGAGCGAGTGTCATGCCGCGCGCCAGGTCTTCGGTGGAAACACCTGCGAGATTCAGGGCCGTGCGCTGGCCGGCGATCGCCTGCTCTGCTGCTGCTCCGTGCACCTGCACTCCGCGAACGCGTATGCGTTTGCCGGTGGGAAAGACTTCGAGTTCTTCTTCCTTCGAGATTGTGCCGGAGACGAGTGTCCCGGTCGCGACCGTCCCGAAGCCTTTCATGGTGAAAACGCGGTCGATGGGCAGGCGAGCCAGGGCGCTCGAGTCTCTCGCCAAAACTTCCGCGGCAACTCTCGCCAGTGCGATCCGCAAATCCTCGAGTCCTGCGCCCGTCAGCGAGCTCGCGGCCATGATCGGCGCATGCGATGGATCGAGAAACGATCCGCGCAGAAAGTCCTCCACTTCCAGGCGCACGACTTCGAGTGTGTCGGCGTCAACGGCGTCGGACTTAGTCAGCACCGTGATGCCTTGGCGCACCGCGAGAAGGCGGCAGATGTCGAAGTGTTCGCGAGTCTGCGGCTTGATGCCCTCGTCGGCGGCGATCACCAGCAACACGAGGTCAATCCCGCCCACGCCCGCCAACATGTTCCGGACGAAGCGCTCGTGGCCGGGCACGTCCACAAATCCCAGCCGTAGTGTGTCGCCGCCCGGGGCAGGGAGTTCAAGGTGGGCAAATCCGATATCAATCGTGATGCCGCGCCGCTTTTCCTCTTCCAGACGGTCGGCATCAATGCCAGTGAGGGCCTTTACCAGCGAGGTCTTCCCGTGATCAATGTGCCCGGCGGTGCCGACGATGACGGACTTCATCGGGGAACAG
>JACQDD010000103.1 GCA_016201265.1 Terriglobales bacterium | reverse complement strand
TCGCCGGCTCCCAACTGGTCATCCTGCCCAGTAGCGGGCATATGACATTTGTCGACCAACCGGAGCAATTTCTAAAGGCCGTCCGCGACTTCGTAGTACATTGATAGGCCGTGGCCGTCTCCCTCCGGGTCTTTCCGGGGACGTCCTCTGACGGTATTCTGCTGGAGGACTTCAGGGAAAAAAACGCGTAATGAATGACATTGGTCGCTTGTTCCAAGCCTTCCTGGCTCCGGCCATCCTGCTCTCGGCAACCGCTCTATTGATTCTTTCCATCAATGTTCGCCTGATGGGAATTGTCAGCCGCTTGCGGCAGTTCGTGCACGCGAAGTACGACGCCGCCAAGAGCGGGCGCGTGCAGGTCGCCGAAGCTTACACCGCGCAGATTCAATCGATCGAGAAGCGCGCCGAGTTGATCCGGCGCTGTTTCCTGCTGGCGCTGATTTCGCTGGCGGGAACAATTTCCTCGTGCCTGCTGCTGGGACTCGGACTGTACCTAAAGGACGCAGCGCTGGCCGCGGTGGTCGTGTTCGTGGCGGCGCTGCTTTGCCTGCTGGTGGCCACTCTCTATTACATCCAGGAGGTGACGGTCTCGCTCAGTTCCGTCCAGGAAGAAGCGCGGGATGAGCGCTTCATGGACCTTGGAGCTCCGCCCGAGACCGGCGGCCGCGACGCGCTGTAGTGGGGCCCTGTGCAAGCGAACCCCGAGCCGCACACCGCCACCGCAATCGTGTAAAATCGTTGTGGCGAGTACAACGCACCGCTTTTCCGCGCGTGCCAATCCAGCCGGCGAGTCCGGCACAATCTTGTTACTCCCAAAATACCAGGTAGAACCCCCGGTCCAGGCCGGCGGTACATTCCTGTCAGGAGAGCCAAATGAAGATCGCGAAAACCGCCGACCGCAAGAGGGTCATGGACACCTCGAAATCCACCGCCTGCCCGAAGTGCGGCAAGGACACCCGTATCGTCAAGCGCGTGAAAGACCGTGAGCGCGGTGTGCCCGGCGGAATTTACATCTCGTGCTCGGCGTGCGAGTTCTTTGAAAAGCTGTAGAAACCAGTTCTCGGTTCTCAGTTCCCAGTCAAGAGAAAAAAGGGCGCGGCTTCAACGTCGCGCCTTTGGTTTTTCTGAGAACTGAGAACCGGGAACTGAGAACCGTTTTACCCGATCTGTCCCAGGATCGCCCTGGCTTCTGCCGCCGGGTCGGCCGCTTCCGTAATGGGTCGTCCCACCACGATGTGCGTGGCGCCGGCGGCAATGGCCTCGGCCGGGGTGACAACGCGCACCTGGTCGCCGCGTCCACTCCCCGCGGGACGCACTCCGGGGGTAACGATGGCGAACTCCTGGCCCAGGTCTTCCCTCAGCGCCGCTGCTTCGTGTGCCGAAGCGACTACGCCCCGGCAGCCCGTCGAGAGGGCCAGAGCCCCCAGTCGCAGCACCTGGTCCGTTACGTTCCCCCGCACCCCGAGCATGTTCAAATCCCCGTCGTCGAGGCTGGTGAGCACGGTGACCGCCAGCACCCACGGGGAAACGGGCTGATTCGCCGCGGCCTCGGCGGCGGCGCGCAGCATCTTGCCCCCGCCCGAGGCGTGCACCGTCAGCATACTGACCCCAAGCTGAGCCGCTTCCCGGACCGCTGCCCCGACTGTGTTGGGGATGTCGTGATACTTCAGGTCCAGAAAGACCCGCCGGCCGGAACTCACCAACTCGCGGACGATGGCCGGTCCCTCGGCGGTATAGAGCTGCATCCCGACCTTGTAGGTGTGGGCGGAGTCGCCCACGGCCGCCACGATCTTCCGGGCGGCCGCGGCCGACGACACATCCAAGGCAACGATCAGACGATGACGCGGGTCTGGCATCGCTGCCGAGTTTATAGGGTTTACTCGAGGTTGGCTACGGTTTGCAGCCGCGCCACAGTGGCGGGCCGGACCAGGTCCAGGCGGACCGTTTGCAAGCCCCTCTCCTCGAAGCCGAGGACGCGGGCGGTGTTGTATGACACGTCAATAATCCGGCCCTCAACCACCGGACCCCGGTCATTGATTCGTACCACCACCGCTCGTCCGTTTCGCAGGTTTGTGACCCGCACAAACGAACCCAGTGGCAGCGTGGGATGGGCAGCTGTCAGAGCCTGCATGTCGAAGGGTTCTCCGCTGGCTGTTTCTTTCCCCTGGAAGTATTCCCCGTACCAGGAGGCGGTCCCCACTTCGTATGGACTATTCTTGATTTCCTTCTTGGATTGCCGGCTTACCGCCTTGACCACCGGCGGCTTTGTGACTGTGGCGGCTTCCGAGCTGTTTGGCCCGGATGCGGCTCCGGCCCCCAGACTGGCGACCGATAAAAGCACCGCCAGACCTTCGGCTAAACGTCGTCGCATTCAGTTACCTCGCATCTCTAAAGTCGTTCTATAGTTCGGGTACTCCTTGGGGATTAATCTTGAAATGCTACCGGGCCGTCGAGGGCTGTGTCAACCCAAAAATCCTACTGGATGATTAACTAAGTGGTAATTAATCAATGACTTAACCACATGAAAAATCTGCTTTTAGTTTCTATCTGTTTGAAACTTAACACCAGAGTACAGTAACTAGTAAGTACATGTGGACTTTCGGACACGTCCAAGAATTCCTTAAGTGATCGTGAAATGAAACACTTAGGAAATTTCTATCGTAACCATAATGAAATCAAGTGCTTAGACGGTCGATAGCGTAACTTTATGGTAAACGAAACTGGGTCCTTCGTTGATCCTCAGATTACTGCCGTCTCCGCTGGCCCCTTCGGAAGACTGAGCCGGAAGTGGAGTTCCCCTGCCCATGATTTCGGTTTACAGTGGCGACATGGCCGTGACCCCGCCAATCGTGCTCACCATCGCTGGGTTTGACCCCTCATCCGGCGCGGGGATTACCGCCGATATCAAGACCATCGCCGCGCACGAGTGCTACGGGGTCTCGTGTATTACCGCGCTCACGGTTCAGTCCACACAAGGCGTGCGCCGGGTCGAGCCGGTAGAGCCCCGGATCATAACCGAGACCTTGCAGGAACTCGTTTCAGATCTTGAGGTTGCGTCTGTCCACATCGGAATGCTCGGAAGCGTGCTGGTAGTTCAAGCCGTTGCGGATTTCCTGAGAGAGGCGCAACCGCCTCACATCGTGCTTGATCCCATCCTCAAATCCAGCTCGGGCGCTGATTTGCTGGATGGGCCTGGCAGGGAATGCCTGATCCAGAAACTGCTTCCGCTCGCGGAAGTGATTACGCCAAATTTGGACGAGGCCAGCGCCCTGACCGGACTCGCGGTTACGAATCTGAGTCAGATGGGCGCGGCGGCGGCTCGTCTGCACTCCCTGGGGGCCGCCAACGTGGTGGTTACCGGAGGCCATCTGGAAAAGGCGATCGACCTGTTGAGCTTCACGACCAGTCGGGGGGTCGAGCAGGAAGTCTTCAAAGCGGACCGTCAGCGGTCCGGTTCCACGCACGGCACCGGCTGCGCCTTCGCGACCGCGCTGGCGTGCCATCTGGCGCATGGGCGCGGATTGCCCGAAGCCGTGCTTCTAGCGAAGGCTTATGTTGCCGCGGCCATCGCCAACGCTCACCCCTTGGGACTGGGGGTCGGGCCGGTACACCATCTCTACCGCATGAACCGCCAGCGCCGGGCCAGCGCTGCCGTTTCCGAAGTGGAAACGGCGCACTCGCGAAACTGAGACCGCGTTCGCGAACCGAGGACGGCTACCGCGATCCTTTCAGCAGAGAGCCGGCCACAAACGCCGCGATTGCGCCTAGCAGCCACTGGATCCGCCACAACTGGACTGCCTGCCAGTCGATCACCTTCTGGGCGCTGAACACTACGCCGATGCCGGCAGCTACCAACACACACAAGATGCCGGCCGAAAACGCGATGAAGGCGGCGGTCGAGAGCCCGAGCCGCTCACCCAGGCTGCTGAGCCAGGCAAGGCTGATCGTCTCCTCTAGCCGCGATGTTCCGCGCAAACCCGGCCGTCCGGAGCCGCAGGAATGACAGTAGCGCGAGCCGACGATGAACTCGGTTGCGCAACGGTCACAGGCTTCTACCATTTCCGAATGCCCCACACTTTCCGACGCCGCCTGCATCGGCGGGCGCCAGAACTCGTGTTGAGCTTGTTGTGCTACTTCTGCCATAGGACCCTCTTCCCCCGATCCTCTTTTCGCAAGCGGATCACCAAAGCAAATCGTTGCAAATACGCTACTTATCAGTGGATTCCCGGGCCGCGCCTCTGCCCCGCAGGGCAAGAATTACCCGATCAATCACGAAATTCCCATTGTGCGCGATATGGGCGGCTGATTGAGTACCCTGCTTGATTCCTGGTTGCTCTTGCGGAATCGGGTAAACTAGAGCGGCGTGGTTCCCTCCTGGTCGTGGTTTCGTTCGTCTCTGCCCGCAATTGCTTTGCTGGTTCTGGCAGGGGTTTGCGTTGCCGCGGATCCTGCCACCCAGACCGTCTTCCGGCCCGCCGATCCCCAGAACCAGGCCGCGTTCGAGCGTCTCTACAACCTCGACTACGACGCGGCCATACAGGATTTTGAAAAGGTCCTGACGCGTCACCCCAACGACCCATTTGCCGTCAACCACCTGCTCTCCGCGATCCTGGTGCGGGAGTTATATCGGATCGGCGCGATGAATACCGGCGAGTACGCCAACGACAGCTTTGTTGGGCAGGCACACCGGCCCGCGGACCCCGTGCAGAAAGAGCGCATCAAGCAACTGGTGCAGCAAGCCCAGAAGCTGGAAGACGCCGAACTCTCCCACAACCCCAACAACGTGGATATGCGTTATGCCCGGGGCGTCACCCGCGGCCAGTTTGCTCTCTACACGGCCCTGATCGAGCGCGCCTGGTTTTCATCTTTGCGGAACGCCGTCGGAGCACGCCACGACCACGAGCGGGTGCTCGAGTTGTCTCCGCAGTACAACGACGCCAAGCTGGTAGTAGGGAGCCACAACTACGTCATGGGAAGCCTTCCCTTGGCGGTGAAGGTGGCGGTGGCGCTGGTCGGGTTAAGCGGGGACAAAGAGAAGGGAATCAGGTATCTGTACGACGCCGCGCGCGCCAACGGCGAGACCAACGTGGATGCTGGCATCGTGCTCATGCTCTTTCTGCGCCGCGAACATCGTTACGCCGAAGCCCTCGAGATGGCCCGCTCGCTGGCCCCCCGCTTTCCGCGCAACTTCCTCCTCGCAGTGGAGGAAGCCAACCTGCTGCGGGTCTTAGGCAAGAACCGCGAGTCGGAGGAACAGTATCGCCGCGTTTGGCAGAACGGACGCGAAGGCAAGTACGGCAACCTCCATTACGAGATGGCCGCGCTCGGACTGGGCGACCTGCTGCGCAGCGAAAAGAACTATCCGGCGGCGGCAGCGGCTTTTGAATTGGTGACGGACATCCCAGCGCCCGATCCGGAACTGCTGCAGAAGGCCAACCTCGGCGCCGGCGAGATGTATGACCAACTCCAGAAGCGCGATCTGGCCATGAAGAAGTACGAGGCGGTGGTGGCGGCGAACTCCAGCAACGGCGAGGCTGAAAAAGCACGCAAGAGAATGAAAGAGGCGTATTGGGACAGTAGCCAGTGACCCAGTCTCGACTCTGTGCGCAAAAGCCCAGAGCCTAAAGCCCAAAGCCTGAAGCCCAATCGAACTTTCTCCCCACAATCGTCGTATCCTATGCAAGGAGGCCGCCTATGTATTGCAATGCCTGCGGCAAAGCGATTGCCGAAGACGCCCGCTTCTGCACCTATTGCGGCACCGTGGTGGGACATCCGCCCGCGCCGAAGAAGCTGATCCGCTCTCGCACCGATCGCAAAATCGCCGGTGTCTGCGCCGGCATGGGACGCTATCTCGATCTGGATGTCACGCTGGTGCGCCTCGTCTGGGCGCTGGTGACGCTTATGGCCGGTGTTCTACCCGGCGTCGTCGTTTACGTCCTGGCCTGGATCGTGATTCCTGAGGAGCCGGAGGTGCGACCAGTCGTGGCTCCGGTACACCCGGTGACGAACCCGTAGCGAGCCGCGAGTAGCGGGTGACAGGCAGGCCTGAGACCTGAGACCATTCCCAATGGAACGCCTGCGCTCCGACGACGCCGAAATCGCCTATGAAGTCACGGGGACCGGCTCTCCGGTCGTCCTCCTTCATCCCTTTCCCGCTCATCATGAGTTCTGGAATCCGATTGTGCCGGCGCTCAGCTCACGCTATCGCCTGATCCTTCCCGACCTGCGTGGCCACGGCGATTCGGAAATCGGCGAAGGTCCTGCCTTTATGGAGAAACACGCCCGCGACCTGGCCCGCGTGCTGGACGCGGCCGGCATTGGCAAAGCAGCGTTCGTCGGAGCTTCCATCGGCGGATACATCCTGTTCGAGTTCTGGCGCCGCTTTCGCGCGCGCGTGACGGCACTCGCTCTCTGCGATACCCGCCCCCAGGCGGACACCGCAGAAGCCCGGTCGAACCGCCTGAAGGTTGCGGCCGACGTTCTGGAGCAGGGAACCGAGCCCTTTATCGAGAGCATGATTCCGAAGCTCATGGGCCGCACCACGATCGGTACGCGTCCCGATTTGGTGGAGGGCGCGCGTCGCATGATGCGCAAAATGTCGCCGCAGGACATCAGCCACGTGCAACGCGGCATGGCCGACCGCCCCGACTCGGTTGCGGACTTGAAGACAATCAACGTGCCAACGCTGATCGCGATCGGAGACGAAGACATCCTTTCCACTCCCGCCGACGGCGAACTGATGCGCCAACAAATCGCCGGCAGCCAGCTGAAAATAATCCCCAAGGCCGGCCACTACGCGCCCTGGGAACAGCCCGAGGCGCTGGGAGTGGTGCTGCGCCAGTTTCTGGATGCGGTGCGAGCCTGAGAACTGAGAACTGAGAACTGAGAACTGAGAACTGAGAACTGAGAACTGAGAACTGAGAACTGAGAACTGAGAACTGAGAACTGAGAACTGAGAACTGAGAACTGAGAACTGAGAACTGAGAACTGAGAACTGAGAACTGAGAACTGAGAACTGAGAACTGAGAACTGAGAACTGAGAACTGAGAACTGCCCTCCCTTCACTGAGTTTTCCCTCTCCCCTCTGCTAGAATCCACCCGTCATGATGCAAGCTCTCCTCGTTCCCGAGAAGACGACGGTTACCGCCAAAGGAGACGGCCCGGCACTCGAACTGAAGCCGGCGCAGGGTCGCGTATTTCTTCTAACCCTCGCGATCACCAACATCATCGAGCAGGAGTCTCTCGACGTGAGCGTGTGCGGTTCCGCGGACGGCGCGGCCTGGGATGCCAAGCCCGTCGCTGCCTTTCCCCAGAAATTCTATCGCGAAGAGGTGCCGTTGTTGCTCGATCTGACGGCCCGGCCCGAAGTGAAATTCATCCGCGCGCACTGGGAAGTCGCCCGTTGGGGGCGCGGCTCGGAAACGCCCATGTTCGAGTTCCACGTGGCGCTGCGGGAGGTCCCGCAGGAAATCCTGCAGGAAGCCGCCGGTCGCACCAGGGTGCGGTAGGTCCAACTACTCGAATCAGAAATCTCCGCGCGCCGGGATACACGATCTACTAGCTGCGGGCTTCGAGTTTCGAGCAACCATTTGAATCGTCCGGGTAGTGTCTGGGTTTTGCTTGCTCGTAGCCCGAAGCTCGCAGCTCGTAGCGGTGACGTATATATTTGAGGTTCATGGCAGCCGGTTCTACCGTCATAGTCCGTCCCGCGCGCGGTGTCCGCGGCTTGGTTCGCATCCCCGGGGACAAGTCCATCTCTCACCGCTACGCCATGCTGGCCGCGATCGCGGAGGGCACGAGCCGATTCCACAATTTTTCCGCTGCCCGCGATTGCGCCAGCACGCTCGGCTGCCTGCGCGCTCTCGGATGCGAGTGGGAACGGAAAGAAGACGGCGCCATCGAAGTCCGGGGGCGTGGCCCGCGCCTTTCCGCGCCCACGGAGCCGCTCGAGTGCGGAAACTCCGGTTCCACCATGCGCATGTTGAGCGGCATTCTCGCCGCCCAGCCGTTCACCAGCGAACTCGTCGGAGACGAATCACTCTCCCGCCGGCCCATGGCGCGCATCATGAAACCGCTTTCTGAGATGGGAGCGAAACTCGAAGCCCAGGAAGGCGGCCGGCCGCCGCTCAAAATTCATGGCGGCTCGCTCAAAGCAATCCGCTACCAGCCCGAAGTGGCCAGCGCCCAGGTGAAGACCTGTGTGCTGTTTGCCGGATTCTTTGCTGAAGGCGACACGAGCGTCGAGGAACCCATCCGCACTCGCGATCATGGAGAGCTTGCGCTGCGAGCATTCGGCGCCCAGGTCGAGCGCAGCGGCAACACTGCCCGCATTCGGGGCGGGCAGAAGCTGCACGCCATCGAAGCTCACGTGCCCGGCGATCTCTCCAGTGCCGCATTTTTTCTCTGCGCCGCCGCCCTGTTTCCAGGCTCCGAGCTCACACTCCCCGGCATCCTGATGAATCCCACGCGTGCCCGCCTGCTCGATATCCTGATCCAGATGGGATTGAAGATATCTGTCGCGCAGTTGGAGGAGCACCACGGCGAACTGATCGGCGCCATCGAAGCGCGCGGCGGAACGTGGAAGGGCGGAAACATCGCCGGGGCCGATACCGCCGCCCTGATTGACGAGATCCCGGTGCTGGCCGCCGCGGCGCCCTACACCGAAAACGGCCTCGAGGTCCGTGACGCCAAAGAACTGCGAGTGAAAGAGTCGGACCGCATCGCGGCCGTCGCTGCAAATCTGCGCAAGATGGGCGCGGAAATCGAAGAGCGACCCGACGGACTCCGCATTCCCGGCCGCCAGCAACTGCACGGTGCAGAACTCGACTCGTTTGGCGATCACCGCATCGCGATGGCCTTCGCCGTTGCCGCCTTGCGGGCGGAAGGCGAGACGAGCATTCGGGGCGCCGACGCGGCGGGCGTGTCGTATCCGGCGTTTTTTGAAGATCTGCAAACAGTCGCTGGTCGCTAGTCGTTGGTCGTTAGCTGTGTAATGCCAACGACTAACGACGAGCGACCTTCTCGGAGAAATCCCGTGTCGAATGACAAACCCCCATCCCCCGACGAGCGCCTGCAGCAGGAATTCAACCGCTGGGCCGGCGAAGGTGAAGGCGAGAAGATGGAGCGTCATCACCTCGACATCACCGAAAAGACCATGCGCCGGATGGACCTTCGTCCCGGCGAGCGCATTCTGGATCTCGGCTGCGGCTCGGGCTGGGCCACGCGCTTGCTCGCCCGCATGGTTAGCGAAGGACCGCAGGGCTTTGGGCAGGTGGTTGGCGTGGACATCTCCGACGAGATGGTTCGCCAGGCCCGGGCCGCATCCAGAGATTTCGAAAATGTAATGTTTGTGGTCGGCTCTGCGGCGCAGATCCCCTGGGAAGAAAACTTCTTCGACAAGGTGCTCTCAGTCGAATCCTTCTACTACTATCCCGACCAGGACCGCGCGCTCGCGGAACTTTTCCGCGTGATGGCGCCGCGCGGACGTTTGTTCATCCTGATCAATCTTTACAAAGACAATCCCTATTCCCTGCATTGGGTGCCCAAGCTGAAAGTCCCGGTCCACGTGCGCTCGGCAGCGGAGTACGTCGAGCTGCTGAAGAAGCACGCTTTCGAAAATGTGGAGTACTGCCAGATTCCGGATGACACGCCCACTCCCGACAACTACCAAACCACGTCGTTCCACTCACTCGACGACCTGAAAGCATTCAAGCGTGTGGGCGCGCTGCTGCTGATGGCAAGCAAGCCCGACCTGCGCAACCCGGCGCCCGGATACACGATTTACTAGCTACGAGCTACGAGCTGCGAGCAAGCAAAACCGGTCGCTACCCGGACGATTAGACTGGCTGCTCAAAGCGCGCAGCCCGTAGCCGCGGGTGTGACCTCCATCACTCCCCGGCGTATGATGTCGGGGTATCCTGTATCGCAAGAGGCCTCATGAGCTGGCTGCAGAACAAGTTCGAAAAGAATTTCCTCATCACCTCGGTGGACTACGTCTTCAACTGGGCGCGCAAGTCGGCGCTCTGGCCGATGACGTTTGGCCTGGCCTGCTGCGCGATCGAGATGATCGCGTCTTCAACCGCCCGCTTCGATATCGCCCGCTTCGGCTCAGAGGTTTTCCGCCCCAGCCCGCGCCAGTCGGACCTGATGATTGTCTCCGGCACGGTCACGCTGAAGATGGCCCCGGTCGTGAAGCGCATTTACGATCAGATGCCCGACCCGAAGTGGGTCATCTCCATGGGCGCGTGCTCGTCGGTCGGCGGACCGTTCAATACCTACGCCGTGCTGCAGGGCGTAGACCGCATCGTCCCGGTGGACGTGTACGTGATCGGCTGCCCGCCGCGTCCGGAAAATCTGTTCTACTCGCTGCTCCGCCTGCAGGACAAGATCGACACCATGACCCTCGCGAAAAAGCCCACCGAAGTCAGGCTGAATGAAAGCATGATGGAAAATTTCAAGCGTCAGGTGATGGTGGCCCAGACGATGCAGCCGAAATAGCAGTTGGCACTTAGCACTTGGCATTTGGCCAAACCTCGTTACCACAGACTCAAGTGGAACTCGCAGTGGCCAAGTGCCAAATGCCAAGTGCCAACTGCCAAACTGCCATGTTCACCAAACTCACCTCCCAATCCGAACTCCCCGCCACCAACGAAGCCAAAGAATTCCCCTGCGGCGACAAGATGATCTGCGTAGCCAACGTGAACGGCGAGATCAACGCCATGGACAACGTCTGTCTCCATCGCGGAGGTCCGCTGGGTGCGGGTGTGATCGAAGGCGGGAAGGTGATCTGCCCGTGGCACGGCTGGGCATGGGATCCAAAAACCGGCGAAGCGCAGGCGCCCGGGGCCAAGGTGGCCGTCTATCCGGTGAAGGTCGAGGGCGAGGGTGTGCTGATCGAGCTCTGACTGGCAGCAGCTAGCGCGTGCTAAAATATTGGACATTAAGTATTTTTGAGGTGCTCCTTGGCTGACGACCGTGTCCACGAAAAGGTGAAGGTTAACGATGATTTTCAGCGGTCGTTTACGCATACGCGGCCCAAGCCAACCGTGCCTCCTCCCACCGGTAGGCCGAATCAGGCACAGGGCCAAAATGTGGCATCGAACAAGCCGGAGACCGTGAAGAAGAATTAAAGAAGAACCAGCGTATGGCTGTACCGAGCGTGGCTGAACCCGCCGAGCATTTAGTCGACTTTCTCGTCTACGTGATGCCGGGCTTCATCGCTCTTCAGCTTTTCCGTGCGAAGTACCCGGCAAAAAAGGTCAGCGAATTTCTTCAGGTGGCGTGGAGTCTAATATACGGCGTCATCCTTGCAACGCTGGTGCGCGGTGTGGACTGGCGTTTCCTGCACGGCTGGCTTCAGAGCAATACACCAGGCTTTCCAGCCTCCCGCTTTGTCATAGCTCTTGCGGTAGCGGGACTGTCCGGCGGAATCCTCCTTATCGGCTTGTATTCCGCGCGCTTTTTCGTGGCGGCGCACTGGCCTCGCATGGAAGGAATCGCGCCCGATCCGCAGTCGATTTGGGCGAAGGTGAATCGACCCTCTAATGATTACGCCGTCGTATATGTGGACGATGGCTCGATCTACTTTGGCTGGATTAAGGACTACACTTTCAACCCTGACGCAGAAGACAATGATTTTCTGCTTGCTGATGCCAAGAGGGTTGACGAACAGCTCATAGAGAAGTACTCCATCAGTGGTCAAGGCGTATACCTCAATACCAGGAATGTGAAGAGGATCGAGTTCCTCTGACGCCCTCCAGCTTCAGCCTAGCAGTTTAAGAAAACTTGTTGTGTCATTCCCGAATCCCGGAAACACCGTCTTCAAGTCTTTATTCCCCAGGTACCGCGACGCCACTTCTCCCAGTACCAACCGGAAGTCCGTCGTTACCACCGGTCGCGGCCTTTCTACAGCTGCGGTTGCTCCAGCCCCGGCCAGCGGCCATAGACTTTGCCGCCTTTCACAGGCTCGTCCGCACGAAGACATTCCCGGCTTCAGGGAAGAGTTGCTGGCAGAGTTTGGCTGGAACGAGAGCGATCTACCGCTTCAGCTGCGCGACGTAGGCGTTTCCGCTTTGCCCCTGGCGCGCGGTGCTCTCGATAAACTTGAGGAATTCCCGCAGGTGTTCCTTTTCCAACAGCTCCGCCTCGGAGAATTTTACGCGTACTCCGAACGACGGCGCGCTGCGCGTGACCACACCATTCAGGATGACGCCCTTGACCCA
>JACQDD010000102.1 GCA_016201265.1 Terriglobales bacterium | reverse complement strand
GGCGATACCTTGCGCTGGACCATCTTCTGCACCAGTTCCAGGATCAGAAACGAACTGCGCTTGTTGTCTTCCAGCGACTTGCTCAGCGCCAAGGGAAAAGACAGGCGGCCACTCACCATGGGGTCGGAGTGGATGCCCACGCGATACCGCGATTCCTGCGTTCCTTCCAACTGTTTGGCCACCGGAGTCATTTTGAATGTGCGCTGTTCGGAGCCGCGCTGCACTGTGATGTCCACCGGCTTGTCCTTGGATTGCTGCAGCAGGCTGATCATCTGGGCAATGGCCTTCACCGACTGGCCATTCACCTTCACAATGATGTCCCCGGCCTTCAGTCCGGCTTTTTCCGCCGGCATGCCAGGCTCCAGGTCGGTAATTACGTTGGGCTGATCCGGGACGCAGCCCAGCGTTCCGTACTGTTCAATTCCGGTCGCTTCCGGCGTGACCGTGGTTTCCCAGGTCTGGCCGGCGCGCAGAACGGTGAGGCGCAGCGCCTGATTCGGGCTGAGCGCGACCCGCGGTTCCACTTGTTCCCAAGTGGGATTCTCGATTCCATCAATGCCGATGATCCGGTCTCCTTCACGGATTCCGGCCTTGGCCGCAGGAGAATCAGGCAGCACCCAGCCGACTACCGCCGGTTTATCGGCGAAGATCGGCCGCTCGTAGCGCACCATGTACACGCCGGTAAGCAAAGCCACGGCCAGCATGATATTCATCGCCGGTCCGGCCACGGCCACAACGAAACGCTGCCAGCGCGAATGCGACAGAAACTCGCCCGGATCGCCGGTGCGCTCGTCCATTGGGTTTTCGCCCGACATCTTGACGTAGCCGCCCAGCGGAATCGCGCTGATGCGGTAGTCGGTCTCACCCCTGCGGAAGCCCAGCAAACGCTTCCCAAAACCGATCGAGAAGACTTCAACCCGAACCTTGAAAAACTTAGCGGCGGCGTAGTGGCCGAATTCGTGGATCAGGATCATGAATCCCAGAACCACAGCGACGGCCACGATGGTGCTCAAATGAGGCATAAATTCCAGATTACTCCCGATTCATGTTTACGGAATGGCACGCACGGGTGAGGCGGAACGGCTTCGTTGCCGCGCCATCTCTTCCGCTAGCTGGCGTGCCTCAGCGTCGAGGGCCAGCACTTTCTTAATAGATTCCAAACTTCCCACCGGAGTTGCAGCCATCACTTCTTCTATGATCTGCGGGATCTCCTCGAACCCGATCCGCTCCTCCAGAAAAGCCGCAACCGCCACTTCGTCGGCGGCGTTCAAAGCGATGGTCTTCGCCCCGCCCGCCTCCGCCGCCTCGTACGCCAGGCGCAGACAAGGGAATTTAGCCACATCCGGAGGGCAGAAATCGAGATGCCGCAGGTCCATGACCGAGAAGCGCATCTCCGAAGCGATCCGCTCCGGATGAGTCAGCGCGTACAAAATGGGCAGACGCATGTCGGTCACGGAAAACTGAGCAAGTAGGCTGCCATCGACGAATTCGACCATGGAATGGATGGTAGATTGTGGGTGCACAATCACTTGCACCCGGTCAGGTGCCACCTGGAACAGGCGGCACGCCTCGATCACCTCAAACCCCTTGTTCATCAACGTTGCGGAGTCGATGGTGATCCTTTTCCCCATCTTCCAGGTGGGATGATTCAGCGCCTGCTCCACCGTAATCGAGGCAAATTCCGACTTTGGAGTGTTCAGGAACGGC
>JACQDD010000114.1 GCA_016201265.1 Terriglobales bacterium | reverse complement strand
AGCAGCCCGTTCTCTCCGATGATATCCTCGGGCTTCTTGTAGTCGGTCAGCAGTTGGTCGATCAACTTTACGTCGATAGTCATGGGGTTCTCCTATTTTCAACTTCCCATGACCGTTTACACAGTTCTATTTACACCCTCGGCGGGGCTGGGCGGTGTCTTCGTTGAGGCGATACTCATTGGCGGTTTCTATCTCTTTGATCCAGTCGCGAAAAGGTCGATCGCCAATCACGCTTCTTATGTTCTGTGGAGTGTTCCTCTCATCTTTATCGCGGGTTTTGGTATATCGCTTGAGTTGATGCTGGAGAGCCAATTCTTGCGCGGAAAGTGGAAGTGAGAGCTGAGGCCTGAGAACTGAGAACCGGGAACTGAGAACTGCCCTACCCGCCCTGCTTCAACTCCGTCAGCACCTGCCGCGCAATTTCCTTCAGCGTCTCGAACACGCCCACGCCTTGGAACGCCACCGACTCGATCACCGCCTCGTTCTTCTTGCGCAGTTCCTTCGAAAGGGCGTCCACCGGCAGGACGTTGGGCAGGTCGCGCTTGTTCAGCTGCAGGACGTAGGGGATCTTGTGGAAGTCGTAGCCATGCTCTTTCAGGTTGGCCATCAGGTTGTCGAGCGCTTCGACGTTGGCGTCCATGCGCTCCTGCTGCGAGTCGGCCACGAACACGATCCCATCCACCCCGCGCAGGATGAGCTTGCGGCTGGCGTCGTAGAAAACCTGGCCCGGAACCGTATAGAGGTGGATACGGGTCTTGAAACCGCGTACCGAACCCAGGTCCAGGGGCAGGAAATCGAAGAACAGGGTACGGTCGGTTTCGGTGGCAAGCGAGATCATCTTGCCCTTCTGCTGCTCGGCAGTCTTTTGATAGATGAACTGCAGATTCGTCGTCTTGCCGCCCAACCCGGCGCCGTAGTAGACGATCTTGCAGTTGATCTCGCGTGCTGCGAAGTTGATGAAACTCAAACGTTTCCCTCGGAAACTATGGCGGCGACCCCCGGCCGTGGGAGTCTGGCCCGCAACATATTGCAGTATCGGATCCTGCTCGTTTTTATATCACACCGGGGGGACCGGCCGCAGGTTACCCGCGTTACTAAAGGGCCACAGGCTCAGACGGTTAGCACCGAAGCCCAGTAGTCAGTAGTCGGTAGGCAGTAGCCAGTCTGGGTTCCAAGAACTTCGGGAATGGAGACAGCAGACGCAGCGGCTGACTACTGACTACCGGCTACTGACTACCGGTTATTTCGCCACCGGCAACGGATAGTATCCATCCTTGGCGTACACCTTCACGTCGGGCCGCCGCACCCGCACTTCGATCTGGCGATACCCGCGGGCGCCCGGCTTGGACGTGTAGCCCAGCGTGTACTGGTTGCGCGCATCGCCGATGGCGCGGGCGTAGGCGCGCTCGATATCGGCCTTGGCGTTTTCCGCGTAAACCGTTCCGCCGCCAGTCGCCGAAACGTACTTAGGCAGGATGTTGCCGTAGCCAAAGTTGAACGATCCCAACCCGGGAACATCCAGCTTGGGAATGTGGATCTTTTGCAACTTTCCGTAGCCCGGCATGGCTGCTCCTTCCACGCCCACGGCATACAAGATCACATCTTGGGTGAGCAAAACCTTGAGGGTATCGGCGTAGCTGGCATCGCTGCGGAACTCCCGTCCATCGCTGATGACGAAGATGATCTTCCGCCGCGTGCGATCGCGTTTCGAGAGATCCCGCGCCGCCATCAGGATCGCGTCATTGATCACCCGTGCCTGTTTAGGAGGGGTGATCACCGGCTGCACCTGAGAGTCAACCGGCCGCCCGTTGATGATCGGGCCCTGCGGACCAAGCGGTCCGCCCGTCACCGGTACACCGTTGTTCGCGCCGTTGTAGGTCTTGACCTGGTTCAGAACTGCTGTCAGCCGCTGGCCCACCGTCGTGAAGTCCGAAACCCGGCTCACCGTGCTGCTATAGGTGTAGATCGCCACCTCGTCGAACTGGCTGAAGGCGCCTTGCAGCGCGGGCAGCGTCTCCTGGATTTTTCGCACACCGGAGTCCGGCATCCCCAGGTCAAAAACCACCGCTGCCGAGAGCGGAAACGGATCGCTGGTGAAGAACTTGAGTGGCTGTTTCTGCCCGCTTTCCAGCAAAGTGAAGTCCTTGGGCAACAGCCCGGCCACTAGACGCCCCTCATTGTCTTTGACGGTCACCGGCACCAGGACAAAGTTCACGGTCGTGCTGACCGTGTAGAGATCGTCGCGGGTCTCGGAATCCCGCGGAACGCTGCCCTCCGGCACCGTCGTGACCGGCGGCATCGCCGGGGCCGGAGCCGTCTTCTGCTCCGTTTCTTCAGGAGCGCTACGTGGAGGCTCGTTCGATGTGGCCGGCTCTTCTTTGGGCTCCGGATGGGATCGGTCGGCGCTGGAACTGTCCGGCCTGGTTTCCTGTCCGGCTGGCAGTTTACTGGTAGGCAACGTCGGAGGCGGCACCGGCCGGCTGGCCGACGGCGCGTCCGGAATCTCCTCTGCCTTCTGCTGTGCCCAGGTGGTTCCCGCCAGCAGGAAAAGCAGCGCTACCAGCAATACCCCACCGAGTTTCTTCGCCATGGCCCCGGAATCCGACCTTTCTCCCTGACTCTCGCTGAGGATTTGCATGTCCCTACTCACTTCTGATGCCCGCACCGGCCGCTTTGGTGCATCTAACCCCTACAGGATAGACTAGCAAAGTTCCGGGATGAAAACGCGCATGCCCAAAGTACATTTCAGGTTGTGCCTTGCTGTCGGTGTCTTCAGTCTTGCCATTCTCCTCTCGCTTCCCTCGGCGGCCCAGGACGCGCAGACCCAGGCCCCACCCTCTGACGATCAGGCGACCGAGACCTTCAAAGTCAACGTCGAGGTGGTCCAGCTCTTTTTCAACGTGAAAGACAAACGGGGCGCCCTGATTCCCAACCTCACCAAAGACAGCTTCGACCTCTCCGAAGACGGTAAACCCCAGACCATCAAGTACTTCAAGGCCGAGACGGACCTCCCCTTGACCCTGGGGATCTTGATCGACGCCAGTGGCAGCCAGAAGCGCGTTCTGGACATGGAAAAGGAAGTCGGCGGCTCCTTTCTCGAGAGCATCCTCCGGCCGAAAGACATGGCTTCCGTCTTCAGTTTCGATGTGGACGTGAACTTGCTCCAGGACTTCACCGGCTCAGTGTCGCGACTCAAGCGCGCCCTCAGCGACGTCCAGATCAACGCTGGCACCGGTGCCTGCGCCAACCTCCCCGGCCTCGGCGGCGGACCAATTCCGTGTCCTTCAACCGGTCCCCGCGGCACGGTGCTCTATGACGCCGTTTACGTGGCGTCCCACGACGCATTCGCTCAGGAAGTTGGCCGCAAGGCCATGATCCTGCTCACCGACGGCGAGGACATGGGTAGCCGGCTCAAGATCCGGGATGCAGTTGAAGCCGCTCAGAAAGCCGATACCATCTGCTACGTGCTGCTGATCGCTGACCGGGGTTTCTACGGCTTCGGCGGTTACGGCGGCGACTCTGCGATGAAAAAGCTGACAGCGGAGACGGGTGGCCGCGTGATCGAAGTCGGTGACAAGTATGAAAAGCTGAAAGAGGCATTCAACCAGATTTCGCAGGAACTCCGCAGCCAGTACAACCTCGGCTACACCCCCACCAACATCAACCGCGACGGCTCTTTCCGCAAAATCGAGATCAAGCCCAAGCAAGGCGACTACAAAATCCAGGCCCGCAGCGGCTACTACGCCCTGCCCCGCAAAGGCGACTAGTAGGAGCGTTTCCCCAGCGTTCAAGCTCGTCACTTCTGCAATCTGCCATCTGACTTTTGCAATCCCCTGTGATCCCCTGTGTCCCCCGTGGTGCAAGCCCTTCTTCGCGTCCTTAGCGGACCTTTGCGCGCTTGGCGGTTAAAGATTCTTCTGCGCACTCCCGACGGAAGGCATTCCAACGAGAGCAACACAGAAATTTTCCTTGATGCCCAATTTTTTCGGCAAAGGAGTTCCTGAATACCCTGGCATGACGACTTTTTGTTGGGCTCGCGGTCTGGTTTCCGGCTCGAAGCTCGCGGCTCGTAGCTTAATCCTGACTCCTGACTACCGACTACTGACTACTGCTTTGGAGCGTAATACCCCTTCCGTGTCCGCACCCGGAACGCTTTCTGCTGCGCCAGAATCTCGATCGTCCGGAAGCGTCCGTCGGCCACGAAATCCGCCGGCTTGTACGACATCGCATACTGGCTGCGCAGTTCGTCCTGGATGGAGGCAAACGAGTCCGACACATCGCGAATCTGAAACGGGAAAAAAGCCCGGCCGCCGGTCGCGTCGGCGATGCGCTCCAGCACCTTGTCGCCCTTGCCCTTCGAGCCGGTGATATTCGTGCTGATGGTATACACGATCACCTCTGCCCGCTGCGCCATCTCGATGGCCTCTTCCCGCGTTACATGGCTGGAGTTGTCGTCGCCGTCGCTCAGCAGGATGATGGCGCGGCGCAAGGGGCCGAGCTGCTCCTGTTTCAGAAGTTTGTCGCGGCAGGCATAGTAGAGGGCATCGTACATGGCAGTACCGCCCCCCGCGCGTAGAGCCCGCACGCCTTTCGAAAGCAGCTCGGTATTGTCGGTGAAATCCTGCGTTACATCCGGCGTGGAGTCGAAGCCCACCGTGAATGCCGTGTCGTAGCGCGGGCGAATAATCGAGTTCAGGAATTCAATGGCCGCTTCCTGCTCGAACTTAAAGCGGTCGCGCACCGAATTGCTGGCATCCACCAGCAATCCGACTTGCAGGGGAAGATCGGTTTCGCTGCGGAAACTGCGAATCTGGTCCGCCGGCTTCTTGTCATCAATCACCCGAAAGTCGTTCTTCTTCAGATCCTTGATGTAGCGCCCGTGCTTGTCGGTAACGGTGAAGATCACCCGCACTTCGTTGACTGGCACCCGAATGGTGGTGACGGCTTCGTTGGCATCGCCCTGCGGCATGTCTTCGAGTCGCGGTGCTGCCGGTGCTGGCGCCGATTGCGCCGGGACGGCAGCCGGCGTCGCGCTCGGAGTAGCCGCAGAAGCCGCGCCGGATGCAGGCTGCGCGCCTTGCTTGGCGCTGCCTGCAGGCGTCTCCTGTTCTTGCTTAGCGCTATCCCCTGGTTTCAGTTCGTTCTGATTTGTGTTGTCGGGATGTCGCTGCGCCGGTGCCGCTGGCTTGCTGTCACTCGCAGGCGGCTGCTTCGCCGGGGCATTCTGTTGCACCGTCGCCGAAGGCGCCGACGGCAGATTCTGATCCGACGTCTGGCCAGCCGCAAAATCGGCAACCATCCAAACCGCAGCCAATAGAAGGGAAACGCGAAATTTCATCGGGATGGTCCCATTATAGCCGCAGAGCAGCGCCCGCATAATCACTGTCGTAACGCGCGGCCCACGAGCCGGGGACGGCCCGCCTTGCCCTCACCCTTCGATCTTCCTCATGAACTCCTGAAGCTCCCCCGGCAACTCCCGCGAGAATCTCAGCGCCTCCCCCGTCCTCGGATGCTTCAACTCCAGCGTCTGTGAATGCAGGAAGTTTCGTCCCAGCGCCAGCGTCCCCGGCTGCCCCGCCGCGCGGACTTTGCCCGACTGGGTCTTCAACTCCCCCGCCGCCCCGTAGAGCGTGTCCCCCACCACCGGATGTCCCAGCGACGACAGATGCACCCGGATCTGGTGCGTGCGTCCCGTCTCGATCTTCAGTTCGAGCAGAGCAAACTTGCCGTAAACCGCATTCAGCTTGCGCCTGACGACATAGTGCGTGACTGCCTCCCGCCCGCCGGAACGTCGCGTAGTCATGCGCCTGCGTCGTTGCGCATCACGGCTGATCGGGCTTCGAATCGTGCCCCGCTCCTGTTTCGGCCAGCCCTGCACCAGGGCCACGTACGTCTTGTGCACTTCGCGGCCCGAGAACTGCCGTGCCAAACGCCGATGGGACTCGTCATTCTTGGCGACTACCATCAACCCGCTGGTCCCGCGATCGAGCCGGTGCACAATTCCCGGACGCATTTCCTCGCCCACTCCCGACAGCCCGCCGAAGCGATGCAGCAGCGCATTCACCAGCGTGCCGCGGTTGCGCGCATCTTCGGTCGCCCCCGCCCCCGCGTGCACCATCATGCCAGCCGGCTTGTTGACGATCGCCAGGTCGTCGTCTTCATAGACAATGTCGAGCGGAATCTCCTCGGGGATAGCGCGCAGCGGAGGAGCCTGCGGCGGACCCGTGACGGTGATCTGCTCACTTCCACGAAGGCGTAGCGAAGCCTTGGCGCGCACTCCGTCAACCAGTACCTCGCCTCGCTCGATCAGCATCTGTACTCGCGCCCGGCTGACTTCCGTCAGCTGCGAGGCCAGGTATTGGTCCAACCGCTGCCCGCCTTCGTCGGCAGTCGGCGTGAGGGTAATGGGGAAGTCAGCCATAACGCACTAGTTCTCAGTTCCCAGTTCTCAGGAAGATCCAATCGCCGTGTTCCTGAGACCTGAGTGCTAAGGACCGAGAACTGAGAACTGAGAACTGAGAACTGAGAACTGGTTTCTCGCTACTTGATCTCTTTCATCGGCAGCATGGAACCGTAGTCCCGGCCCGAAGGCTCGACCGCACGCGCCACTACTCCATCGAAAGCGTCACGAAATTCCGGAAATTTCGCCACCAGAGCCTTGATGACCCCGCTGTTGGCCTGAAACGTTTGCAGACTATTGGACACGTCCGCTGCCTGATACTTCACCACCAGTTCCAGTTCCCTTGCCACGGTCAGCGGAAATATCGCGCTCAGCTTGTACGTTGTGCCGCCCGCGCTCAGGTCCACCACATTTCCGTTCAGGGGAAGGTCGTTCGGCTGCACGGCCTGCGCTTCGTCATAGAGTTTGTCCGTGGAGAGCGTACTCATGAAGTCCGCGGGGGCGCTCAAGAAGATCGCTTGGCGGAAATAGAGCCAGGCATTGCGATTTTGCCCTTTGCTCTTGAACTCCCGGGCATGCTGCGCGAACCACGCACCGTCATGACCGTTGACCTGCGAGGACCGGGCGTAGAACCCAGCCAGCTTCCAGTCCGTGCCCAACTGCTGCAGGATCACGGTCAGCGTGCGCGCCTCCTGACCTCCCTTGGCATCCAGGATGACGACGCCATACTTGCCCGGCGCGAGATTGTTGAGGACAAAGACGGCGCTGTTGCTGGTCTGGCCGGAAGGTCCAAACACGCCGCAGAGAAACTCGGCGCGCGCCAGCCCTTCGCTCCCGTCTGCCACCAGCAAAAACGGCGGGCGGACGGTCACTTGCCCCCCCGCAAAGGCAGCCTGATTGTCCTTGACGGCGGCCTCGATGCCGCCGAAGTTGGCTGCCACCGCCGGAATCGCGTTTTGTTGCAGCGTCGCCCAGTCTCCGCGCGCAGCCATGTCGAAATAACGCCTGGCTGTCGTTTCCAGCCCGGTGCGGACTGCGGCCTCCATGTCCGCGGCACTCTGGCAGGTCTGAGCTTCCGCCCCGGCCACCACCCCGATCACCGCCAGCCACAACCATCCCCGCCAGGGCCGCCGCTTCCTGGGCGCCCTGTGCGAACCCTTGTTCACGAGCCAGTCTCCCCCTTCATTCTACGATGCCTACAGGCCTCGGGCATGCGTAAATGCTTACAGAAGTTATACCTGCAAACGCACGTTGGAAACCGGCAAGGCAAGAAATAACCCCCTCGAGCGTTCTCTGAACGGTGCTAGAATTTATCTCAAGCGCGCCGGTTGCTTTACGACAACTGGCGCGGGGTCTGGGGGCTACCATGCCGCATACAGGCAAGTGGATTGCGTTGCTTTCTTTGGGCCTTTTGCTGGCAGCGGTCGCTTCCTTTGGCCAGGCTGCGGGGAGCCGTATCGATCGCAGTCTCTTGCGGCGGCCCATCACCCGGCGGCCGGTCGCACTACCCGTACTACCCAGCGGGCCACTGCCTCAAGTCCCCATGGATCAGCTTCCCGCTTCGCCCCCGCAGATCAGCTACCAGAACGGCATGCTGACCATCGTGGCCCAGAATTCGACCCTCGGAGATATCCTGCGCGAAGTGCACAAGCGCACCGGGGCGGCGATCGAAGTTCCGCCCAATGCCAACGAGCGGGTTGCCGCCCGGCTCGGTCCTGCACCGGCGCGGGACGTGCTCGCCAGCTTGCTGAACGGCTCGGCTTTCAATTACGTGATGGTGGGCTCCTTGTCGGATCCGGCGACCTTGGCGAGCGTGATGCTTACCATGAAGCCGGCGAGCGGAGCGGGCGAGACCGCCGCCAATGCCTACCAGCCTCCTCAGCAGTACGCCCCACCCGAACGCGGGCAAATGGCCCCTGGCATGGGCCCGGGCGGACCGGTGGCGCAGCCGGCGGCAAATGACGAAGAGGCCGATGCCGAAGATCCGGATGCCGAAGACAATGCCGATCAAGGTCAGGCCGAGGGCAACGGCGCGGCGGTACAAGATGGCTCCCAACCCAACGCCGGGCCCAGGACGCCCGAGCAGATTCTGGAAATGCTCCGCAAACCCCAACCGCCACCTCCCGGGGTTATGCCGCGCCCGAACCAGCAGCCGCCCGACAACGAATGAGTGATCGGAAGTTTGGATCTTGTCGGAGCCGCAGCCTCTTCAGGCGACGGCCCAGCTTAACGCAGCGCTTAAGAGTGTGCGTGGGAACTCAAAATCTTATGGGATGACCGTCGCTCTAACACAGCCTGGCAAGCCGTGGGTTCTAGTCGCCGCTCGCCGAACTCTGGCGCGGCACTAGCGCGGGCAGTGGAGTCGTGGATCGGGAAGGGTTGCAGGCGGCCAACAGTCCGGTCACGGCGCAGTAGGCGCCAAACACGCCAAGAGCTACACTGCAAATCGCGGTACCAATGATTAGAAAAGCAACGATAAGAGCATTCACCGTTCCAGCACCCTACTAGCAACCGCTTCATTCCTCGCGACTGCCAACCCTTTACTGTAGCTGCGTTTGACTCCCGTCTCTGTTAGCAACTAAGATACGGAGTCGAGCTGCGTATTTTCACTCTCCAACATTTCTGGGGACCCGTCCACGTTACGGAAGTTCAATATTCTTGCATCTGATGGCCATCACTAGGATCTCGGTGCGCGGGGCGCGCCAGCACAACCTGAAGAACATTGACGTGGAGATCCCGCGCAACACCCTCACGGTCATTACCGGACTGAGTGGGTCGGGCAAATCTTCGCTCGCCTTCGATACCATCTACGCCGAAGGCCAGCGCCGCTACGTCGAGACCCTTTCCGCCTACGCCCGCCAGTTCCTCGACCAGATGGAACGCCCCGACGTGGACGCCATCGACGGCCTCAGCCCCGCCATCTCCATCGAACAAAGAACCACCAGCCGCAGCCCCCGCTCCACCGTCGGCACCATCACCGAAATCTACGACTACCTGCGCCTGCTCTATTCCTCGATCGGCGTGCCCCACTGCCCCAACTGCGGCAAGCCCATCACCCGCCAGTCGGCCGAACAAATCGTCCAGCTTGTTATGGCGCTTACGCCCGAAGACCGCGTCATGATCATGGCGCCCATCGTCCGCGGCCGCAAAGGCGAGTTCAAGAAAGAGATGGAAAAGCTCGTCCAGCACGGCTTCACGCGCGCCCGCGTAGATGGCGAACTGGCCAACCTCGAAGACGACCTCCGCCTCGATAAGCGCAAGAATCACACCATCGAAGTGGTAATTGACCGCCTCCTGGTCAAGCCCGGAATCGAGCATCGCCTCGAACTCTCCGTCGGACTCGCCATGAAACTCGGTGGCGGCCTCGTCCTCGTAGCCGTCGTCAACGGCGAAGAAACGCTTTATTCCTCCCGTCTCGCCTGCCCCGATTGCGGCATCAGCGTGCCGCAACTCGAGCCGCGCTCTTTCTCTTTCAACAGCGCCTACGGAGCTTGCCCGGAATGCCACGGCCTCGGCAGCCGCTACGATTTCGATCCCGCCAAAGTGATCGTTGACTGGTCCAAGCCCCTGCTCGACGGCGGCCTCGGTCCCGGCTCAGGCTCGCAGAATCTGGTGCACGGCCTGCAACTGGTCGCCGAAGCCTATGGCATTGATCTTGCCAGCCCTTTCGAAAACTTTCCCGACAAGATCCAGAACCTCCTGCTCTACGGCGAACCCGCGCGCGGCGGTAAAACCGGCTTCCTCGGAATTCTCGGCCACCTCAAGCAGAACCTCGAAGCCTCCTCCTCCGACACCTACCGCGACTACCTGCTCGACTACATGTCGGCCACCGAATGCCCGGTTTGCCACGGCAAACGCCTGCGACCCGAAAGTCTGGCCGTGAAAGTGAACGCCATGTCCGTCGCCGATTTCACCGCGCTCCCCGTGTCGCGCGCTCTTGAAACCGCGCAGAAAATCAAGCTGACCGGCCGCGAAGAAACGATTGCCGGCCGCATCGTCCACGAAATCACCGAGCGCCTGCAATTCCTGCATGCGGTTGGCCTCGGCTACATCTCCCTCAGCCGCTCCGCCGCCACACTCTCCGGCGGAGAAGGCCAGCGCATTCGTCTCGCCACTCAGATCGGCTCCAAACTCCGCGGTGTGCTCTACGTTCTCGACGAGCCCTCGATCGGCCTGCACCACCGCGACAATGGTCGCCTCCTCGCCGCGCTCGAAAATCTGCGCGATCTCGGCAACACCGTGCTCGTCGTCGAGCACGACGAAGAAACCATCCGCCGCGCCGACTACGTGATTGACCTCGGCCCCGGCGCCGGCCGTCATGGAGGAGAGCTCGTCGCCAGCGGCACGCCCGCGCAAATCATGGAATCTCCGGCCTCTCTCACCGGCGCCTACATGGCCGGGCGCCAGCGCATCGCCATGCTTGCCCAGCGCCGCAGCCCTAACGGCAAAGCGATCACCGTCCTTGGAGCCCGCGAAAACAACCTCAAAAATCTCGACGTCACTTTTCCCCTCGGCGTGATGACCGTCGTGACCGGCGTCTCGGGTTCGGGGAAGTCCACCCTGGTAAACGACATTCTGTACCGCGCTCTCGCTAAGCAGCTTTACCGTTCGCGCGAGGATCCCGGCCTGCACAAGTCAATCAGCGGATCGGAACTGGTCGACAAGGTCATCCGCATTGACCAGTCGCCCATCGGCCGCACCCCGCGCTCGAATCCCGCCACCTACACCGGCATTTTCGCGCAGATTCGCGATCTCTACGCCATGCTGCCCGAATCGCGCGAGCGCGGATACAAGCCCGGACGCTTCTCCTTCAACGTCCCCGGAGGCCGCTGCGAAGCCTGCCAGGGTGAAGGCCAGCGCCGCATCGAAATGAACTTCCTTCCGGATGTGTATGTCCAGTGCGAAGTCTGCGGAGGCCGCCGCTACAATCACGAAACGCTAGCCGCGCGCTACAACGGCTGCTCCATCGCCGACCTGCTCGAAACCCCGGTCTCCGATGCGCTCCAGAGTCTCGAAAACATCCCGCAGGTAAAGCAAAAGCTGCAAACGCTGGTGGACGTCGGTCTTGGCTACATTCATCTCGGTCAATCTGCCGTAACGCTCTCCGGCGGCGAGGCCCAGCGCATCAAGCTTGCCCGCGAACTGAGCAAGCGCCAGACCGGGAAGACGCTATATCTGCTCGACGAGCCCACCACCGGCCTGCACTTCGACGACGTCCGCAAGCTGCTCGACGTCCTGCATCGCCTCACCGATCTCGGCAACACAGTCATCATCATCGAGCACAACCTCGACGTGATCCGCAACGCCGATTGGATTCTCGATCTCGGCCCCGAAGGCGGAGAAGAAGGCGGACGCATCGTGGCCCAGGGCACGCCCGAGCAGGTCGCCCGCGTGAAAAAGTCCTACACTGGACAGGCCCTGGCCTCATACTTCAACGGCACGAAGCCGGCCGTTAACGTACCCGGCAACGCGCAGGAAGTCCATTGAACCCTTTTTCTGAAAATCCCGAAACGCTGCCGGCGGCTCCTCCCGAATTGACGCCCGCGATCCCCGCCGGCCCGCCAGTCGAGCCAGTTCCCCCGCCGCTGCCCGATCCAGCCTGGAATGGCTGGGATCTCTTGCGGCTCCTCTCGGTCACCATCGTGGTCCTCGCCCTCTGCATGATCGGCGTGCTCCTTGCCGCCAAGCGATGGATCTACCCCCATGCCGCTGCAGTAGAGTTAGCCCGAAATACCCTGGTAGTCGTGGCCGGACAAGCCCTCGGCTATCTTCTCGTCTTTGCCTACATGTATGCGCTCGTCACCCGCGAGCGCCGTCGTCCCGATTTTTTCGCCGCCATCCACTGGAACTGGCCTTCCAATCCGGTTCCGTACATTGTCGGTGGATTTGTGCTTTCGTTGTCCCTGCAGGGCCTGGCCCATCTGTTGCCGATTCCCAAGAACCTGCCCATCGACAGTTTCTTCCGCACGCCCGCCGAAGCCTGGGCACTCACCCTCTTCGGAATCACCCTGGCCCCGCTGATGGAAGAGCTTCTCTTTCGCGCGTTTCTCTATCCGGTCCTCAAGCGCCATCTCGGCTTCGAGCCCGCCGTGCTCCTGACCGCGCTCGGCTTTGCTTTGCTGCACGGTTCGCAACTGAGGTTCGCCTGGGGCCCGCTGCTCGTGATCTTCCTGGTCGGCCTGATCCTGACTATCGTCAGGGCAAAACAAAATTCGGTCGCCGCCAGCCTGGTGATCCACGTCGCGTATAACGCCACCATCTCCGCCCTGATGTTCGCCGCCACCGACGGCTTCCGCCATCTGGAAAAGCTCAATAGTCAGTAGGCAACATCTGCCCGCGACTCAAGGGCTCGAACTGGCTACAAGCTGGTCGCTGAAGTCCTGGGAGCTGAGACCGAAAGAGACTGGCAACTAGCAACCAGCAACCAGCAACTAGCGACTGTTCTTTGCTATCGTAGACATTCATGTCCACCGCCCGACAAGAGCTGCTAGAGATGCTGGCTCGAAAATCCTTTCGCCTCGGCGAATTCAAGCTGTCGTCGGGAGCCACCAGCGACTACTACATCGATTGCCGCACCACCACTCTCGACGCCCGCGGCGCGCAACTCACCGGCCAGGTATTTCTCGACGAAATCCGCGAGCAAGGCTGGGAAGCCGACGCAATCGGCGGCCTAACCATGGGCGCCGACCCGATTGTGGTAGCCGTCGCCGTCACCAGCGGCACCGTGCACGGCTTCCTGGTGCGCAAAGCGGAGAAGCAACACGGCACCGGCCGCCGCATCGAGGGCTTCGCCGAAAAAGGCGCGCGCGTGGTGATTGTGGACGACGTCTGCACGACGGGCTCATCCACCGTGCAAGCCATCGAAGCCGCCCGCGAATTCGGGTTCGAAGTAGTCGGCGCCATGTGCCTGGTCGAACGCCAGGACGCTCACGGCCGTCCAAGCGTCGAGAAGGCCGCAGCGCCCGCGCCGTTCATTGCGATTTTTGCGGCGAATGAGGTGCGAAAAGAGCACTTAGCAATTAGCACTTAGCATTTAGCCAAAACACTTTCCGGCGCGGCATTGATTTCTGGTTTCAGCCCTGTTTTGGCTAACTGCTAAGTGCCACAGAGAACTGAGAACTGAGAACCGAGAACTGCTTCATGATCCAAACCCTCGAATGGACCGACCAAGGCGTCCGCTTCATAGACCAGACCAAGCTGCCGACCGAAGAAGTGTACGTAAACTGCACCACCCACCAGCAGGTCGCCGACGTGATCCGCAACATGGTCGTGCGCGGCGCGCCCGCCATTGGCGTAGCCGCCGCCATGGGCATCGCGCTCGGCATGAAGAATTCCAAGGCCGAGAACGGCGCCGACCTCAAGAAGGATTTCGACCAGATCTGCGAAGCCATCCGTCAGACGCGTCCCACCGCGGTCAATCTGTTCTGGGCGATCCGCCGCATGCAGGAGAAGTTTGAAAAGATCCGCGTGCAGCAGGTGCCACAGATCAAGCAATCCCTGATCGAAGAAGCCCAGCGCATGCACGCCGAAGACATCGCTGCCAACCGGGCCATGGGCCGCCACGGCGCAGCGCTCATGCCTGCCAGCGGAGGCGTGCTGACTCACTGCAACGCCGGAGCGCTGGCCACCGCCGGTTACGGCACCGCGCTCGGCGTAATCCGCGCCGCCGTCGAACAAGGCAAGAAGATCCATGTTTACGCCGACGAGACGCGCCCCTTCCTGCAAGGCTCGCGCTTGACCGCGTGGGAGTTGATGAAAGACGGTATCCCGACCACCGTCATCTCCGACAACATGGCCGGCGCCATAATGAAGCAGGGCAAGATCGGCGCCATTGTCGTCGGTGCCGACCGCATCGCCGCCAACGGAGACGTCGCCAACAAGATCGGCACTTACACGGTCGCCGTGCTGGCCAAAGAACACGGCATCCCGTTCTACGTTGCAGCTCCCATCTCGACCGTCGATCTCGAAACGTCCGACGGCAGCAAGATTCCCATCGAGCAGCGCAACGCCAAAGAAGTCACCCACATCGCGGGCAAACAAATGGTCCCCGACGGCGTCGCAATCGAAAATCCCGCTTTCGACGTAACCCCCGCAAAATACGTCGCCGCCATCATCACTGAGCGCGGCATCGCCCGCGCTCCGTATGAGCAGTCGCTGCGCCAGTTATCGCAGCAGAACCGGGAAAAACCCTAGCCGTAGAGACGCGGCTTGCCGCGTCTCCGCCGCGGTCGCCGAAAACGCGTCCAATCCCAAAATGCCCTCAATCTCCCAGTCCCAACTCACCTTCCAGAGCGGCTCCAACCCCATCCGCCTCGACGCCTTCCTGCCCGCAACAGACGGAAAGCTCCCCGCCGTCCTCGCTCTCTACGGCTCCGGAGGCGGCGTCTCCGGCATGAACGAACCCGCCACCATGCTCGCCGCGCAGGGCTTTGCTGTCTTTGTTCTTCATTACTTCGACCGCACCGGCACCACCCAAGCCAACGACAAGCCGACCATCTTCCGCAACTTCCCCGCCTGGGGAAAGACCGTCTGGGACGCCATCAGCCACATCGAGCAGCATCCGCAGCTCGACCCCAAACGCATTGGCCTTCTCGGATTCTCCCTCGGCGCCTACCTCGCACTCTCCGTGGCCTCCGTCGATCATCGAGTGAAGGCCGTCGTCGAATTCTTCGGAGGCCTGCCGAAGGAAATGAGATTCTTCATGCGCCGCCTCTGCCCGGTACTGATTCTGCACGGAGAGGCCGATGCCACGATTCCGGTCCAAGAGGCCTACGATCTGCAGAATTTGCTCGAGAAGAAGGGAATTCCCTACGAGATCAAGATCTACCCCAACACCGGCCACAGCTTCGAGAACGATATCTGGCGCGATGCCGGAATACGGACCTTGCAATTCCTAAGAAAGTACTTAGCCTTTACTGAGAACTGAGAACTGCCTTGTCCCCGGAACTTTTTCCGCAGATCTCCGTACACTACAATTGCGGAGGTGTCCCATGCTCGCTTTCCTGCTTTGGTGCCTTCTCTTCGTCCTGTGCTGGCCTCTGGCGCTGGTCCTGTACCCGATCGTCTGGCTCCTGTTGCTACCCTTCCGCCTGCTCGGGATCGCAGTGCACGGCGCGCTCGCCCTGGTCTGGTCTGTGGTGATGCTGCCGGCACGATTGCTGAGCGCACCATTCCGCGTGT
>JACQDD010000113.1 GCA_016201265.1 Terriglobales bacterium | reverse complement strand
CCCGCGTGCCGCGAAAAACCGGAGTCCCGCCGAGCACGTCGGGGTCTTTCGCGATGATCTCGTTCACCGGATGCATGATCTGATCCCCCTGCACCTTGTGAAGTGATTCTACTCCCGGTGGCAACTGCCACAATGCCGTTTCTGAGCCATTCTTCGCTCCAATCTGCTATCTTCGTGCGGTTGATTCTCTCCACATTTGCGACGCAGGCGCCGCGGCGCGCCGAGGATGAGGGCACGCATGGGTGAGCTTGCGCGACCGGAACCGTCCCGTCTTTACCGCTGGATCGTGCTGCTGTTTATCAGTCTCGCCATGGGCGGGAACTACTACATCTACGACAGCATCAATCCGCTGGAGCGCATTTTCATCGACAAGCTGGGCTACTCCGCCACCGGATTCGGTTGGCTGAACGCGAGTTACAGCGTGGCCGCGGTCCTGACCCTCTTGATCGGCGGGATCATCATTGACCGGATCGGAACCAAGAAAGCCCTCACGTTCTTCGCTGTGCTGTGCCTCCTCGGTGCGGCCCTCACCGCTGCCCGTGGACACATTGGATTGATGATTGCTGGCCGGACCGTGCTCGGCCTCGGCGCAGAGACCATGATCGTCGCCGTCACGGTTGCCTTGGCGAAATGGTTCAAGGGCAAAGAACTGAGTTTTGCTTTCGGGATCAACCTGACCGTCGCGCGTTTGGCTTCGGTCGCCGCCGATAACTCTCCCACCTGGGCCAACCGCGCGTTTTACCCGCAGGGCCCCTCCGGTGAACCCAGTTGGCAAAATCCGCTGCTGATTGCGGTGGGAGCCGGAGTGCTGGCGGTGTTCTGCGCGCTGATTTACTGGATCTTGGAAACACGAGCCGAAGGCCGCTACGAATTGGGCAAGGGTGGGGCCGTGGACAAGATTGAGTTCGGAAACATGTTTCGAATCCAGTTCCGCCAGAGGTTTCGAATTCGTGGATTGGCCTTCAAGCAGGCTCTTGTCCAGATTGGAGTGGCGTTTTGGCAATGTACTGTTCAGATCTGGCGTGCCGTCGTCGAATTCCTCCGATTCAATCGCTCTTACTGGTATGTCGTGGCTCTCTGCTTCACGTTCTATTCCGCCATCTTCCCCTTCCGCACGTTTGCGATCGACTTGTTCACCAACAAGATCCTGACGGCGCACGCCGGCGTGGCCGCATCGGAAGCAATCAAGCAGGCAGGCTTCTGTAATAGCTTGCTCCCCTTCTCAGCGATGATTGCGACACCCCTCTTCGGATTGATGGTGGATAGGATTGGCAAACGGGCGCTCTTCATGATGCTCGGGTCAGTCCTGCTCATGCCCGTTTATCTGATGATGGCGTACCTTTCGGCTGCGAAAACTGTGACCTTTGCCATCCCTTGGTTTAGCGCCTGGCATTTCACCCTGGAGCACGTAACGCTGCCCGTACTCCTGCTAGTCACGATGTCGATGATGGGGATCGCCTTCTCCTTGATTCCAGCTATTATGTGGCCCTCAGTCGCCTACGTCGTGGACCAGTCCCGGCTCGGAACCGCCTACGCCTTGATGACCATGATCCAGCAGATCGGCTTCTTTATGCTCAACTTGCTCATTGGAAGGGCCAACGACTACAGCCATGCCGGCCTGGATAACGCCGGAGGCTATGCGCTGGGAATGTGGATTTTCTCGATCTTGGGTTTCGTCGGCCTGACGTTCGCCATCCTGCTGCGTATCTGGGGTGGAGGGTGCCGCCGGCGGCTCCGTCCGCAAAGCGTACAACGAAAAGACTTTGAAGCCGCATCTGACGGAGTAAGCGGCCGGAAAAGGTGACTTGACCGACCCGAAACAAGTTAAGGCTACAGAAGCAGAGGCGATCGAGCGGGCGAAGCAGGGAGACGAGGCTGCGTTTGAAGTCTTGTATCACCTGCACAAGCGCCGCGTGTACTCGCTATGTTTGCGCATGGTCTCCAATCCCGCGCAGGCCGAAGATCTGGCCCAGGAAGCATTTCTTCAGCTGTTCCGGAAGATCAGCACATTTCGCGGCGAGTCCGCTTTTTCCACCTGGCTGCATCGGATGACAGTCAATGTGGTGCTGATGAACTTGCGCAAGAAGGGTTTGCCGCTGGTCTCACTCGAAGAAACCATCGAGTCCGACGAAGAGACTCCGCGGAAAGAACTGGGAGCGCCGGACGTGAAGCTGACCGGCTCGATCGACCGCCTGCAGTTGCAGCGGGCCATTGACCGGCTGCCGCCAGGCTACAAGACGGTTTTTGTGCTGCATGATGTAGAAGGGTTCGAGCACAACGAGATTGCCCAAATGGCCGGATGTTCAATCGGCAACAGCAAGTCGCAGCTCCACAAGGCACGACTGAAGCTGCGCGATTATCTGAAGTTCATGAGAGCCGAAAAGGCCGAAAACACGTAAGTGCAGTCGCGGTATTGGGGAGAGAGGAAGCATGACCTGTGCGGATGTTCAGAAAGTTCTGCCGGAGATTATGGACGGCAGTCCAAACGGTGAATTTCAAACTCATCTGAAGTCCTGTCCGGCTTGCGCGGAACTGGTTTCGGACCTGGAACTGATTGCCAGTGAGGCCCGACAACTGGCGGCAACTGACGAACCTGCGCCGCGAGTCTGGGTAAAGATCGCCGCCGAGTTGCGGTCGGAAGGAATCATACGAGAACCGGAAGCGGCTTCTGCGCACCCGGTTCTCGTGCCCAGCGCAGGACGGCGTTGGAACGCGTGGTGGTTAGCGCCGGTGGCAGCGGCGCTCGTGGCAGCAGGCGCCTACCTGCTGAACCGCGAACCAGCCCGGCAGGTAGCGAGCGAAAATCCTCCTGCGGCAACCTCCGTTTCCAAGGAAACGCCGGCTGCGGCCGCTCCGGTTGTCAACCCGAAGCCTGCCGAGCAGATTGCAGTCCAGAAGGCTCCCAAGGTCATAGACCGGGGCGAGCCCGATGATCAAGCTCCGATGGCAACCGTCAGCACGGAGGACCAGCAGTTCCTGAACGGGGTCGGCCAGCGTTCTCCCGGAATGCGGGCCACCTATGAGAGTCAACTGCAGGCGGTGAATTCCTATATCCGGGATGCGGAAGCCTACCTGAAGCAGAATCCGGGAGATGAAGATGCCCGGCAGCAGTTAATGAACGCCTACGAGCAGAAGGCGATGTTGTACCAGATGGCGTTAGATCATGTGCAATAGAAAGAGTGGCACCCGGTTCAGTCCGGCCTTAGGGGCGTTTATGGAGAGCATGCGGCGCACGACAGTTGTGGGTTTGGTTCTGGCCACCTGCCTGGTATCGGCGGCGATCGCTGAGACCCGGAAGGAGTTTCGCTTCACCGTGGGCACCAAGGATAAGGCCCAGGTTTCCGTGGATACCCCTTACGGCGCGATCACCGTCAAGCCGGGAGATGTCAGCCACGTCGTAGTCGTGGCCGTACTTCAGTCGAGCAAGGTTCAAGTGGATCACTTACAAAAGGGCAACCGCATTGAGATCGAGTCCCAGCTGCTGCAAGGTGCGGACAACCAGAGCGGCCGAGTGGATTACGAGTTGACCGTTCCCCCGAATGCCACCGTCAGTCTGCGCTCTTCCACAGGTCCTCTGGTGGTCGAGCGTTTGCGGGGAGATCTCAGCCTTGAGAGCGCATCTGCGCCTGTCGATATTCGCAACGCCGGTGGAGGCCACGTGCACGTCAAGACGATGAGCGGCCCGATTACCCTGACTGACGTTCGCGGTGCGCATATTGAAATTACTTCGATCACCGGAGATGTTCACCTGAACTCGGTCACGGGACCGCTTGTCCAGGTCAATTCCGGAAGCGGCAAGATTTACTACGACGGCGATTTCGGGTCGGGAGGCGACTACAACTTCACCACCCACACCGGGGACATCGAGGCCTTGATGCCTGCCAGCGCTTCAGCGGACTTCAACGCGCACTCTATGCAGGGACAGGTCCAAAGCGATGTTTCTCTCGTGCCCAACGAGCACCCACGGTTCCCCGTGGAGGCGGGGCGTTCCTTCTTTGGTACGGTCGGCAAGGCTGCATCCGAGGTCGTCTTCAAGTCGATCAGTGGTAAAATCCGCCTAAAGAAACGCTGAAAAACGAATGTAGCCGGAGCAGATCCGCGCTGAAGGGGTGCCAGGGATACCCTTTCGCGTCACGGAGCGCCATGGGAGCGCGTGCTGTGTTTCTTGTAGGGTTCATGGCTTCGGGCAAGAGCAGCGTGGGACAGGAACTCGCCCAGCGCCTGCGCTGGGACTTCGTCGACCTGGATGCCCGGATCGAGGCCCGCGAACGGCAGACCATTGCTGAGATTTTTCGAGGAAAGGGTGAGCCGGGATTCCGGCTGGCCGAAACCGCTGCTCTGCGCGAGTTGACGGCATCGCTGGATCGCAACAGCGTGGTTGCCCTCGGTGGCGGAGCTTTCGCACAGGAAAAGAATCGGGAACTGTTGCAGCCCTGGCCGTCAGTCTTCCTGGAAGCGCCGGTGGACGAACTCTGGCGGCGCAGTGCGGAGGATGAGACGGAACGGCCGTTGCGCAGGGATCGCGAGCAGTTCGCCCGACTGTACGCGGAACGGCTTCCCTTCTATCGTCAAGCGACGCTGGTCGTCGCCACCACGGGCAAAGATCTCACTTCGATCTGCGCTGAGATCGAAGCCGGGTTGCAGCTTGGGGAGAGGAAGGCCGGGGACACCGGAACCTCTCAAACTCATCCCGCTAGCTCTGAAACAGGAGGACCACGGTGAAGTTGTCGCGCTGGCTATTCGCTCTCGTTCTGGCACTCACGCTGCCTGGGGTCATTTTGGCGGCTCCCAAGGGAAAGGAGAAAGAGTCAGAGGGACAGAAAGTGGACTCGGGCGCGTTTGGGGTGTTTATGAACGGCCGTCGTGTAGGGACCGAGACGTTCTCGATCACTCAGAATGCCAACGGCAGCGTAATTCAGTCCGAGTTCAAGGCGGAGGGCTCCGCCGGGCAGGCCGCGCAGAGTTCGGAGATGCAGCTTACGGCCGCTGGGGAAATCCGCCGTTACGACTGGAAAGAGTTGAGTCCCGGAAAAGGGCAGTCAGTGGTCGTGCCCAACGATCAATTTCTGATGGAGAAATGGAGCACCGGACCGCAAGACAAACAGCAGGAACAGCCCTATTTGCTCCCTGCTGCAACCAGCATCCTCGACGACTACTTCTTCGTTCACCGTGAGGTGCTCGCATGGAAATATATGGCATCGATCTGCTCCCAGAAAAACGGGCAGATGGCCTGCACGGGTAAGCAGCTTGCGAAGTTCGGAACCTTGAATCCGCGCCAGCATACCTCGGCACTAGCCAGCATGGAATATCTGGGCCGGGAGAAGATCGCAGTGCGCGGTGTGCAGCAGGAACTGAACAAGTTGGAATTGAAGAGCGAGACGGGAACCTGGACCCTCTGGCTCGACGATCAGTTCAAGCTCTTGCGCATTTCCATTCCTTCGGAAAACACGGAAGTGGTCCGGGATTGAAGTACAGACACAGTGGAGTCTCGGGCTGAAGGGGCACCCCCTTTCGGAACTTGGACCGGGCGCCAGCTAACAAGCTACGATAACGACAGGGCGTTGCGAGAGAACCCTGGCTTGCAAGCCTGGACTAATCGGTGCCGCTCTTGAGCATTGTCGATTCACGCACTTCACGCGTTCTGTTCACGGCATTACTGTTTGCCCTGGGACTAGCTTTCCTCTACGTCGCGCGCCAGACCCTGATCCTGTTTCTCTTCGCGATCTTCTTCGCCTACCTCATCAACCCCGCGGTGGTGCGCCTGCAGAAACTGGTGCGCGGCCGCGGACGCGCCATCGCCCTCATCTACGTTCTGTTGCTCGCGGGCCTGGCCCTGTTTATCTTCTTCGTGGGTCCGAGAATTACCCGGCAAGCGGCTCGCCTGGGTGAGGCGTGGCCGGAACTGACGAAAAAGGTCAGCTCGGGCCAGATCGCCCTCGATATCGGGCAGCAGCGGGGATGGAGTGGGGCCACCCAGAGCCGCATTCAGGAGGTCCTGAAGGATCATAGCCAGGAGTTGTTGGTTCTCGCGCAACGCATTGGAGTACGCGTCGCCGGGACAGCCAAGGAGATCTGGGTTCTGTTTCTCGTTCCTATTTTGGCCATTTTCTTTTTGCGCGATGGCGGCAACTTCCACGAGTTTTTGATCTCGGTGGTGCAGTCCCGAACCCAGCGCGAGTTTCTCCAGGATGTGCTCCGGGATCTGAACCAGATGCTGGCCCAGTTCATTCGCGCGCAACTCACGCTAGCTGGATTGTCTCTGCTGGCTTATACGTCATTCCTTGGCGTCATGCGCGTGCCCTACGCCATGGTGCTGGGAACGGCTGGCGGTGTCCTTGAGTTCGTCCCTATCGTGGGGCCCCTGGTGGCGGGGGTTGCCATGGTGGCGGTCGCCGTCCTCGCGGGTTACAGGTACTGGCCGCTGCTCCTGTTGTTTCTTCTTATCTGGCGATTGGTTCAGGACTACGTGATTTCCCCCCGCGTAATGGGGGGAAGCGTGCAGTTGCATCCGCTGGGAGCGCTGTTCGGCGTGCTTGCCGGGGGTGAGATGGCGGGCGTGCTCGGCGTCTATCTTTCGATTCCGGTCATGGCCAGCTTGCGCATCGTCTGGCGGCGCTGGCGCATCTATGCGGAAAAGCGCAAGTTCGGTCCGCTCAACGAATATTCTTTCCCCCATGAATTGGGGCGCGGCCGAACCTGAGTCCAGCCGGCCGCCGTCTTCTCAGCTACTGCGTTGCTGCAGCCGCGGCGCTCTCCGTGCTTTCCACATCCACCTTGCGCAGAAACTCAGCGGCCGCCTCCGGCACCACGGTGTTGATGAACATTCCCGAACCCAGCTCAAATCCGGCGACCCGCGTCAGACGCGGGATGATACTGACATACCAGTGGAAGTACTTCACCCCGAAGTTCTCGGCCGGAGCGCTGCGCAGCGTGAAGTTGAAATCCGGATCTTTCAGCCCGTGGTAGAGCTTGGCCAGCATGGTTCGCAGCATGCGAGCCAGATCGTTAATCTCGGCGGCGCTCACATCCCCGAAGCTCGCCATGTGCCGCCGCGGATAAATGTGGGTACAGAACGGCGCCGGCGAAGCGAATAACTCCAGCGCGACAAAGTGCTCCGACGTCATCACCACGCGCGCCTGTTCCTCCATTTCTTCCTCGAGCATCTGGCAGAACATGCACTCGCCGAAATCGTCGTGGTGGCGGAGCGCGTGCTGAAAGCGCTCCCGCACCTGGTGCGAGATGACCGGGGTCGCAATGAGTTGGGAATGGGGATGCTCCAGGCTGGTGCCGGCATCGGCTCCATGGTTCTTGAAAATCGTGATATGCGCAATGCGCGGATCGAGGCTGAGTTCGTCATAGCGCGTTTTGTACACGCGCAGGATCTCCGCCACGTAGGAATCTGGCATCAAGGCCAGCACCTGCGCATGGTCCGGCGTTTCGATGACCACATCGTGCACTCCGAAGCCATTCACCGTCCGGCGGGAACGGTGGACCGTGCGCGTGGGCTCCACCTCGCGGGAAAGGGCAGCAAACTTGTTGGGCACCACCCGCACGTGCCATGGTACTGCCGTTGACGCCGGCACCCGCAAGACTTCCGGGGGGGTCAGCCCCTCGTTCCCGGGACAGAACGGACAGCTTGCGACAAACGGGGCCAACGGTTTCCGCTCACGGTGCTGCACCATCTGTTCCGGGCGGCGGGCGCGCTCGGTGGCAATTATGACCCACTCTTTGGTGGCGAAATTCTGGCGTAGTTCCGGCATAGGACCTCTCTCAGCAAGGCTACATCACTCCGGTGGCACGTGTTGTGCACTGAGGGTCGTGCTTTCACACTTTCGTGCCCTCCCGGCGAAGTGCCCGCAAAGCAATTCTCGCCGGAATTCCCCTTGTTATAAAATCGCAGTCTAGCCATGCCAAACAAACTTGCTGTAGGAATTCTCGGTGCCACGGGCATCGTCGGGCAGCGCTTCATTCAGATGCTCGAGCACCACCCGTGGTTTGAAGTCTCGTGGCTGGCGGCCTCGGATCGCTCCGAGAGCCGGCCGTATGCTGAAGCCGCGCGCTGGCGGCTCAAGACTGCCATTCCGCCTGCGGTCGCCCGTATGACGGTTTCGCCTGCCAAACCCGAAGGCGCGCCCAAGATCATCTTCGCCGCCCTCGACGCCGCGATCGCCCGCAAGCTGGAGCCGCAGTTTGCCGCCGCCGGTTGCGCGGTTGTCTCCAATTCCAGCGCCTTGCGCATGCAGGCCGACGTGCCCCTGGTCATTCCCGAAGTCAACGCCGACCACATCCGCCTGATTGAAACTCAATCCTGGCGGCGCACCAGCGGCGGGTTCGCCGTGACCAATCCCAATTGCTCGGCGATTGGACTGGTGCTGGCGCTGGCGCCCTTGCACAAGCGTTTCGGGCTCGAAACCGTGATGGCAGTGACCATGCAGGCGGTCAGCGGCGCTGGATATCCTGGTGTGGCTTCGCTCGACATCCTCGGCAATGTCATTCCCTACATCGCTAACGAAGAAGAGAAGATGGAAGAGGAAACCCAGAAGCTGCTGGGAACCCTGAATGGGAACGGCGTCATCCCGGCGACTTTCGCCATGAGCGCCCAGTGCAACCGGGTGGCGGTGGAAGACGGCCACACCGAGTCGGTTTCGATTCGGTTGAAGAAAAAAGCGGAGCCGGAAGAAATCATCGCGGCCTGGAACGACTTCCGCGCCGAGCCCCAGCACCTGCGCCTGCCCAGCGCGCCAGAGCAGCCAGTGATGTATTTGAACGCCGCGGACCGCCCGCAGCCGCGCTTCGACGTAGATTCCGGCGGAGGTATGACGACCACCGTTGGTCGCCTGCGCCGCTGTAACGTCCTCGACTGGAAGTTCACCGTGCTCTCCCATAACACCATCCGCGGAGCAGCCGGAGCGGCGCTTCTCAATGCCGAACTGCTGAAGGCGAAGGGGTATCTCGGGTGAAAAAACCGTTCACCACAGAGACACAGAGGCTCAGAGAAAACCTCGGCCAGAGGTCCGTGTCCTTCTTGATCCCGATTTTCTCTGTGCCTCTGTGTCTCTGTGGTGAATTCCCGGTTCACGTCAAGGAGCACCCCCGCCCATGATCGTCATGAAGTTCGGCGGGACTTCCGTACAAGATTCGAAGGCCATCGACCGCGTCGGCCAGATTGTTAAGGGGCGGCTCGCAGACCGCCCGGTCGTAGTTGTCAGCGCCATGGCCAAGGTGACCGATTCCCTGCTCGCCATGGGCAAGGCTGCCGGCAATGGGGACCGCAAGACCGCGCTCAAGATGGCGCGCGCCCTCCGCGAGCGCCACTATGAAACTGCCGGCGAACTGCTGGGCACAGCCCTGTTCACGGAATTTCACAGTGGACTCGGCGCCGACTTCGAAGATCTGGACGAATTGCTGCGCGGCATTGGCGCTGTCGGCGAAATCACTCCCCGCACCTACGATTCCGTGGCTGCGTTCGGTGAAATGCTTTCCAGCAAGATCGTGGCGGCGGCATTCGTAGCCCACGGGCTTCCGGGCGTGCACGTAGATTCCCGCCAATGTCTCGTCACCGACTCGAGCTATACCAAAGCGGTTCCTCAGTTCGACGAGACCAACGAGCGTCTGCAGAAAAAAGTCCAGCCGCTGCTGGAGGCAGGAAAAGTGCCCGTCATGGGGGGCTTCATCGGCTCCAACCGCGCCGGTGTCACGACCACGATCGGCCGCGGCGGTTCGGATTTTTCCGCCGCCATTTTCGGCGCGGGACTGGATGCCACGCGGATCGAGATCTGGACCGATGTCGACGGCATGATGACCACCGACCCGCGCCTCTGTTCCGATGCCCGCCGCATCAAGGTCATCAGTTTTGACGAAGCCGCCGAACTCGCCTATTTCGGCGCCAAGGTCTTGCACCCCGCGACCGTGCTTCCCGCGATCCAGAAGAACATCGCCGTCTATGTGCTGAACTCTCAGAATCCGGCCTGCGAGGGGACCAAGATTACGGCGCGCGCTCCGCGTTGCGCGAACATCTTCAAAGCCATTGCTCTGAAGAAGAAGATTACGATCGTGGACGTGGCCGCGCCCCGCCGTTTGCTGGTGCACGGGTATTTGAAGTCAATCTTTGAGGTGTTCGATCAGCATAAAGTGGCAGTCGACGTGGTCTCTACCTCCGAAGTCAGCGTCTCGGTGACGGCCGAGACGAACGAGGCGATTCCCGCCCTGGCCGCCGATCTGGCCAAGCTGGCCGACGTCAAATACGAAGGCAGAAAAGCGATCGTCTGCCTGGTGGGCGAAAGTCTGCGCGATACTCCGGGCATCGCCGCCAAGGTGTTCGGGATTCTGGAAGACGTTAAGATCCGCATGATTTCCCAGGGCGCTTCCGAGATCAACCTCACGTTTGTAATAGAGGAAGACGATGCCGCCGAAGTCGTGCGGCGTTTGCACCACGCGTTCTTTGCGCAGACGGACCCGGAGGTTTTCGCGTAATATCTCACCGCCGAGACGCAGAGGACACCCAGGCTCGGCACGGATCATGCGACTGAAAAGGGGTTCCCTCTGCGCCCTTTGCGGCTTTTCTTTGCGACCTCTGCGGTTAAAGGTTTTTGTGTGAACCTCCTAATACTAGGCCGCGGCAAAACAGGCTCACTGGTAGCCGAAGTCGCTCGCGCACGGCGCCATCACGTCCGCGTCCTGGGCGCCTCCGAGAATGCGAACGCGCACGCGCTCACCGCGGACTTTCTCTCGGAAAGCAACGCAGTGATTGACTTCACGATCCCTTCGGCGGTCGTCGCCAACGCCGAGGCTTGCATCCGTGCCGGCAAGAACATGGTCGTCGGGACCACCGGCTGGTACGACCACGTGCCTCAGCTTCGCGACATGGTTCAGTCGGCAAAGACGGGTTTCCTTTATGGTTCCAACTTCTCCATCGGCATGAACCTGTTTTTCGAGATCGTCAAGGCCTCAGCGCCGGCCCTGGGTTTCGAATATTCGGGCCAGATCTTCGAACGTCACCACGCCCAGAAGAAAGACGCGCCTTCCGGGACCGCGATCACGCTTAGAAAAATCCTCCGCGAATCGGGCGGGCAGGAACTCGGGATCGTTTCTTTCCGCGAGGGCGACGTGGTCGGGATGCACGAAGTGGTTTTCAATTCTGCCAACGACCGGATCTACTTGTGCCACGACAGCAAGTCCCGCCGCGGCTTCGCCGAGGGAGCGGTGCGGGCGGCAGAGTGGCTGGCGGGCAAACAGGGATTCTTCGAGTTCCGCGAAGTCTGGAAGCAGCTCTGAGCCGGGCTCCGAAGTCGGATTGTCGCCGAAAGCACCGGTTGCCCTTACAGTTTTGTCCCGCTAGCGTTATCTTATTCCTATGCAACTGCGAGGCTGTGGTACCGCTCTCGTCACACCGTTCTCTCAGGACGGCGCTGTAGATGAAAACGCTTTACGAAACCTGGTGGCCTGGCAGGTGGAATCGGGCATTGATTTCCTGATTCCCTGCGGCACGACCGGGGAAACTCCTACCCTCGCCCACGACGAGTGGCTGCGCGTCATTGACGTGACCGTCGAGGTTGTCGCCGGGCGCGTTCCCATTGTCGCCGGGGCGACTTCCAACTCGACCCAGGAAGCGGTGGCCAAGGCCAAAGAAGTGGCCGCGCGACCGGGAGTGAGCGCCATCCTCACCGCCTCTCCCTACTACAACAAGCCCACGCAGGAAGGCCAGTACCGTCACTTCCGGGCCATTGCCGAAGCGGTGGATAAGCCCCTCGTCCTCTACAACGTTCCCGGGCGTACGGGCGCCAATCTTGAGCCCGCAACTCTGGCGCGTCTCGCCGAAGTCCCTAATATTGCCGCCGTGAAAGAAGCCAGTGGAAACATGTCGCAAATTGCCGACGTGTTGAACGCCGTTCCGGAGACTTTCCTTGTGTTCTCCGGCGACGACGCTATTACATTGCCCGTCATTGCGCTGGGCGGCGTGGGCATCATCTCCGTCGCATCCAACGAGATTCCGCGCGAGATGGCGGAGATGACGCGCGCCGCGCTCGCAAACGACTGGGAGACCGCGCGCCGCATCCATCGCAAGTATCTTCCGCTGATGCAGGCCAACTTCATCGAATCGAATCCGCTGCCGGTCAAAGCGGTGCTCGCGATGATGGGGAAGATCGAAGAGGTCTACCGCCTGCCGCTGCTACCGATGCGGCGCGATACGCGCTCCAAGCTACAAAAGGTGGCCACCGACGCCGGGCTGGTTGCACGAGCTGCCGCCGCTCCGATTGCGGTCGCCGCCGGTGAATTCTACGTTTACGAGAACTGGGCGGCGGGGCCGCACAAGGCGGTTCTGCATCGCGGTTCTTGCGGACAATGCAACGGCGGTAAGGGACGGCCTGCAGGCCACGACGCCAATCATTCGCGTTGGCACGGTCCGTACGGGAATCTGACCGAGGCGCGCGAGGCGACCCATCAGATGCCGGGCGTGCTGATTCGCAGCGAGTGCAAGTGCGTGGCGTAGGGCAGCAGTTGGCACTTAGCATTTGGCACTTGGCTTTCTGTTGCCCCGCGAGTCTGGGTCCAAGAGTTGAATTTGGGAAGGGTACGGCTTTAAGCCGTGCCGCTACGATACAACAAGAATACGGGCTTTAGCCCTTGAGGCTCCATCCCTACGACTCCCGAACGTATTGCCAACGCAACGTCTTTGAGCGCATTGAAATCGGCGATTGACGCCCTCTCGGCGACCGGAACGATCGGCGACGCCGCCCAGGCTCGCCGCATCTTCCTCGACTTCCGCGCGCGTCTGACCCGCGGCAAAATTCGCGCCGCCGAAAAGATCGGCGGCCGCTGGACGGTCAACACCTGGGTCAAGCAAGGCATCCTGCTCGGCTTCCGGATTGGCGAGCTAAAAGAAATGTCCGACGGCGACGTCCTCTCCTTCGTCGACAAAGACACCTACCCTGCCCGCCGCCTCGCGCTCGCAGACCGCATCCGCCTCGTGCCGGGCGGTTCCTCCATCCGTGAAGGAGCCTACGTCGCGCCTTCCGTAATTTGCATGCCGCCGATGTTCATCAACGTGGGCGCCTACGTGGACGAAGGCACGATGATTGACTCGCACGCATTGGTCGGTTCCTGCGCGCAGATCGGCAAGCGCGTCCACCTGAGCGCTGCCGCGCAGATCGGAGGCGTGCTCGAACCGGTAAACGCCGCCCCGGTGATCATCGAAGACGATGTTCTGGTCGGCGGCAATTGCGGCGTGTTTGAAGGCACGCTGGTGCGGACGCGCGCCGTACTGGGGGCAGGCACGATTCTCACCCGCTCCACGCCGCTCTATGACCTCGTCCGCGGCGAAATCTACCGCGCGACTCCCGAACAGCCGCTCGAAGTCCCGGAAAACGCCGTGGTCGTCCCCGGATCGCGAGCCGTGACGAAGGGCAAGGGCGCAGAGTGGAATCTCTCGCTCTACACGCCCGTGATCGTCAAGTATCGCGACCAGAAAACCGAGCGCGGGATCGAACTGGAAGACTGGCTCCGATAGTGCTGCGCTACTTGCCTTGTGCTTCCGAAGCATGTAATGAATAGGCCTCGTGCCCAGAATACGAAAGAGAAAATCCTCGTGCTTAGCCGCAGTCATCGAATCGTGTGCACTTCTACTTGCGTCATAGCAACCCTGGTGATCGTCGGGTGTGGTGCTGGCAGCGGCGGGGGGACCCAGACAATCTCGGTGAGCATAAGTCCCAAGCGTGCCGCCGTCGTGGCGATCACCCAAAGCGCGCAGTTCAGTGCCACGGTCACCGGTGACCCACAGAACCGCGTGGCCTGGAGTGTAGACGGAGTGAACGGTGGGAGCGTGGCAGTGGGCACGATCAGCACCGCGGGTCTCTATACTCCCCCTGCCGGAGCCGCTACGCACACCATCCGGGCTACGAGCACAGCAGATACCACGAAGACTGCTTCGGCGACGATTGCAGTCACGGATCTGTCCGGGGTTGTGACTTATCACAATAACCTGGCCCGCGACGGCACAAATTCGCAGGAATACGCGCTCACCACAAGTAGCGTGAAAACAGCCACCTTCGGGAAGTTGTTTTCCTGTCCGGTGGACGGCGCAGCCTACACCCAACCACTGTGGGTGCCCAGCCTGAATGTCGGTGGCCAGATCCGGAACGCCATCTTCGTGGCCACGCAGCACGACAGCGCTTACGCCTTTGATGCGGACGCAAATCCGTGCTCGCAGTTATGGCACGCCAATCTGCTGGATGCCGCTCACGGGGGCACCGCCGGCGAAATACCGGTGCCAACAGGAGACGTGGGGAACGGATACCAGGATATCCAGCCAGAGATCGGCGTCACCGGCACGCCAGTCATTGAACAGACGTCCGGGACGCTGTATGTAGTCAGCAAATCGGAAGGACCAGCAGGCACGTTCCATCAGCGGTTGCATGCGCTCGACCTGGTCACAGGCAGCGAGAAATACGCTGGGCCGATCGACATCACGGCCTCCGTGCCGGGTACCGGGGACGGTTCGGTGGGCGGCGTTTTGACCTTTAACCCGCAGAACCAGCACCAGAGGAGTGCCCTGACTCTAGTGAATGGGATCGTGTATATCGTCTGGGCCTCTCACGAAGATCGGGACCCTTACCACGGCTGGGTGATCGCGTATGACGGAGCAACTCTGGCGCAGGCAGCAGTGTTCAACGCCGATCCCAACGGTTCTCGCGGCGGCATCTGGATGGCGGGTGGGGCTCCGGCAGTCGACGGCTCCGGCAATCTCTATTTGTCGACCGGAAACGGCACCTTTGATGGAAACTCTGGCTCACCGCCGAACAATGATTTTGGGGACAGTGTTCTGAAGGTCGGAACGGCGTCGGGGCTCTCGCTGGACGATTGGTTCACACCCTTCAATCAGGACTTCTTGAATGCGGTTGACCTCGACCTTGGTTCCAGCGGCGTGGTGGTTCTGCCCGATCAGGTTTCGGGTCCTCCCCATCTGTTAGTGGCCGGGGGCAAGGAGGGCAAGCTCTATTTGCTGAACCGGGATGCGATGGGCAACTACTGTGCCATCTGCACTATCACTGACACCAATATCCTGCAGAGCTTTCTCGCCGCACCGGCCATCTTCGGCACTCCGGCATTCTGGCAAAACAAGCTGTATCTCGGTGGAACGTCCGACAATATAAGCTTGTTCACTTTCGATCCAACCACCGGGTCCTTCAGCACGATAGCGTCCTCGCGATCCGCAACCAGCTTTCCCTTTCCTGGGCCAACACCATCGGTGTCTGCCCAAGGCGCTTCTGGCGGCGTGCTCTGGGCAATCGACTCCAGCCGCTACGGTATCCCGAGTGCTTTCGGCCTTGGCCCTGCGGTACTTCATGCCTACGATGCTGCGAATCTTGCAACCGAGTTGTGGAATAGCTCGCAAGCGGCAGGTAACCGTGACGCTGCCGGAAATGCCGTGAAACTTGCAGTGCCAACTGTGGCGAACGGGAAGGTCTATATCGGTACACGCACCGAGATCGACGTCTACGGACTGCTTCCGAATTGAGCGTGGCCAACTCCCCGATTGCACATCGGCTGCGGTAGTCGAGTGCCGAACAACGCATTCCGCAAGACCTCCCTTTCACCGGCACCGATCAAGACAGCGAAGGCGCAGAAGGCGGAGCCGAGAGCTTACCTTGTTTCTCCGCAAACCTCCGCCGCGCTTCCAGATGCTTCTTGCGGAAATGCGCTAGCGCCCGCTCTCCCCAGGCACGCACGAAGTAGTAATTCAGCGCGCAGCCGATGGCGGAGCTGGCGATCGGGATCAGGCGCCCTGCCCACTTCTCGACGACCTCAGCACTCGCCCGGGCCGCAATGCGCTGAATCACTTTCGGAACGAAGCGGTTGACCACTTCTTTTTCGAGCAGCTCGCGGCTGATGTCAACGCCTGCGGCGCTGGCGGCGGCGATCCAGAGTTCGGCGATCTCGTCGTCGGTGTTTAACTCGAATCCATAGACCAGGCTGAGCTTCTGAATCGTGCGCATGGTGATTGCGGAGAGGATGCCGAGATCCGGCACAATGGTGATGATTCCGCCGAGTCCAAAGCCTGCACCTTCGACAGCCGCCAGCTTCATCCCGCTGCGGATGACTGACTCGGCCACTTCGTCCAGCTTTTCGACTTCCAAGGTGTAAACCTCGCGAAAACTAGCGATCGGCAGGCCGTAGGCGACCCGCATCTGCATGAGAAATCGCCCCGGATCTACGCGCACCGTCTCGTAGGCGCGAGTCAGCCCGCCGCGGATCGCGCCCTCCGCGCGCCGTCGCAGCCAGGATTTTTTCTCTCCCTCTGGCATCCTGGCCGCAGTCTATCAGGTGAATCGTCGCTGGTCGTTGGTCGCTAGTCGCTGGCAACTCGCGACTCGCTACCCGCCACTCGCTACTCACTGTGCTAGCATCATCTTTCGAATGCCATCTGGAAAACTGCACATCGTACCGCTGGGCGGGCTGGGCGAGTTCGGTATGAACTGCATGGCCCTGCGCTGGGGCGACGACATCATTGTCGTCGACGCCGGCCTGATGTTCCCCGAAGCCGAGTTGCTCGGGGTAGACATCGTCGTCCCCGACATCTCCTACCTGCTCGAAAACCGGAAGCACGTCCGCGCCATCATTCTCACCCACGGGCACGAGGACCACATCGGCGCCCTGCCCTGGATTCTCGGCGAGCTCAATGTCCCCGTCTGGGGTACGGAGTTCACGCTCGCCTACGTCGAAGACAAGCTCGACGAGCACCAGCTCCTCGACGACGCCGACCTGCGCGAGATCCGTCCCGGCGAGCGTTTTAAGATCGGGCCGTTTACCGTTCATCCGATTCAGGTCACGCATAGCCTGGTGGATTGCGTCGCGCTCGCCATCCATACGCCGCTAGGCGTGGTGTTGCACACTGGCGACTTCAAAGTCGATCCCACACCTACCGACAACCGGCTCTTCGATCTTCACTCCTTCGCCGAGTACGGCAAGGAAGGCGTGCTGGCGTTGCTGCAGGATTCGACCAACGTCGAGCGCAAGGGATACACGCCCAGCGAGCGTGCCGTTCACCGCAAGTTTGAAGAAATTTTTGCGCGCACGCAGCGGCGGCTGTTCATCTCCTGTTTCTCATCCTCGATTCATCGCCTCAAACTGGCGGTCGATATGGCCCGGGAGCACGGCCGGAAAGTGTGCTTCATCGGCCGCTCCATGGTGA
>JACQDD010000101.1 GCA_016201265.1 Terriglobales bacterium | reverse complement strand
GCAGATTGAATCCTGCGAGCAGCAGCACCGCCGAGAACAACATCAGCGGACCGTGCTGGACCATGACGTCGGTTTGATGCAAAAGCTTCTGCAGAATAAGCCAGCCGGCGACCGCGCATCCCGAAAAAATACTGAACATCCTCAGCGTCCCGAAGAAGTGCAGAGGCCGCGCCAGATACCGCAGCAGGAAGCGGATCGTAATCAGATCGAAGAACACGCGGAAAGTGCGGGAAATCCCGTAGTGCGAAGCGCCCCGTTCCCGGTTGACATTCTTGATCGGGACTTCGATGATCGACGCGCCGTGCCACGACGCCAGCGCCGGAATGAACCGGTGCAGTTCTCCGTAGAGCGGTACCTGTTCCAGGATCTCGCGGCGGTAGGCTTTGAAGGTTGTGCCGAAATCGTGAATATCCACACCGCTCAGCTTGGCCATCAGCCAGTTGGCGCAACGCGAGGGGAAGCGGCGCAACCAGAAATTGTCCACGCGGTTCTTACGCCAGCCGCTGACGATGTCATAGCCCTCGGCGATCTTTTCCAGAAATACCGGGATGTCCGCCGGGTCGTGCTGGAGATCGCCGTCCATGGCGATGATGTATTCCCCACGGGCATGGTCAAAACCGGCAGCGAGGCCGGCAGTCTGGCCGAAGTTACGGCGCAGCTTCACGACGGTCACGCGGCTATCCACCGCGGCAATCTCACGCAGCAACTGAAAGGTACCGTCGGTGGAGCCGTCGTCCACGAGGACCATTTCGAAGGTCTCGGCGCTCAGTTCCATGACGGACTTCAGCCGCGCGTACAGGTCGGTGACGTTCTCCTGCTCGTTGTGGAGAGGGACTACGATGGAGTATTTGAGCACTGGCAAGCATTATACGGTAGCGGTCCGCGCAATTCGAAGTGACTTCTGGGAGACGTCCGCTGGAGTGGCGAGTAGCGAGAGCCGAGTAGTGAGTAACCCACCACGAGAAGCGCCAAATCAAGGCAGCCAGCGGCGTTCGGACACAGATACTCGCCACTCGCTTCTCGCGACTCGCGACTCACCGCCGCGCGTCGAGAAACAGATTGTGGGTATCGTTGGCGGCTTCGATGCCGACCGTGAACCAGTTGGCCCAGCGCTCCATCTTGTGATGGCCGGTCTTGTGGAAGGTGTAGGCGACGCCGAGCGCGGCGCTGAAACCCAGGGCTGAAGCAGCCATCTCTCCTTGCCAACCCTGTTGCACCATGGGCCGCCACAGCGGATTGGCCTCGCGAGCCTGTCCGGAGTTAGTCAGGCGCTGGGTGGTAACGGCATCCACTGCGATCAGCCCGGCCAGCGTGCTGAATGCGACGGTGTTCTGGCGATCGAAAAACTTGTGGTGTGAGGGCGCGTCGGGCAACGTCAACTGCTGAGCGCAAGCAGAGTAACCAGTCAGCAGAACGAGCGCGAGCATCGCAGATCGAAGGGCAGCCATGATGCGCATCCTTAAGCGCACGCGACTGGCCGCGCCTGCTGCCTGGAATCGCCGTGTTTTCAATACCCTTCTTCCTGCCCCGGGTGCAACGAATTGCACCTTCAAGGCAGGGGCGATTCTCCACCCATCGGATCACCCCCAAATCGTAATCGTTTGGTAATCGGCGCAGTAACCGGCTGGTCGGTGAAAGGATTGTCTTCCAGGATTGGCCGAGAAAAAGAAGGGGCCCAGGGTGCAGTAGAATTATGGCGTGGCCCCGTAGCTCAGATGGATAGAGCAGCGGTTTCCTAAACCGTTGGTCGGCAGTTCGACTCTGCCCGGGGCCTCCAGCGTCTGCGGGGCGCACCGCGTTTCGCGAGTCCGCGCGCGGGCTTTCTGACCTTACTGTTGCGGCTGTTGTTGCGCCTTGGGCTTGGGCTCGCAGATCATAAACGTTCTCCCCGGAACCGATAGCCGAGCGGAAGCGCATCCGCCGCCGACAAAGTGCACAATCTCCAGCCGGTCTCCATCTTTCAATGGGGTCTGCGCCCATTGCTCGCGAGGCACGATCTCCCGGTTCAGCTCAATCGCCACCCGGTCCAACTTCATGCCGAGATGTTCGACCAGCGCACCCAGGGTCCCGGTCGGTAGCGCGCGGTTTTCCCCATTGATGGTGAGATTCATCTAGAACGATTTTCTCAGCACGGAGATGGTGGGAGCAAGCGGGCGCGTACTGGTCGTGCGTCACTTTGCGTCCTTTGCGAATCCTTGGCGAACTTTGCGGCTAAAAACCTTTACCGCGAAGGCCGCCAAGGATTCGCAAAGCACGCAAAGAAAATCTCAGCGCAGCCAAACGCAGGCGGGGCGCCCGCGTGACAGCCGCCGGGGAGGCGGCGCGACGCCGAACTAGCCGGCTGCCCGCAGGCGGAACTTGCGGGTGGCGGTGCGTCCGGAATAGTTGGCCTGGACCAGAACAGAAGATTCGGCGAGTGAAGCTTCATCGACTTGAAAGCTCATTTCGGCGTTGCCCCCGGAGTCGGTGAGCACCTGGGCGTAGTACGGCGCAGCATCTGGACGCGCGAAGCGAAACGTCAGCCGTGCGCCTTCCACGGCCGCGCCGCCCTCGGTCACGCGCAGGTGCATCAGCAGGTTGCCGCTGGCGTGGACCGAGTTGGAATTGAGCCACGCCATTTCCAGTTCCCGGATCGCCGCCAGTGTTTCCGGAGTCTCGCGCTTGTCGAGGAGCGCGTCGAGCTTCCCTTCCCGGATCGCATCCAGCACCTGCCGGTGCTGGTCGCGCAGCATCTTCTCTTTGTGCGAATCGCCAACCTCGCCCTCGTTCGCGCTCGCGGCGTACGATATCGCGCGCTTTCCAATGCAGCGGCCGCGAACGAAAACCTGCGTCTGCAAAACCTGCTCGCTTTCGCGCGCTTCGCTTTGCACGTGGTACACAGTGTCCTGATGCTTGATGTCGGTGTTAAAGCCAAAAATCATGGGGACAGGACTTTCTTTCCTTGAAAACCAGCTCTGGTGGATTAAACCTCTGTTAAAACGCGCACTTTGCTTGACACTTCCGCCAGCCAAAAACTAATCTAGAACGTTTACAGTAGTGCTTGGCGCGCATTATATCTAGCTCCTCCTATGCCGGACAATTATTTCGCCCGCTACCTGCCCCTCCTGTTGCATTTTGTGATCGCGTTTGCGGTCGCGGGCGCTATTGTGACGTTGTCCTGGCTGATCGGGCAGCACAAACCGACCCGAGCCAAAATGTCCCCCTATGAATGCGGAGTTCAGCCCATCGGGGACGCCCGCGAGCGCTTTTCCGTCAAGTTCTACCTCGTGGCTATGCTGTTCATTCTGTTCGACGTGGAGGCCGTTTTCCTCTATCCCTGGGCGGTCATTCTGCGCGAACTGAAGATGTTCGGCTTCTGGGAGATGCTGGTGTACATCGCCATCGTCATGGTCGGCCTCTTCTATGTGTGGAAAAAGGGAGTGCTGGACTGGGGCGCAATCGCCGTCAAGCGAGGGCATGTCTGATGGCGCTGGTACCGGCGATTACCGATATCGAACAGTTGAAGTCGCACCCCGCGCTCGCCCGCCTGCTGGAATGGAACGCCGGCGTGGTACACGCGGCCAAATTCGACCGGGAAGAACTCACGCTGTGGATCGAGAAAGGCTCGATCCGCGAGGCCTGCGCCATCCTGCGCGACGACCCCGCTTGTCCGTTCAACTATCTTTGTGACCTCACCGCCGTAGACTGGTATCCGTCCGAACCGCGCTTCGAAATCGTCTATCACCTGTTGTCGATCCCTAAGAAAGAGCGCATCCGGCTCAAGGCGCGGCTGGACGGCTCCAGCCCGGTGATTGAGTCGGTGACCTCGGTGTGGCCCGCAGCCAACCACTACGAGCGCGAGGTCTTTGACCTGTTCGGAGTGCGCTTCACCGGACACCCTCACCTCGAACGCATCATGATGCCCGACAACTGGGAAGGCCATCCCCTGCGGAAGGACTACCCGGTGGAGGGCTATCGGTAAACCATGACGCAATTCCCCGCTTCCGCAGTGGTTGAGCCCGGTCAGGACCGGACGCTTGTCCTGAACATGGGACCGCAGCACCCGTCCACGCATGGAGTCTTGCGGCTTGTGCTCGAAATCGATGGCGAGACCATCGTGCGGATCATGCCGGAGATTGGCTTCCTGCACACCGGGATCGAGAAGACCTGCGAAGCCAAGTTCTACCAGCAGGTAGTTCCGCTCACCGACCGCATCGACTATCTCTGCCCCCTGACCAACAACCTGACCTACTGCCTGGCAGTAGAGAAGTTGTTGGGGCTGGAGATTCCGCCCAAGGCGCAGTGGATGCGCGTCCTGATGAATGAGTTGACCCGCATCAACTCGCACCTGGTCTGGCTGGGAACGCACGCGATGGACCTGGGCGCGATGACCGTCTTTCTCTATTGCTTCCGCGAGCGCGAAGACATCCTGCGCTTCTTCGAGATGGTCAGCGGCCAGCGCATGATGACTTCGTATTTCCGCATCGGCGGGCTCGCGCTCGAACCGCCACTCGGGTTCTTCGAGAAAGTGAAGGCCTTCGCCGACCGCTTCCCCGGCAACGTGGACGAATACGAAGGCCTGCTGACCGGCAACCCGATTTTTCTGATGCGCACCAAAGGCGTGGCGCACCTGAGCGCCGAAGATGCAATCGCCCTGGGCGCGAGCGGCCCGACCCTGCGCGGCAGCGGAATAGATATCGACCTGCGCCGCGATGCCCCGTACACCGGCTACGAAAACTTCAAGTTCAAAGTGCCGGTTGCGACTGAAGGCGATGTGTTCGCGCGGTACATCTGCCGGGTGCAGGAATTGCGCGAATCGATCGGGATTGTGCAACAGGCGCTGGCTGGGATGCCGGAAGGTCCGACCAAAGCCGATGCACCCAAGGTCGTACTGCCTGACCGCGAAAAAATGAAGACGCAGATGGAAGCCCTCATCTATCACTTTAAGATCATCACCGAGGGCTTCACCGTCCCCGCGGGCGAAGTGTACCAGGCAGTGGAATCGCCGCGCGGCGAAATGGGCTACTACATCGTCAGTGATGGCACCGCGAAGCCGTATCGTGTGCACATGCGCGGACCGTCCTACGCCAACTTGCAGGTGTTGGCCAAAATGTGCGAGGGACGCCTGATCGCCGATGTCGTGGCGGCGATCGGAAGCATTGATGTCGTGCTGGGAGACATTGACCGGTAGGGCCGATTTTGTAATTTAGTAATCTGGTAATTTTGTAATTTGGCGAAGTCCTGATTTTTCAAATTACAAAATTACCCGATTACAAAATTACCAAATGACTTTATGAAGTTTTCAGAAGAGTTCGAATCGCGCTTTACGGAGATGCTCACGCACTATCCGACCAAGCGCTCGGTGCTGGTACCGACTCTGCTCTACGCGCAGGACGAGATCGGCTCTTTGACCGGCGAGATCATTGCCGAACTGGCCCAGCGCCTCGATCTGACCGAACTCGAGGTGCGCAACGTGATCAGCTACTACTCGATGCTGACCACCAAGCCGCGCGGGAAATACAACGTCCAGGTCTGCACCAATATCGCCTGTATGTTGCGCGGCGGCGAGGAACTGCTCGATCACTGCAAAAAGAAACTCGGCATCGGCCACAAGGGCACGACCCAGGACGGCCTGTTCGCGCTGGAAGAAGTCGAATGCATCGGCGCCTGTAGCTGGGCTCCGGCGATCCAGGTCAACTACGATTTTCACGAAAACCTGACGATCGAAAAGATGGACAAAGTGCTGGACGAGTACAGGAAGAAGGGAACTCAGTAGGGATTTGGTAGTCGGACAATTGTGTAATTTGGTATTTTGAAAAACCAATCTTAGCGTGCTGTTCCCAAGTCGAGCGCAAGATTTAACAATTACAAGATTACCCGATTACAAAATTACAAAATGGCAAGCCTCGTTTCCCATCCCGACGAAGTACGCGTGGTCTCGAAGCGCTTCGGCCAGGGAGCGACGAACATCGATCGCTACGTCGATCTGGACGGCTATAAGGCCGTGCAGAAAGCGCTCGGCATGCAGCCGGACGAAATCATCAATGAGGTCAAGAGCTCCGGCCTTCGCGGACGTGGCGGCGCTGGATTTTCGACCGGCATGAAGTGGTCGTTTGTTCCGAAGCAGTCCGCCAAACCGAAGTATGTCCTCTGCAATGGCGATGAGAGCGAACCTGGAACCTGCAAAGACCGCCTGATCTTCGAACACGATCCGCACGCGGTGATCGAAGGCGTGATGATCGCGGCCATCGCCGTGGGATCCCACACCGGATACATCTACATCCGCGGCGAGTATCGCTATGTGTCGATCATCATGCAGAAAGCGATCCAGGACGCCTACGCCAGGGGCTTTCTCGGCAAAAACATTTTCGGCAGCGGATACGATCTTGACATTTACTGGCACGGCGGCGCGGGCGCCTACGAAGTCGGCGAGGAATCGGCGCTGATGGAATCGCTGGAAGGCAAGCGCGGCATCCCGCGCATCCGGCCTCCCTTCCCTGCCATCGTCGGGCTCTGGGGCGGGCCCACGGTCATCAATAATGCCGAGACACTGGCCAGCGTGCCCCACATCATGCTGGGAGGTTCGGAGTGGTATGCGGGTATCGGCACGCCGAAGAACGGCGGCACGCGCCTGTTCTGCCTGGCTGGAAACCTCAACAAGCCCGGCGTGTACGAACTCCCGATGGGCTACAACCTCAAGAAGATGATTTACGAGGTTGGCGGCGGCATTCCGGGTGGACGCAAGCTCAAAGCGGTGGTCCCGGGCGGATCTTCGACTCCGGTGCTGCTGCCGCAAGAAATCGACGTGCCCATGGACTTCGACTCGCTGGCCAAGGCCGGCTCCATGCTCGGTTCGGGCGGCGTGGTCGTGCTGGACGATTCCACTTGCATCGTGAAGTTCGCCCTCCGCACCATCAAGTTCTACCAGCACGAGAGCTGCGGATGGTGCATCCCCTGCCGCGAAGGCACGGACTGGTTGAAGAAGACGCTGACCCGTTTCCATGCCGGCGCTGGCCTGAAAAAAGACATCGACAACATTTATTACCTCGCCGAGAACATGCTGGGTAAGACTTTCTGCCCGCTCGGAGACGCGGCAGCGATGCCGACGATGGCGTTCGTGAAAAAGTTCAGAAAAGAGTTTGAAGATCACCTGGAAGGCAGGCCGTGCCCGTTTGAGAAGGTGGGGGCGGTGGAGCAGCTTCCGGTTATGGCGTAGAGAGATTTTGTAATTTGGTAATCGGGTAATTTTGTAATTTGTGAACCTGATGCCGTCGCAGCAAGAAGAGCTTCGAGATCGAACGAAGGCATTCGCGGTTAGGATTGTGCGGGCTTATCGTGCTCTACCGTACAAGACGGATGCGCAGGTCTTAGGCAAGCAACTGATGCGGTGCGGGACGGCAGTCGCAGCGAACTACCGAGCGGCTTGCCGTGCCCGATCAAAAGCAGAATGGATTGCAAACATAGGTATTGTTGTAGAGGAAGCGGACGAGACAGTCTTTTGGCTGGAGATGCGGTCGGATTGTGACATCGTCCCGCTGAAGAAGTTGGAATCGCTGCTGGCGGAAGCGCACGAACTGAGCGCGATTTTCACTGCGTCGCAATTTACGGCGCGCGGGAATCGATAGAAGTTAAATTACAAAATTACCCGATTACAAAATTACCAAATGCCCGATGTTTCACTTACTGTCGACGGAAGAAAGCTCACGGCCCCCGCCGGGACGCTACTCATCGAGGCCTGCAAGAGTGCGGGCATCGAAGTGCCCTCTTTTTGCTATTACCCCAATTTGCCGCTGCAGGGCGCCTGCCGCATGTGCGTGGTCAAGGTTGAAAAGATGCCCAAGCTGCAGACCGCCTGCACCACGGTGGTCACCGAGGGCATGATCGTTGCGACTGACAGCGACGAAGTACGCCAGGCGCGCAAGGCGATGGTCGAGTTGCTGCTGGGCAATCATCCGCTGGACTGCCCGGTGTGCGACGCCGGCGGCGAGTGCGAACTACAGGACATGACGTTCTCCTACGGCGCCGCCGAATCGAGGTTCATGGAGGCCAAGAACCACCGCGAAGAACAGCAGTGGTCTCCGGTGGCGTACTTCGACCGCCCGCGCTGCATTCTGTGCTATCGCTGCGTGCGCGTCTGCGGAGAAGCCATGGATGTCTGGGCGCTGGGCGTGCAGAATCGCGGCGTCAACTCCGTCATCGCTCCCAATCAGGACGATCATCTGGAGTGCGAAGAGTGCGGCATGTGCATTGACATCTGCCCGGTGGGCGCGCTCACCTCGGGCGCTTACCGCTATAAGACCCGTCCGTGGGAAATGAACCACGTCGGCACGGTCTGCACCCACTGCGGCGATGGCTGCAAAACCACGCTCGGCGTGCGCCGCTGCGATACCGGCATGGAAATCGTCCGCGGCGACAACCGCGACAAGAGTGGCATTAACAACGATTTTTTGTGTATCAAGGGTCGCTACGCTTTCGACTTCGCCCACAACGACGAACGCCTCACCCAGCCCCTGATTCGCAAGAACGGCAAGCTGACGCCCTCGACCTGGGAAGAGGCGTTTGGGCTGATCGGAAAACGCTTTGCCGAAGTGCGCGATAAAGACGGCGGCTCGGCCATTGGCGTGGTCGGCTCCAACCGCACAACGAACGAAGAAAATTATCTGCTCTCAAAATTCGCCCGCGTGGTGCTGAAGACGAACAACCTGGACCACCACCGCACGGCCGACTACGCGGCCTTCGCGGCCGCTCTGCACGGCAAGCCGGGCAAGACGGCGTCCATGCGCGAGGTGTTCAACGCGCCGGCGATGCTGCTGATCGGCAATGATCCAACCAACCAACATCCGCTGCTGGCCTGGCAGATTCGCAACAACGTCCGGTTGCATCGGTCACGGCTATACGTTATCAACTCGGCACCGATCAAGCTGCGTCGTCAGACAGCAGGATTCGGCCTGGTTCCGACGGGAGCGGAAGCCCGAGCGATTGCGTTCCTTGCGGGCGACGATTCCTTGCTCGATTCGCTCGTGAGCGACATCACGAATCGTGACGCCTGGTCCGCGCTGCGCGACAAGATTCGCGCCGAGCAGAATCTCGTTATCGCCTTCGGTTCAGAGCTGCGCGGGGCGGACATTCAGAAGCTCGTGAATTTCGCTTCATCGCTCACCGCCGTCAAGCTGATCTGCCTGAGCGACTACGCCAACTCGCGCGGCGCCGCTGACATGGGGCTCTATCCAGACCTGTTGCCCGGATATCAGCCGGCCAGCAGCGCTGACAAGTTCCATCATGAATGGGGCGGCCTTCCGACAGAAAAAGGACTGAGTCTGCCGGAAATGGTGGACGCGGCCAAAGCCGGCAAGCTGAAGGCGCTCTACGTGGTCGGGTCGAATCCTATCGGGCGTTTGAGCATCGATCCGTTCGTGTTTTCGAAGAGTTTCGTGGTGGTTCAGGACATGTTCCTGACCGAAACTGCGACCATCGCCGATGTGGTTCTGCCGGCGGCGAATGCCTACGAAAAGTCGGGCACGTGTACAAACACCTGCGGCGATCTCCAGCTCGTGAAGAAGGCAGGCGAGGTCACCGGGACCAAGCCTGATTTTGAGATGATCGTCCGCATTGCGGACGCTATGGGCTTCGACGTGCGCAAACTGGTGCCCTTCGGCGGCGGCACACACGCCGACATGGGGCAGACCCGGGGCGCGCAGTCAGGCGAGGCGGATCGGCACGCAGTGTGGCTCGAGGCACACAACCTTGAGCCGAAGATGACCCCGTTTGACCCGATTGCAATCCTTGACGAAATTCAGCGGCTGGTGGCGGGATACGATGTTTCCCGGATCAATCTGTTGGCGGGGAATGATCAGCACATCGAGATTGCCGAGAGTGGCCCAAGCGTCCTGCACAAACCGGAACTTATCGTTCCTGCGAACGATGATCTGTTCAGTTCCGGAACGCTGGGGCGCTATTCGCACACGCTGAATTCGGTGATGGAAAACAAACCCGCAGAGACGGACGTTGCGGCGGACTAAGAGCTCAGAAACAACAACACGCGGGCAAGAGTGCCCGCGCCACACAGGAAAACGGACACTGCGTTGAGCATAACGACCTTCGTCATCATTTCGATCATCAAGTCGGTAGCCGTGATCATCATCCTGCTCACGGCGGTGGCGTACAGCGTCTGGCTGGAGCGCAAGGTGTCGGCGCGCATTCAGAACCGCTGGGGCCCCACGCGGGTCGGCCCGTTCGGCCTGCTCCAGCCGCTCGCCGATGGTGTCAAGTTCATCTTCAAAGAGGATCTGACGCAGCCCCACGTGTACAAACCCCTCTATATCGCCGCCCCGATCCTCGCGGTGGTGTTCGCCATCACCTCCATTTCCGTGGTTCCGTTTGGAAACTGGGTGACCATCGGGTCGATCAAGACGCCCCTGCAGATTACCGACCTGAACATCGGCTTGCTGGTGATTCTCGGCATCACTTCGATGGGCGTGTATGGCGTGGCTCTGGCGGGCTGGTCTTCGAACAGCAAGTACTCCTTGCTCGGCGGACTGCGTGCCAGCGCGCAAATGATCAGCTACGAGATTTCGCTCGGCCTGTCGCTGATTGGAGTTCTGATCATGGCCGGCAGCTTCAGCCTCCGCGACATTGTCGACTCGCAGGGTGGCGTGTTTTGGGGCTTCATCCCGCGCTGGAACATCTTTCACGGACAGACCCTGGCGTTCTTCATTTATCTGATTTCCGCGTATGCGGAGACGAACCGCACGCCGTTTGATCTGCCCGAAGCGGAGTCGGAACTGGTCGCCGGATACCACACGGAGTACAGCGCGATGAAGTTTGCCATGTTCTTTATGGCCGAGTACGCCAACATGGTGACGGTCGCCTGCCTGGCCACACTGCTATTTCTAGGAGGATGGCACGGGCCGATTTTTGGGCCGCCCATCCTGCAGGCGCTGATGCCGGTGTTCTGGTTCTGTCTGAAAGTTTTCTTTTTCATGTTTCTGTACGTCTGGGTGCGCTGGACTCTTCCCCGCTTCCGCTATGACCAACTCATGGCGTTTGGATGGAAGTTCCTGCTACCCCTGGCGATTGCGAATTTGGTGGTGACGGCACTGATCGTGGCGTGGAGAGCGTAAAGACAGTTCCCAGTTCTCGGTTCTCAGTTCCCAGTTTCGATCTGGGTTTGACTGGGAACTGAGAACTGGGAACACTGGGAACTGAGAACTGGGAACCGAGAACTGCACAGAAGATGCTTCATCTAACTCTATTTCTGTTTTTCGGAGCGATCTGCGTGGCGGGGGCGGTTAACCTGCTGGTGCAGCGCCATCCCATCAATAGCGCGCTGTCGCTGGTCGTGGTGATGGCGTCGCTCGCGGGGGAGTATCTTCTGCTGGGCGCGGAATTTGTTGCTGCCGTACAGGTGATCGTGTATGCCGGCGCCATCATGGTGCTTTTCGTCTTTACCGTCATGCTGCTCAATGCCGGCGAAGAAGCGCGCAGCGGGGGCAGTCGCGTCGCCATCCTGCTCGGCATCCCCGGAGTCGTGATGGGGGCTGTGCTCGTAGCCTGGACGCTGCTGCATCACTCCAACACCCAGGCGGTTTCGATTGGTGCCTTGCCCGGCGATCCGCGCGATATTGCACGGCTGCTGTTTCACGATTTTCTGCTGCCGTTTGAAGTGACGTCGATTCTCATCCTCATCGCAATTATGGGCGCGGTCGTGCTCGCCAGCCGGCCGGAGGACATTGCTCGCCATCATCACAGCCAGTCCACCGAGAAAGAGGCCCCCGAATTCGTGGCCTCCGGGAAGGAGCGCTGATGGTACCTCTGACCTACTACCTGCTGCTGAGCGGAATCCTGTTTACCTGCGGAGTGCTGGGATTCCTGATCAAGCGCAACATCATCACCATCTTCATGTCGATTGAGTTGATGTTGAACGGCGTGAACCTGTCGTTCGTTGCCTTCGCCGCCCACTGGCATGCGCTTAGCGGACAGGTGTTCGTCTTCTTTGTCATGGTCGTTGCCGCCGCCGAAGCTGCCGTGGGGCTGGCGATCATCATTGCCGTCTATCGCACGCGCGAAACTTTGAACGTGGACCAGGTGAACCTGCTCAAGCTATGACGCCGAACCCTTATCTCTGGCTCATTCCGGTGCTTCCGCTCGCCGGGGCGGCGATCAACGGCTTCTTCGGACGCCAGTCGTCGAAGAAGGCGATCTCCACGATTGCTCTCGTTTTTTGCGGCGCTCCGTTTGGCCTGGCACTTTGGATCGCCTTCGGCTTCTCTTCTGCTGCGGCCCCCTACTACTTCGACTTCGCCCACTGGATTCGCGCGGGCAGTTTCCAGGCCGACTTCAGCTTCTATCTGGACCAGCTTTCGTTGGTCATGCTGCTGGTCGTCACCGGCGTCGGCTTCCTCATCCACATCTATTCCGTCGGCTACATGTGGGACGACGACGGCTACTACCGTTTCATGTCCTACATGAACCTGTTCATGTTTTTCATGCTGACGCTGGTGCTGGCCAAGAACTACCTGCTCATGTTCATCGGGTGGGAAGGCGTCGGGCTCGCGTCCTATCTGCTCATCGGGTATTGGTTCACGAAAGACTCGGCCGCGGCGGCTGGAAAGAAAGCCTTCATCGTTAACCGGATCGGCGACTTCGGATTTCTCATTGCGCTGTTCCTGATCATCAGGCATTTCGGCTCGCTCGACTTCACTGCTGTCTTTGACAAGATTCAGCCGCTGCAGCCGGAGACCACCGGCGCCGGACTGCTGACCTCGATAGGCCTCCTGCTGATGGTAGGTGCGGCGGGCAAGTCCGCCCAGATTCCTCTCTACGTCTGGCTGCCCGACGCCATGGAAGGCCCGACGCCGGTCTCTGCCCTGATTCACGCGGCGACCATGGTGACGGCGGGCGTCTACATGGTAGCCCGCTCGCACGTGATCTTTGAGCGTGCGCCGGGCGCGTTGATGGTGGTGGCGATTGTCGGCGCGCTGACCGCGTTGTTTGCTGCGACCATCGGCATCGCCCAGACCGACATCAAGAAAGTTTTGGCCTACTCCACCATCTCGCAGCTCGGCTACATGTTCATGGCCTGCGGCGTGGCGGCGTTTTCGGCCGGCATCTTCCACCTGATGACGCACGCCTTCTTCAAGGGCCTGCTGTTTCTCGCCGCCGGGTCAGTAATTCATGGAATCGGTGGTGAGCAAGACATGCGCAAGATGGGCGGCCTCCGACAGTACATGCCGTGGACGTTTTTGACGATGGGGATCGCGACCCTCGCAATCGCGGGCATCCCGCCGCTAGCCGGGTTCTGGTCGAAGGACGAGATTCTCTGGAAGGCCTACAACGCGAGTTGGGTGTATTGGCTGATCGGTATCGTGACGGCTTTTATTACTTCGTTCTACATGTTCCGACTGCTCTACATGACTTTCTTTGGCGACTATCGCGGAGCAGCCACGGTCAACTCGCATCCCCACAACGATCACGGCCATGGCCCCGGTGAACCGCACGAGAGCCCATGGGGGATGCTGGACCCGTTGGTGATCCTTGCTGTGTTGTCCGTCGTTGGAGGATTCGCAGGGTACGGAAACCGCTTCGAGCATTTCCTGGCCCCGGTGTTTCAAGCGGGGGTTGCAGAGCTAGCGCAAGAAGCAGCGGGCACGGGTACGGAACACCTATTGATGGGCGCTTCCATATTTGTGGCTTTGCTTGGATGGGGTCTGGCCTATCTGCTCTACTACCGTCTCCCGCAACTCCCCGCGCGCATCGCCACCAACCTCGGCAGCCTCTACCGCGCCGTCGCGAACAAGTACTACGTCGATGAGCTGTACGCCATCCTCTTTGTGCAACCAGTGGTTGACGGTTCCGCCACAATTCTATGGAAAGGTGTCGACGAGGGCGTGATCGACGCCACCGTCAATAACAGCGCCGACTCTGCCCGCCACGTTTCCGACAACCTGCGCCACATGCAGTCCGGCAATCTGCGCTCATACGCGGGGTGGGTCGCCGCCGGAGGGGCGGTCGTGATCGCCTACATGATCTGGATGGGAGTGCGATGAACTCGGAAAGCTTAAGTCGGATCATTCTGACGCTGGTGACGTTCATCCCGCTGGCCGGGAGCCTGCTGCTATTGCTGATCCCGCGTCGCGATCGCGACATCAAGGTCTTTGCCCTGGTAATCTCGCTGTTGTCGTTTGTGACATCGCTGCACCTGCCGGTCCATCTGCACCGCAACCTGGCCGGCTTTCAGTTCGAGATCGACAAACTCTGGATCACCAGCCCGAATATTCACTACCACATGGGCGTGGACGGAGTCTCGGTCTGGTTGATCGTGCTGACCACCTTCCTCACCCCGTTGTGTGTGCTGATCTCCTGGACTTCGATTCACGAGCGGGTGAAGGAATTCTTCATTCTGCTGCTGATTCTTGAGACCGCGCTGATCGGCGTGTTCACCTCGCTCGATCTGTTCCTGTTCTACTTCTTCTGGGAAGCGACGCTGATTCCGATGGCGCTGCTGATCGGCATGTACGGACATGGACGGCGCGTCTACGCTGCCGTCAAGTTTTTCCTGTACACGATGGTCGCTTCGGTGTTCATGCTGGCGGCGATCCTGTGGCTGTATGCCAAGACCGGCAGCTTCGACTTCGTCACCATCCAGAATGCGATTCGCAGCGGCAGCGTGGAGAATTTCGCCGCCGCAGCCCAGTGGCTCTTCCTCGGCTTTTTTGTCGCCTTCGCCGTGAAGGTCCCGCTCTTCCCCCTTCACACCTGGCTGCCCGACGCGCACGTGGAGGCGCCCACTGCCGGATCGGTCCTGCTGGCGGGCGTGCTGCTGAAGATGGGCACCTACGGCATGTTGCGCTTCAACCTCGGGCTCTTCCCTGAGCAGTCGCGGCACAACGCGCCCTGGATCATGGTTCTGGCGCTGATCGGCATCATTTACGGCGCGCTCGTCTCGCTCGTGCAGCCGAACATGAAGAAGCTGATCGCCTACTCTTCGGTCAGCCACCTGGGGTTTGTCGTGCTGGGGATTTTCAGCTTCACGAATGCCGGGCTGAATGGCGCCGTCTTCGTCATGCTGGCACACGGTGTGGCCACCGGCGCGCTCTTCATGCTGGCGGGTATTCTGTACGAACGCCGTCACACCTACGAGATCTCCGACTTCGGCGGGTTGGCGACCCCCATGCCCCTCTACGCGGCCTTCTTCCTGTTCATCGTGCTGGCCTCGGTGGGGCTGCCGCTGCTGAACGGCTTCATCGGAGAATTCCTGGTGCTGAGCGGTGCCTTCCAGGCGCGGCCTATCTACGGAATTTTGGGCGCTACCGGAGTGATCTGGAGTGCGGGATACCTTCTGTGGATGTATCAGCGCGTCTTTTTCGGAAAGGTAAAGCACGAGGTGAACAAGATCCTGCCGGACCTCAACGTCCGCGAGAAAGCCGCGCTCTGGCCGGCTGCCGCCATGGCACTGCTGATGGGCGTGGCGCCGATTTTGTGGCTGAGCTCCATTGATCCTGCTGTGCAATCTGCGCTGGCTCCCTTCGCGCAGCTCGCCGCCAAGGTGGTGGGGCAATGAGCCTGCTCGCTCACTCGCTCCCCGCTCTGTTCGCTCAGGCGCAGGCCTTCACCCCGCCGAGCGGTTCGGAGTACATGCGCATCCTGCCGGAACTCGTTCTCTCGGTTTTCGGCATGATCGTGATGTTTGTCGATCCGCTACTGGACGAAAACCGCAGCCAGAAGTCCCTCGGCACGATCGCGCTGATCGGGGCGCTCGCCGCGCTGGCTTCGACCTTCTTTACGGCGCAGTACCCAGGCAGTGCGTTCTGGAACATGGTCCGGGTGGACGGTTTCAGTGTCTTCTTTCACTTTCTGGTCATCGCGATTGCGGCCGTCGTCATCCTCAGTTCGTACGAGTACATGGCGGTGCAGCGCATCCGCGCCGGCGAATACTACGGGCTGATCCTGTTTGGTACCGTCGGCATGTGCCTGATGTCGTCGGCGGTCGAGCTGGTGCTGATCTTTATCGCGCTCGAAATTTCCTCGATCTCAACGTACGTTCTGGCCGGTTTCCGTCGCCACGAGGCCTCCAGCAGCGAATCGTCGCTGAAGTACTTCTTGCTGGGATCCTTTGCCACCGCCTTCTTCCTCTATGGTGTCGCCCTGATGTTCGGAGCCACCGGTTCCACCAATATTGACGCGATCAGTCACGCGCTTCACTCCGGGAACGTACCGGTTCTGGCTTACGTCGCCGTGGCACTGATGTTCGTAGGACTGGGGTTCAAGGTCGCCTCGGCGCCCTTTCACGTCTGGACCCCCGACGTCTACGAAGGGGCGCCCGCTCCGATTGTCGGCTTGATGTCCACCGGACCAAAGGCTGCCGCCTTCGCCGTCCTGCTGCGCGTCATGTTCGAAATCAACGCGCCGGGACGTTTCTGGCTCATCTGGGTTTCCGCCGCGCTTTCCATGACGCTTGGTAACCTCGGAGCGCTGGTGCAGGACAACGTCAAGCGCCTGCTCGCGTACTCCTCGATCGCACACGCCGGATACCTGCTGATCGGTTTCGCCGTGCTCCGCGATTTCGGCACGTCCACTCTGGGAGTGTCCGCGGCTATGTTCTATACCGCCGCCTACGCGGCGACGAACGTGGGAGCGTTCGCCGTGGTCAGCCACTTCGCCAATGCGGGCGAGAAGTACGTCACTCTGGAAGACTACGCCGGTCTGGGACGACGGTCGCCGATGCTGGCCGCGACTCTCGCGTTCTTCCTCATGTCGCTGATTGGAATTCCAATCACCGGCGGCTTCTTCGCCAAGTTCTACGTCCTTAGCGCGGCTCTGAAGGCGGATCTAGTTGGTCTGACGATCATCGGCGTGCTCAATAGTGCCGTGGGCGCCTATTACTATCTCCGCATCATCGTGATGATGTACATGCGCGAACCACGAGGAGAGGTTCCGGTCACGTCGGCGCCGCCTGCCACCGCACTTGCTATCGCAGTGTGCGTGCTGGCCACGCTCTACCTGGGCGTGTTCCCCGGACGCGTGCTGGACCTCGCGACTCAGTCCGCCAGCCAACTGCTTCGCAGCGCGACCACGATCGGCGCCACGTTGCCGAGTTCGACCGGCCCCGCGCAATAGTTTCGTCCGTCACAGCAGGTCCACTTCACGCCAAACTTTTCACTCCACCGCGACCGCCAGATCCCGACGGGAGAAAATCCACGCCGCTACCAGCCAGAAAAGCGCGGTTTCCATCCACCCCAGCACAACCATGCCAAGGCTGGCATGCCACGCCTGGCTTAGGTCACCGGCAATCAGAGGCTGTAACAAACCATGGACCGGAATCACGTAGCGCGAGAATGCGTCGCCGCGCAACGAGAGCAGCGCCGGGACCCCGGCCAGCGCGCCCGCGCCGATCGCGGCAAATAGCGGTGGCAGGAACGTCGACAGCGACAACGTCAACGATGCGGCCAGCAGGCAGGCGGTCCACAGCCCCAGCATTCCGAACCACAAAGGACCCGCACTGAAACCGTAGCGTCCGAGCAACCAACTGGCCGTAAATCCCATGCAGATACAGAAAATGCCCAGAACCAGGGCAATTCCCGCCAGGAGACCAAAAATATACTGGCGTCGGGAAATCCCTTTTGACAGCACCGCAAGAATGCGCCGGGAGCGCTGGTCTGCTTGAATGGCCGAGCTGCCGAAAAATACCCCGAACGTCACCGAATACACCGCCAGTTGCCGGAAAATCATCAGAGCATCTTCGGGCCCCCGTTCGTCGTCAAGCAACCCAAACAAGGCCCAGCCCAGCACCCAGAGCAGCAGGAAAAACAGCGGCCAGCGTTGCTCGCGCGCAAAGTTCTTCGCGATCAGGAAGACCGGTCTCATGTCATTTCCCTGCCCGTGGCTCGGTCAATTTAAGTGGGGCCGCATCCGGGTTAGTCAACTCCAGGAACAATTCTTCCAGCGACCGCCGAACCGGATTCACACTGACTACTTCCCCGCCCGCAGACCACACCCGTTCGATGGCCTCGCGCTGCAGGCTCTTCGGAACGGCGAAATGCAAACGTGGTCCCTCCACCGCCGAATTTGCGAACAGCGCCGGCGGAACCGACTGCGCTACGATCTCCACCTGGTCTGTGGCTTCGAGCATATCGTTCAGCGTCCCTGTGCGTACCACGTGCCCGTGGCTCAAAATTGCAACCCGATCGCACACCAGCTCGACCTCGGAAAGCAGGTGAGAACTGAGAAATACCGTCTTGCCCTGGCTCCGGAATCGCAGCAACAGTTCGCGGATGGAGACCCGAGCTGCCGGGTCAAGCGCCGAGGTAGGTTCATCGAGGATCAGCAACTCCGGATCATTCACGAGCGCCTGTGCCAGACCCATGCGCTGCAGCATGCCACGCGAAAACTGGCCAAGGTTCCTTCCCGACTCCGACTGCATATCAACTGCCTCGAGCGCCCCATGTGTAGCGCCCGCCAGCGCCGGCCCGTGCAAACCGTTCAGTCCGCCGTAGAAGCGGATCGCTGCTTCCGCGCGGCGGTGGTAAAGAGCTACGTTTTCGGCCAGAAATCCCACACGACGGCGGGTCGCCACGTGGTCGAAGGGTTGCCCGAGCATGCGCCCGCTTCCCGAAGATGGCCGCATGAAGCCCATGGCCAGGTGGATGGCCGTGCTCTTCCCGGCACCATTCGGCCCAAGGAAGCCGAAGATCTCTCCGTACTCCACAGAAAGAGAAAAGTTTTGCAGTGCACGCACACGCCGCCGGCCGAACCACGAGCGATATTCCTTTGTGATCTCCTCGTATTCGAGCGCCCGCGGCATAAGCTTTTGATTCTAATCGTCAGGTGGGAATCCTGTGAAAATCGGCGCGGGGCTTCGATTGACAATCGCCCACAGAGGCGGCATTATTACTGCCTAGGTTGGTTCGGAATCCCCCGCAAAACGAGGGCTTGGAGGATCGAATGCTTCAGTTTTGCCGAAACCTGTGGTCGGACGAACAAGGACAAGACATCGCCGAATACGCGGTCATGCTGGCGGTGATCCTAGTACTGGTGATCGGCACGGTGCGACTGATCGGAAGCAATGCCAACAACGCATTCTCCAGTGTCGCCAGTTCTCTGCAGTAGAACCTTGTTCTCCGTTTTGAATAGCATTGGAGCGCGTACTCCTGTGAATTGCATGTTGATGACGCGATTTAGCACCTCCAGCCGATTTAGCCGCTATTGCTTTACGTTCGCGGCGGAGGTGGAGGACTGGAGCCAGTCTAGGCACTAGAGACAGCTCAGATCCCACGCGCCGCCGCGATCAAAGATCGCGGCTTTTGTTTTTGGCCGGAAACCTGAAAGGATCACTCTCATGATTGTGAACATGTCGGACAATGCCACCCCCGAGCAGATCGAGCACGTCATTCAGCGTATCCGCGAGGCCGGATTCCAGCCCCACGTCACCCGCGGTACCGAGCGCACCATCGTGGCCGCGGTCGGCAGTGGCGGACGGCGGCACGAAATCGAGGCTCTTTCCGTGGCCCCCGGGGTCGACAACGTCGTCGCCATCGCGCAGCCCTTCAAACTCGTCAGCCGTCAGAGCCGTCCGCAGCCCTCCGTCGTTGACGTAGGTGGAGTCAAGATTGGCGGAGAAGAAGTCGTAGTGATCGCCGGCCCCTGCTCGGTTGAGTCCCGCGAACAACTGCTGGAAACCGCCCACGGGGTGAAGCGTGCCGGCGCCACCATGCTGCGCGGTGGCGCCTACAAACCTCGTACCTCACCGTACGAGTTCCAGGGGTTGGGCATCGAGGCTCTGAAGATCCTGCGCGAAGCGCGCGAACAGACAGGCTTGCCCGTTGTTACCGAGGTGATGAGCACCGAAGACGTCGACCTGATCTGCGAGTATGCCGACATGCTCCAAGTGGGCGCGCGCAACATGCAGAACTTTGCCCTGCTGCGGAGACTCGCCACCACCAACAAGCCCGTGCTGCTGAAGCGCGGGCCCTCAGCGCTTGTAAAGGAATGGCTGCTG
>JACQDD010000027.1 GCA_016201265.1 Terriglobales bacterium | reverse complement strand
GCAGTTGGAGAACGCCATTCGCCACTTCATCGACCATCACAACCAGAACCCGAAACCCTTTGTCTGGACCAAATCCGCCGACCAAATCCTCGACTCCGTGGCCCGCTTTTGTAAACGAACATTAGACTCAGGACACTAGAAACCTATTGCTTATACCAGAATCCTGTAGACCTTCGCATTCCGCAGACAGCCTGCCGGTATCGCAGAGGAAGCGCGCTCTAGTCCTTGCGTTTTGTTGCGACCTCCTCGCGCGCGCCTGGTTGCGGAGCAGAACCACCGCCGTTGCCGTTTTTGGCGGAAGAAGGGCCATCGGAGCCAGCTTGGGCCTGCGCTGCGGTCAACAGAGTCTCGGTATCCAGGGCGTGTTCCTCGCGGTAGTGATGCAGGGACATCTTGCCGTCCCACCAGGCCCAGTTCATGGGATAGGTATCGGGATCGAGGAACACCTGGTAGAAGTGCCAGACGACAATCGCGAGGGAGGCCAGCACGGCCTCGTAGAAGTGGATCGCGGTGGCGACATCCAGCCACCAGCGCGGCAGCAAATTGCTAACCGAGACTTTGGCCCAGAGCATGATGCCGGTCGCGGCCATCACGATGATTCCCCAGATCACGGCCCAGTATTCCGCTTTTTCCGCGTAGGTGAAGCGTTTGAACTCGGGCTTGGCGCCGCCCAGGCCGAGGTAGTAGCGCAGGGCGGCGACGACATCGGTCGCATCTTTCGGTTCCGGGAAGAGATCGAGCACCAGCTTGCGTCCGTCGCGGGTCAGGAAGGTGTAGAAAATGTGGTACACGCCGGCACCGATCATGGTCACTCCCGCGATGCGGTGGATGATGCCGCGCACGGTCTCACCCATGCCCGGGATCATGGACAGCCAGGAGTCGGGATACTTCAGGGCGAAGCCGGTGATGACCAGGGTGATGAAGGAGATCAGCAGCGTGAGGTGCTGCCAGCGCTGGCTCTTGGTCATGCGGGTGACGGTGCGGGGATAGGCGTCGCGGATGGAGAGAACTTTGCGCCGCCAGATGATGAAGTTGTGCAACACCATGGCGCCGATCACGCCGAAGATCATGCTCAGGTAGAAACGGCGGATCCAGCGCACCGCGACGCTGCCGATGTCGGCTGAGATGGGGGCATCCACGTGCACTTTGCCGAGGGCAAATTTTTCCGTCACTCCCGGGTGGCATTGGCCACAGGTTCGTACGAGGTTGCCCCTGGCAATCGTGGAGCGGGGATCGCTGGAAGGAAGGATGTTGTGGACACCGTGGCAACTGGCACAATTGGCGACGATCTGGGATCCCAGCTTGGACGCGAGTCCGTGGTAGCTGGCCAGGTAGGTTGTGGATCTGCGCCCTTCCAGACCAAATTCCTGCGACAGCCTTACTCCTTCGTGGCAACGGGCGCAGGTAGTTCGCGCCAGATTCTGCGCCGCGACCGAGGAGTTGGGATCGAAATGCGACTTGATGGAGTGAATGCCATGACAATCGGTGCAAACCGGCGCCTGCCCGTTGCCACGGCTCACGGCCTGGCCGTGGATACTTTGCATGAACTGCTGCTCCACCGCGCTATGGCACTTGGCACAGGTGGCGGGAACGTTGAACTTAAAGATGGATGATCTCTCGTCACTGGCGGGGCGGATTTCATGCACGCCGTGGCAGTCGGTGCAAACCGCAGCCTTGGTGGATCCGGCGGCGATGGCGCGTCCGTGCACGCTCTCCGAATAGGAGTAGAAGGGCTGCGCACTGTGTCCGGTGCGCTCCATAACGAATTTCTGCCCGTGGCAGGTGGCGCAGGTGGCAGGGATGTTGCCATGATGGACCGGCGACTGGGGATCGCTGGCGGCAAGTATCTTGTGCGGGCTGCCGTGGCACGCGGTACAGGTTGGGGCCTGCTGGTCTCCGGTCTTGCGGGCGGCAGCATGGACCCCGAGTTGATAGCCGTGCACGCTCTCCTCATGACAGGTGGCGCACTGCTGCGGCATGATTTTCTCGGCGCGCTGCACTTCATGGGCGGTACCGTGGCAACTGGCACAGGCCTGCTTGCCGAGGATGGAGTGCGCGCTCTTGGGCACCTGCGCCACCGGTTCTTCATGGCAGGCAGCACAGGATACCCGGCGCATCGGCTTGGGGTGGGGATACTCCTTCACGCCGACGTGGCAGGTAGAGCAACCCAAGTCGCCGTGCACGCTGCTCTTGTGCCGGGCGGCGTCCACGTGCAGGCTCCGGCCCGACTCGGATTTCATGCCCGGGTCACCATGACAGGCCAGGCAATCCTGGTCCGAAGCGGCAGCTGTCAGGCACCAGGCCAGCGGGAACGCGAGGCTCAGGCCCAGCAGCAGCAGCATCCCGGATTGTCTTGCCGCTTTCATCGACGACGTCCCTCTACCGGTAAGCGAACAGCATAGCGTAGATGATCAAGACAACGATGCTGAAACCCAAGCTCAACGCGATCCACGCAAACGCGCGGATGGTACGGACCACGATTTCAGGCTGCGGCTCCTCCATGTTGGCTTCGAGTTGTCCGCTCGCCACCAGGGCTTCGTATTCGAGCGGCTTGTCGCGTTTCAACTCTGCCAGTGGCATGTGGCCGGTGAAGACGGTCGTGTCCATCGGGAACTTCTCCGGCCGGAGGTGAGTATTGAAAAAATGGACGGTAAAGATGAAGCCAGTAGCCAGCAGGGCCTCGTCGCTATGGATGATGGTGGCGACGTTAATGAACGACCCGGGCAGGAAGCGGGTGAACAAGATCGGAAACCACAGGGCGAGGCCGGTGGAACCGATGATCGCGATCCCCCAGAACACGGCGAAGTAATCAAACTTCTCCCAATAAGTCCAACGCCCGTACAGAGGCCGCGGGCCCATGCCCAGGAACCACTTCATGGTGGCAAGGAACTGTTTGAGGTCCTGGCGGGTGGGAAGCATGGTGTTCGGACCAAACAGCAGGGCGCGCCACGATTTGTATTCATGCTTCTTCAAGCGGTAGAGGTCGTAGAGGTGAGTAGCAAACACTCCGAACATCAGCAGGGCGGCGGTGCGATGAATGTAGCCGGCGGTCTGGAATCCGCCCAGCAGGCGCGACAGCATGACGGCCCAGGCCGTGTAAGAGAATTTCAGCGACATGCCCGTTAGAGCCAGGCTGATGAAGCTGATAATCATGCAGGCGTGGAGAGCGCGCTGCAAACGCGTGAAGCGGACGAATTCCCGCTCCGGGCGCTTTGTCTCCCTGTCCGGAACAACTGTCCGGGACGATGGTTGGCCATCGGGCGCTCGGAGTTCCAGATCAGTCGGCATGGTTTCCATCCTCGCTGCCGGCTTTCTCTTCAAGTTGCTCCCTGCCCGATTCTTGCTCGTTCTCGCTTTGTTCGGCAGCGCGGAGTTCACGGCGCATCTCGAGAGCCTTGGGCAGCCACAGCAGGGTGTGAATGCCGCTGAAGACGAACGTGCTGAGCAGAAGCGTAGTCATGCCCCAGAAAGTCCAGAATAGGAAGGGATATTTCTTCGGGTCGTGGTGCGTAGCATGAGTGAGGTAACCAGCAAAGCGGCGGGTCGCGTTGGCGTGGCATTTCTGGCAGGTGGCGACCACATTGGCGCGGCTGAGGTGGGAACGGGGATCGGCCACGCGGAGAATATCGTGGGCGCCGTGGCAGTCATAGCACTTGGCGGTCTTGGTGTAGCCGAGGCGCGACACCTTGCCGTGATAAGTATCGAAGTAGGTCCTGGCAATCTCCTCGTGGCAGCGTCCGCACTTGTCCATGATGTCGAGCTTGAATCCGGTTTCATCGGTGCGGCGGATGGAGTGCGCACTGTGGCAATCGCTGCAGACGGGCATTTCCTTGTCCGTTTTTGTCACCAGCGCGGAGTGCACGCTCTGCACAAACTGCTCCTGGATGCCGTGGTGGCAGGTGCCGCAGGTGGCGGGCACGTTCTTGGGATTCACGGTGGAATCGGGATCCGAACGCGGCAGAACGAGGTGCGCAGTGTGACAGTTGGTGCAAGTGGCGGTGACCGTCAGACCGCTTTTCAGCAGGCCCTTGCCGTGGATGCTTTCGGTGTAATGCTGGATGATCTCGTGTTGCCGCCCGATGTAGCGGACAGCGGCTTTCTGGCCCTCGCGGTGGCAGCGGCCGCAAAGTTTGGGCACGTTGGTCGGGAAGGTGACGGACTCCGGATCGTGCCGGCCGAGAACGTGGTGGGTGCCGTGGCACTCTTTGCAGTTGGGCGCGTTGGCGTCGCCGGCAACGAGGAGCTGGCCGTGCCGGCTGCGCTGGTATTGCTGCCCGATTTCCTCGTGGCAGGAGGAACAGTCCACTTTGCCGGTGATGGTTTCGCAGGGACGAACGCGCGAGGCGTTGACCCCGGAGTGGCACTGGCTGCAGGACACCTTGGCGTGGCGCGAGCCGGCGACTTCGACGGTACGCACAAACATGGAACGACCGTCCGCGGCCTTCAGGCGTTCATCGTTGTGGCAGCGCAGACAGTCCGCATCGGCCATTCCCTGGGTATAGAAAACCTTGCGCACTTTATGCGGCTGGTGACAATCCACACAGGCGGGCAGGACGTGCGCCTCCTTTTCCCACAGCGCGCCTTTGATGGTTTTGCGGTGCACCTCTTCGATTTGCGCGTGACACTTGGTGCAAGTAGCCGCGATGTTGCGCCGCGCAATGGAAGAACTGGGATCGGTGTGGGGCAGAATGTTGTGTGACGTGTGGCACGACGCACAATTTGCGGTCACGACCAGGCCCTTCTTGAAAAGAGCCTCGCCGTGAATGCTCTCGGAGTAGTTTTCCAGAATGTTGTGCTGATCGATTTTGCGGTTGGTCTGCACCGGCGTGCCTTCCCGGTGGCAGCGACCGCAGACGAAAGGAATCTTCAAGGGAGCAACGGCCGAGCGTGGGTCTTTGACGGGCACGATATCGTGATTGCCGTGGCAGTCCACGCAGTGCGGCGCCAGCGCATCGCCCCGGGCGATAGCTCTGCCGTGCAGCGAATTGGCATGCTGCTTTTGTTCGTCGCTGTGACAGGAGCCGCATTGGACCCGAGCCAGAGGGGTGGAGTGGGGCAGATCTTTGCCCTCCAGATCCGCGTGGCACGAGGTGCAGGAAAGCGCACTGTGGACGGAGGAAGAGAATCTCTTGCCATCCACGAAGAGAGAGACGGTTCGCGCCCAGCGCTTGGTGGTCAGAGTCTTGTCGCTGTGACAGGCCAGGCAGTCGTCGTTGGAAAGGTCGGCGGCGGGGGCGGCTCCGGCCCCAAGCAGCAGGGCCAGGAATCCCACCCAGGCAAGCCTTTTCCTCGCCCCACGGCCGGTTCGTGTCGCCATGCGGGAGAACCCCCTCCGGAACATAAAGATGATGACTTCTTATCTTGGCGGGCAAAGACCATAGGGGCAGTGAGTCAGCGCACGTCGGGGCGTGACTGCGGTCACAGGGATGGAGTGCGCAGGAAAATGAAGGGAATGAAGAGAATGGACGCGCGGTCTGCTGGCAGGAGGCAAGAATGGGCGGCCCGCAGGCCGCCCGAGGGAATCAACCGGACATCAGAAGGCGTATTTCAGCGAGAGCGTGACATCGTTGGCGTGGAAGTAACGGGGCGTGGTGGTGGCGCTGTAGCCGACGCGAGTGGTCAGCCGCGGGATGGGCCGGACCATGAGCGTGAACATGCCGAAGTGGGTGTTGTTCTGGTAGTAGCTGTCGGTCAACAGCGGATTGGCGGCATCGTTGGCGGAACAGTCGCCAGCATTGATGACCACGGGCAGGACCACGCCCGCCGAGCCGCGCGGAGACAGTTAGTGAACCGGAGCCGCATGGGAGCGACGCGCACGTCCGAGTCCGACGGCGCGGACGCGATCATAGGCTACATGCAGGTCCTCGCTGAGCAGGTTGACCACCTGCAGGCACGCCTCGCGGTGTTCGCGCAGGAAGCGCAGCAGGTCTTTGCGGCCGACCGCCGCCACGCGCAGATTGTCCACCGCTTCGGCGGTCACTTCGTAGGATCCGCCGGCGAGACAGGCGCTCAGGCCCAGCACTTCTCCCGGGGCAGTCATACGAAGGGTCATGCGGCGGCCATTTTCGGAGCAGAACGAAAGGCGCACCCGGCCTTCGCAAAGGAGAAAGACGCCACGCGCCGGCTTTCCCTCGCGGAACAACACCGTTCCTCTGGGGACGGTCTGGGCGGACTTGATCCCGTCGAAGGCTGCGAGAGCATCGGGCGAGAGATCGCAGAAGACCCGATCCGAACGCTGGGCGCAATCGAGACAGCTTTGCGACATAAACTCTCTCCTACCGCATTCATAACTGAGGGGGTGGGGAGAAACAGTGACTGCAATCACCGCCAAAGGTGACCGTACGCACAGGGAGAGCCGGGCGGCGGGCGTCAGCCAGTGGTGGCCAAGGAGCGCAGGGCCGCCTTGTTGCGGATCACCAGGGTCGAGCCCTTGGTCTGCAGAATCTGCCGCTTCTTGAGGTCGGCAAAGAGACGGGTGACGGTCTCCCGCGAAGTGCCGATCATCTGGGCAATCTCTTCATGGGTGAGGGCGAGTTTCAGACGCGGCTCCTGTTTCTGCGACTCGCCGTTCTTGGAACTCCATTCGAGCAGCAGCTTGGCCAGTTTTTCTCCGGCGGAGTGTGAAAGCCCGAGGGCGCGCACCTCATGGCAAGCCACGTTGTATTTTTCGCTGAGCTGTTCGGCCACCTTGAAACAAGCGTCACCATGCTCCTTAAGGAAGCGCAGGAAGTCATCGCGCTTGACGAAATTCACCTGGCAGGGATCGATGGTCTCGGCGGTCAGTTCGTAGGCCTTGCCGGAGACGGTGGCGCTGAGGCCAAGGACTTCGCCAGGTTCGGCAATCTTGAGGATGAGGGTCTTGCCGTCGCAGGCGCAGATGGACATTTTGACCCGTCCCTTGCACAGGACAAAGATGCCGCGGGGGGCCTGGCCCTCGACAAACAACACGGCGCCTTTGGGGTAGGCGGTGGCGTACTTGATGCTCTCAAAAGCCTGCAAGGCGGCTGTGGGCAGGTCGCAGAAAATCCGGTCTGCCCTCATCTTGCAGGTCAGGCAGCTTTCGATGATGTCGAGTCCGTATGGTGAGAGCATGGTTGCGCCCCCCCTCGAGTGAACCGCCGGAGCTGCCGGGCCGGAGGGTTCCCGGCTCTCACCACCCTGTGACGGATATCACGTACTCAGTGTGCGTCCGACCAAAACCTTCGGCGGTGACGGTTGCCACAGGTGGATGTGATGGATGTCACAACGGGGCCCGGGACGGATGGAAGGCTGGGCAAACGCGCCTGGATTCTCGCGCCTGGATTCTCTGGCATTGCCGCGGGTTTCAGGGCATACTAGTTCCCAGCGCCCCCAGTCCCGCTACAATTTCCAAGGTGGTGCCGTGCCTACCGAAGACGAATCCCAGCGAGAACTCTACCCGGAACGGCGGTTGCGGCCTCCGCTGCTGCCGGCCGCCCCGGATCCCGAAGTACAACGGAAGCGGATGCTGATGGCGCTCGGCGTCCTACTGGTGGCCCTGGTAGCAGTGGTGCTCAAAGACTGGGACTTCTGGTTTCCGCCGAACGAGGAAGTTCAGGACACGTCGGCTCCGCGGAGAAAAAGCGGTGCCGCACTGGCCGCGGCGCCGGCGAGCGCCGCTGCCGCCAACAAGAGTGAGCGAAAATCGGCTAAGGCTCCCGAGCCGACCGCGGCCGGAGCCCCTTTTGCGGCGACGACCGAGCGCGCGGCGCTGCCGCCTCTGCAGGTGGAAGTTGTGGCCGGCAACCGGCGCACCCGCGTGCCGGCGCGAAACAGTGCCATCCATCTGGATATGAACTCGGGCGCGGCTTCTCCCGCCTCCGAAGCTCCAGCGGTTCGGCAGGAGACCGTGGTGAGCGCGGCGGACCGGGTTCAACTATCGCCGCAAACGGCGCAGAATGTGACCGTTTCGGTGCCCCCAGACTATCCCCTGCTGGCGCGCCAGATGAAAGTGCAGGGGGCCGTCATCTTGCAGGCGCTGATTTCCAGAGAAGGGGCGATTCAGGAACTGCAAATCGTAAGCGGTCCCGGCATCCTGGCGACGGCGGCCCGGGAAGCGGTGAAGCAGTGGCGATTCAAGCCCTATTACCAGAGCGGGCAGCCGGTGGAAACCCAGGCTCGTATCACGGTGAATTTCACCATCTCCACGAACTGAACGGGCGCGACCTATGTTTCGCCGTCTGCGAGACCGTGTTTCCCAACCCAGATCTTTCAACTTCCAGTGCGGGTGGCTGGCGTTGTTGACTGCGCTACTCGTGCTGGCTTCAGTCCAAGCCCCGACGCGCCCGAAAGGAGTGTCCCTCATGTCTTTCGCTCTCCGCAGCGCTGATTTTGCCAACGGCGCCGAGATTCCCCGAAGTTTCACTTGCGATGGCCGGACGATCCCGACGCGCCGGTGGGGATTTGGGTGCACTGGGTGGTCTACAACATTCCAGCGAGCGCGCACTCGCTGCGCGGCGGGTTGGAAAAGAAGGAACAACTAACGGACGGAACACGCCAGGGGCGAAACGATTTCCACAAGATTGGCTATAACGGACCCTGCCCGCCGCCGGGCAAAGGGCATCGCTATTTTTTCAAGCTCTATGCGCTGAGCACGGTGCTGACACTGCCCGCCGGGGCCAGTAAGAGTGATGTGGAACACGTTATGGAGGGCCACATTCTGGGCCGCACCGAGTGGATGGGCCGCTACCGGCGATGAATACCATCGACTCCCCAACTACCTGCGCTCTCTGCTTTGTGCTCCATGCCAAATCGTGCCGATGGTCACCCGTTGCCCGTGCACCCGATAAAGAATTAGATAGGGGGTCACGCCAATGACCAGTTCCCGGATTCCGGGTTCGGCCCCGGCGCGGCCCAAGTAAGGATAGTTCCTCAGGGCCTCGACCACTGAGACAATTCGCGTGGCCAACCGTTCGGCTGCCTCCGGTTTGTCTCGGGCCACGTAAGCGCGGATCTCTTGCAGGCGAGTTAGCGCCAAGGGCGCCCAAACGATTTCCACCGGGCTTCCCGGCGCGGGATGCGGCGTGGGCGGGAGAGGATCTATCGGCACGGCGCTTTGTCGTCATGCGTTTTGCCGCAAACGCATTTCGGTGGGGGAAGCTCGCGATCGGTGCCCCAGGACAGGAGCCAGGCTTTCATGTCCTCGTGCCGGATGTAGTGGCCGGACTTCACCTGGCGATCCGACTGGCGGATTTCCGCCAACATTCTTTCCTGGTCGGCGAGATAGGATTCGACCGCATCGCCGATGAGAAAATTGGAGCTTCGGCCGGAAGCTTTTGCCAGACTCGCCAGCCGTTTCTTGACGTCCGGTTTCAGTCGAATGCTGAGAGTCGCGGTTGTGTTCGCCATGAACACATTCTAACACATACAGCGTCCACGGCTGACCCCTGCTGGTTTCTGGAACGCCCCTGGGTTGAAATGGGCGGCTGGAAAATGCGGCGAATTGCAAGCCCGCTTAGGCCCAAAAATTAAACAGGCGTCCGGGTTCTTTCGAACCCAGGACGCCCGGGCAGCCCTCCCCCAGAACTGCTCAATTGGGAATGTAAAACGATGCCGCCGATCTGAAAATGGCCCGCGCGTGCCAGCCCTACCCACCAAAGTGCCAGTCGCGTAAGTTTCAGATTACAAAACCTGAACCCACTCTCGAACCCGCGCCAGGAAGGGCCTCCAGGCTTTTTCCACAGGGGATGAAGAACGCTCGCCGAAGTCAAAACACGCGGAGGGGGGACGAACATTGGGCTAAGAACCTGCGGTGTTTAGCGCTTGAGCTTTCTTTCTGCCTGGTGCGGGCACATGTCTCCAGGCTACCCGACCAGATGAGCCAGCTCTGCGAGAAACGCATGTTTCCGCCGCTCCAGCCACGTCAGCCATTCGTGCATGCCATTTCCCGTCAGGCAGGAAACCTTCACGACTTCCATCTCGGCATGAACGCGACGGGCATTCTCAATCGCGGCCGGGACATCGAACGGCACGTAGGGCAGCAGGTCGGTCTTGGTGAGCACCATCAGCTCGGACTTGAAAAAGATCGAGGGATACTTCAGCGGTTTGTCTTCGCCTTCGGTGACACTGAGGAGGACGATTTTTGCGGCTTCGCCGAGGTCGTAGCTGGACGGACACACGAGATTTCCCACGTTTTCAATGATCAGGAGGTCGAGCTTTTCGAGGTCCCAGTCGGCAATGTGTTTCTCGATCATGCGGGCGTCGAGATGGCAGGTGCCACCGGTGGTGATCTGCTTCACCGGAAATCCGTAGCGCTTCAAGCGGTTGGCGTCGTTCTCGGTCTGGAGATCGCCGGTGAGCACTGCCACCCGCTCGGACGGTGAGAAACTCTCCAGCGTTTTTTCGAGAAGCGTGGTCTTGCCCGATCCCGGAGAGCTGATGATGTTCAGAACCGGCAGGCGGTGCTCGCGAAAGCGCTCCCGCAACTCTGCCGCTACGCGGGCGTTTTCACTCAGTACTTTTCCTTCCAGCGGCACACGGTTCATCTTCTTCCACCTCCAGATAGGCAAACTCCAGTTCGTCCCCGCTGATGCACTCGGCATTAGTGCTGCCGCAGCCGGGACATTTCAATTCGAAATCACGAATCGCGAACTCGTGGGAACATTCGCGGCAGCGGCCTTGCGGCGCTCGGAACTCGATATCGAGTTCCAGCCCATGCATCGGGGTGTCGAGAGTCAACGCTTCAAACGCGAAGCGCAGCGCGTCGGGATCAACGCCCGCCAGTTCGCCAATGCGTACCCCGACTTTCACCGGGCGGCTTCCGGGACGGCGGCGGACTTCAGCGCCCACGCCTTCCAGGATCGAATTGGCGATGCCCATTTCGTGCATGTGGTTCTCAACAGATGCGGGGTAGCTGATCGCCCGCAAGCATGTCCACGATGCGGCTGGTGCCGAGTTCGGTCCGGATAGTCACGATGGGCGAAGACGATTCGAACACCGCGCCAATGATCCGGGCGTTCCCACCCAACGGATGGCGGCGCATGGTTTCGAGAATGGCATCGGCAGCGTCGGGCGCAACAATAGCAACAAGCTTTCCTTCGTTGGCCACGTACAGCGGATCGAGGCCCAGCATTTCGCAGGCGCCACGCACTTCTTCACGAATGGGAATTGAGCTCTCTTCCAGTTGGATTCCCACGCGCGACTGTTCGGCAATTTCGTTCAAGGTGCTTGAAACACCGCCGCGGGTGGGATCGCGCATACAGCGAATCTCGCGGCTTACCGTCAGCATGTCGGCCACCAGGGTGTGCAGCGGGGCGCTGTCACTTTCCACCGGACATTCGAACTCCAGACCCTCGCGCTGCGCCAGGATGGCGATGCCGTGCTCGCCGATCGAACCGCTGAGCAGGACCTTGTCCCCCGGACGCGCGCGATCGGCGGAAAGTTCCAAGTCGTCAGGGACAATGCCGATTCCCGTCGTGTTGATGAATAACTCGTCGCCGCTTCCCTTCTCGACAACCTTCGTGTCTCCGGTGACGATCTCAACGCCGGCATTGCGGGCAGCGGAGCGCAGCGAGTCCACCACCCGGCGCAGTACTGCGATCGAGAGTCCTTCTTCAATGATGAACGCGGCGCTCAGGAAGAGCGGTTTGGCGCCCCCCATGGCCAGATCATTGACAGTTCCGTGGACGGCGAGCGAGCCGATGTCTCCGCCCGGAAAGAAAAGTGGCTTGACGACGAACGAATCGGTGGTAAAGGCCAGACGCGTGCCGTTCACGGTGATGATCGCCTGGTCGTCGAGGCGCGCCAGAACCGGGTTCTCGAAAGCGGGAAGAAATATAGACCGCATCAGTTCCGCGCTGAGGCGGCCACCGCTGCCGTGGCCGAGAACAATGGTGTCCTTGGCGGGCAGTGAAGTTGGACAGCTCAGTTGCGCCAGCGAGTTGGTCTTTTCGGCCATTGCGTTGCCAGTTCTCAGTTCTCGGTTCTCAGTTCTCAGAAAAATCTGCCGATTCACGGTTTTACTGAGAACTGAGAACTGAGAACTGCCTTCTGTAGTTGTAATAGGCCGCACAAGCGCCTTCCGACGAGACCATGGGCGCGCCCAGCGGATTCTGCGGCGTGCAGCGCATGCCGAACGCCGGACAATCAGTCGGCTTCTTCAGTCCCTGCAAGACCTTGGCGCTGATGCATTCGGCCGGCTCTTCGGTGGTAATGGAAGCGAGTCCGAAAATGCGCGAAGCATCGTAATCGCCGTACTCCTCGCGGACGCGCAGGCCACTCGCTGGAATGGTGCCGATGCCGCGCCACTTTTGATCCCCGATCTCGAACACTTCCTTGACCACGCGCTGGGCCGCCAGATTGCCCTGGTAGTTCACCGAGCGGACGTACTGATTTTCGGCCTTGGCCTCGCCTTTCTCAAGTTGCTTGACCAGCATGAGGATGGCTTCCAGCAGGTCCACGGGTTCGAAACCGCCGACTACGATGGGCACGCGGAAGTCGCGCACCAGTCCCTCGTATTCTTCATAGCCCATCACCGTGCAGACGTGGCCGGGAGCGATGAAGCCGTTGACGCGGCAGTCGGGCGAAGTCATGAGGGCGCGGATGGCCGGGGGCACGAGCACGTGCGAAACCAGCACAGAAAAATTGCCGATCCCCTCGCGCTTGGCCTGCCAGACCGCCATCGCGTTGGCCGGAGCGGTGGTTTCGAATCCGATGGCGAGGAAGACTACCTTACGTTCGGGATTCTGGCGGGCAATCTTGAGGGCCTCGGTCGGGGAGTACACGACGCGGACATCGCCGCCCTGGGCCTTGACGGTGAACAGATCGCTCCGGGAACCGGGCACGCGCAACATGTCGCCGTAGGAGACGAGGATCACCTCGGGACGAGAGGCCAGTTCCAGGGCCTTGTCGACGGTCTCGAGCGGGGTGACGCACACCGGACAGCCCGGCCCATGGACGAGCTCGATATTCGGGGGAAGGAGTTCGTCCAGGCCGTAGCGCATGATGGTGTGGGTTTGTCCACCACAGATTTCCATCAGCACCCAATGGCTGTGCACCTCGTGTGCGATCTCGGCTACCAGGGCGCGCGCGATGCGGGCGTCCCGGTACTCGTCCAGATATTTCATGGGCGGACTCCGGAAAAGACTGTGGTTCGCGACCGATGGAGATCACAATCGAGAGTGAGATGTGAACAGGGGATGTTGAAGCCTCCTTCGCGTGCCTTCGTGTTCTTGATGGTTAAGAAAAAAACCCTAACCACCAAGGACACCAAGGAACACGAAGGGAATCAATCTGGCCGGGAAGGTTCCTCCTCCGGCGGGAGCTCTTCCTCCAGCGCGCCCATCTCGGCCAGGAGCTCGTAAGTCCGCTGGGCCTCGGCCTCGTCTACCTTGCTGATAGCGAAGCCGACGTGGACCATGACGTAGTCGCCGGGCTGGGCCTCGGGAACGAAATCCAGCCGCACCTGGCGGACGATCCCGCCAAACTGGACCCGGCCGGTACGCGCCAGGCCCAGGTCTTCGCTGCTCAGGATCTTTCCGGGAATGGCCAGACACATGGCGTTTACCTCGAGATCAGTGGACCGGGGATACGATCTGGCCTGTTATCGCCCCTCAGTGAACTTCCGGCAGTGACCCGGATCACAGCTCGGAGTGACGCATGCCGGACGGCCAGCCGCGCCGGAGGAACCCGGCAGGGCACAGGCTTCCGCATCAATGCACGATGGCCATCGCGCCCGGCGCCGAGCCGACCGTAAACGGCGAACCCGAGATCGCGGTCAGTTTGCCGGTGGTTGCATCGTAGGAAAACCCGGTGACGTTGGTGCTGGACTGGTTGCCGACGTAGAGAAACTGTCCCGCCGGTTCCGCCAGGACAAACACGGGGGCCGTGCCCGCTGAAAATGGAGAGCCGGTGACGGTGGTCAGTTCGCCAGTGCCCGCCTTGATGGTAAAGGCGGAAACATTGTTCGATCCCTGGTTAGCGACGTACAGGAACGCGGCAGAGGGGTCAATGCCGACTGCGCGCGGCGCCGTGCCGACGGTGTACGGGGAACCCGAGATGGCGCTCAGCGCGCCCGTGCCGGAGTTAATGGCAAAGGCGGAAACCGTGTTGGCCGAAGCGTTGGCGGCGTACAGGAAATGGCTGCCGGAATCAATCGCGAGGCCGGACACTCCCGCACCCGCGCTGAAGGGAGAACCCGCAATCGGAGTCAAACTGCCATTGGCCGTGTTCAGGGAGAACGCGGTGATCAACCCGACGTTCGAATTCGACACGTAGACAAAGTTGCCCGCGGGGGCGATCTTCAAGTCGGTCGGGCTGGGACCGGCAGCGAAGTCGCCTACATTCGTCAGGGCGCCGCTTGCGGAATCGATCGAGAAAACTGAAACGCTATCAGCAAAATTGTTGGTGATCAGAAGGTACTTGCCGGAGGGGTCGATAACCAGCGATCGCGGACCCGCTCCAACGGGAGTGGCGTTGCCGCTCAGCGTTAAGGTGCCGTCTCCGGCGACGTTGAAAATGGAAACGGTGTTGGCGGCAGCATTGCCCACAAACAGGAACTTCTTGCTCGAATCCAGGGCGAGACCGGTGGGCGAAGTTCCGACCACGGGCGGCGTTTCCGCCACCAGGCTGAGCACGCCCGAGGAATTGTTGAGGTGGAGGAGGGCAACGGAGCCCTTCTGCGGGAGAGTGACGTAGGCGTTGTGACTGGCAGATGACTTGGACGACGAATTGCCGCAAGAGGCAGAAAGCCCAGCCAGAACGAGAATAGCTGCAACAAGAACGAAGGAAACGCGACTACTCCCCGCGAGCGCGGCGCGCGCCGCCCGTCGAAAGCTCATGTGAGAACCTGCTCCTCGAGACCCAAGGTAAGAACGAAAGTTGTGTTCATACCATCGTGCACGAGAAGGCAGGAACTCCGCAACTCCGGCGGCGGGTGGGGGCAGGTAAGTTTCCGGTTGGCTGAAGCAGCGGGGCGTTCAGTGGGCGTTGAATTTCAGCTCGATCCGCTCTTTCGTCTGCTGGGAGGCTGGCTCGAACCGCCACTTGCGAACGGCATCGACGGCGGCCTGAACAAGAATGGGATTTCCACCAATGACTTCGGTGAGCTTAACCCTGCCATCGGGCGCAACCAGGGCATCCAGTTTGACGACTCCGTGGACATTCGTCCTGCGGGCCAGCTCCGGATAGGCTGGGACTATCTTGCTCAGCACCTTCCGCGTGCCCTCTGTCCCGTCTTGCTGGCCGAATGAAGAACGTGGCGCGAGAACGAGACTGCCGACGAGTAACACGAAGGCCGGGTTTGCAATACGACGCCACATCACGCGACAGATACCCGACTGCGAGTTTATTAGCCGGATCCAATACTCGGAAGGTGACGGAGGTAATGGCTTTCGGGTCGATTTCACGAAAACGCTGGCGCTGCCCTTCGCTGCCATCGGGCAGGAGAATGAAATTCCAGTTGTTTTCAGGGCAGAGAGCGTAAAGAAGAGCTGCGGAGGACGCTGAACAAAACCTGCGTCAATGGAGTGCTCTTAATTCTGCGGAGCCGGCGCCTTCAGCCGCAGCAGCGGATCTCCGAATAGCAGATAAGTACGGCGCACGTCCTTGGCCTTGATTGAGGACTTGGCCTGCACCAGGGCATCGCCCAGCGTCGTGCCGCCGTTCTGGAAGAGCGCCTGTACCAGACTACGATCCAGGTGCGCCTGGGGCTGAGAATCGGTCAGGCCCGAGGAGGCCACGACCGCAATGGCGCCGCCCTGGCTGTTGAGAAGCAGGATCTCGGACAGGCTCTGGGTATAGACGTCGTGGAAAAAGCCGTTTAAGCAATCAAAGGTGAGGTAGACAGGCAACCGCGGAGCGTTGGTGAGTGCAGCGGCGGATTTGTCGTCGAGCAAGTTGTCGCCCGACCACACTTCGACCGAGCCGTGGCCGAGGTAGTTGACCAGCAGTTGTCCTGCGTTCAGAGCACTCTGCACTTCAGCGCGAGCCGTGCCAGGGTCAAGATTGGTAACGAGAATCTCGGTGGCTTGGATCCAGGGCGGCAAGAGGGAGGCGACCTTCTGCGTGTCGTCGGTGAAGTCAACGTTGTCGTTGCGGTCAGCGACGAGCAGAGCCTGGCTGGTCCAGGAGCCGGTATCGTTGCCCGTCTCGTAGGCAACGATCTTGGCCGCGACGGTGTGCGCCTCATCGGCCGTGCGCACCGGTAAACGGCCGGTGGCGAGCGCAGGCAAGCCGGTGTTGTTGAAGTCGGAGAACCAGTCGTCGGAGGCCGTCATCAGCTGCGAAGTCGGGATGATGCGGGTGGGAACGAAGTCGTAGTCTCCGAACTCCAGGAAATTCCGCGGGTCGACAGAGGCATCCCCGGCCAGCAGCAGGTATTTGGGCTTGGTGCTCCAGTTCTTCGTAGCGGTCTGCAGGAAGTCGCGGATTGCCTGCGGGCTGTGCTCGCCAAAACTAAATTCGTCGTACACATCGTCCGTGAGAACCACAGAGACGGTGCGGCCTTGCTGGCGGCGGAGATCGGCGATCGGCGCCACCGCGTCGGCGAACGCCGGATGCGCAATGACCACCACCTGGCTTCCCGCCTGCGGGCTGTGCCACTGCGAAGGTTGATTCGCGACTAGCTGCGAGGGCTCGGCAATCTGGCCTGCTGCCAACGCCAACAGGCTGTGACGGCCGCTGGGGGACCACGGCACCTGGACCTGCGCGGTATAAGTACCGTCGCCGCCGGAGACCAGGCGCTTCGCCAACTCGACGGGCTGCAAAACGTCGGTGATGTCGAACACTCGAACCGAAGTTTCCTGGAAGCCGGCAATCTGCGCCGGGGCCCCCGCCCGCGCCGAGAACTTGAGCCGGTCTCCGGTCACCGCAAAGCTGTGTGGATACGTAACGGTGACATGGTCTACCAGGCTGATGTCGCTGTCGCCGTCCTGGGCGGCAAGCGTTATCGTGTTGGTCTCGAGTAACAACCCCGGCGGCAGGTCCCCGCGCAGCTTTCCCTTGGCTTGGCCAACAAAGGCGATATGACCCACGCTGGCGCCGTTCAAGGCCACATTGACATCGTGCGGCACGCTGTCTCCAACGCCCTGCAGCACGACTTCCAGGCGAGGAGCCGAGCTCGCGGTAGCCGAGACATGAGGTGTATCCAGAATCTGATCGATGCGCGTCGTCGACACCAGGGTACCGAAGAAGTTGTCGTCGTTCGAGTTGATGAGCGCGGCGAAGTACGTCGTGCGCTCGCGCAGTTCCGCCGTTTCGGTGAACTGCTGCGGATAGTTCGCACCGCCCGGGAGCTCGTTGGAGACATTGACCCGTAAACCGGGCTGATTTCCGGCGATCAACCAGTACACCCGCGTACCGGTGAAGGGGGTGTCCATGCCCGTGGCGTAGAATTCGATTGCCGCGGTTGGCCCGAAGACACCTCCATCAGCGCCCGTAACCAGGAGGGGTTGCTCGATGGCCTCGGCGAACAGGCGCAGATTCCGCGGGTCGGCGTTGGGACTGAGCCCAGCAGCCACCAACTCAGGTTGGGTGACCCGGTACCAGTTCTCGCGTCCCACCATGATCTTCACCGCAGGGTGAGCGGCCAGATCGAATTGCTGGTCGACTTGCCCCTGGGTGGCCAGCATCGAACGCTGGCTGTTCTCAACGATACGACTCGCCGAACCGCGGGCTTGAGCGGCGGCGACCTCGCTGAACAAGATGGACGAAGCTGCCGTTGCGGATGACCCGGTCACACTCACGGAGACCGGTCCATGCAGCGTGCGTTCGCCGTTCAAATCGATGTCTTCCAGCCAGTAGGTGCTGGTGGGCGTACCTTTGGGATCAATCCAGGCATAGCTCTTGCCGGCGTGCTTCTCGAGGTAGCCGCTCATCATCAGAGCCGATCCGGCCACCAGCGTCGAATTCAGGCGGATACGGTCTTCGTTCTGTTCGCGGTACACGTTGAAGCCAAGATTGTTGAGTTCGCCGCCGGTTTTCCAGCGGATGATGGCTCCCTGCGAGCTGCCCTCGGCGGTCAACGATTGGAGTTGGATGCGCGTCGGCGCCGTCACCAAGGTGGTCACAGTCGCCACGTTGTTGGCTCCGACCGAATCGTTCTGGTCCGCGGTGACGAGCGCTGAGTTGGTGACGATGGTGGAGCTTTGAGGGGTCGTCACGATGTTGATGGTCGCGGTCGCCGCGCTGGCAATCGTTCCAAGCTGGCAAGTGACGGTGTTGGCCGCCTGCGAGCAGGTCCCGGCGGTGGTGACGACGGAAACAAACTTGAGAACAGCGGGGAGAACGTCCACCACCGTTACATTGGTGGCGCTGGCCGGACCGTTGTTTGTCACCGTCAACGTGTACGTGAGCAGATTGCCTTGTGCGACCGGACTGGGGGCCGCCGTCTTGGTGATGGAAACGTCGGCGTTGGTACCGGTGCCGACGGTTACCGTAGCGGTCGCGCTGCTATTGGCCGCGTTGGGGTCACTGGTCACCGCACTGGCCGACGCCGTGTCTCCGATCACAGTTCCCGATGGAGTGTTGGCATTCACTTGCACTACCAGCGAAATCGGCGCGCTGGCGGCGGCATTGAGAGTCGCGAGGGTGCAGGTGAACGGCCCCGTATAGCCCACCGGCAGCACCGGGCAAGTCCAGGAGCCGGGCGCCAATGACTGAAAACTCGTATTGGGCGGAATGGTTTCAGTGAAGCTTAGCGTGGCCGCGGCCGCCGGACCGTTGTTGGTCACTGTCTGGGTATAGGTGACGTTCGAGCCGGCTGTCACAACCGCTGCCGAGGGCGTGTTGGTCAT
>JACQDD010000122.1 GCA_016201265.1 Terriglobales bacterium | reverse complement strand
TCGCTGCGCAGCTCGTACGCGCGGATGCCGATGGCAATCGCGTCGTACTTCGACAAATCTCCAAACGCCAGCGCCGCCTCGTCCAGCAGCTCGACGTGCACGCCGATTTCGCGCAGCGCTTGCGGGATCAGATCGTTCTCCGCCGCCACGTAGCCCACGCGCAAATCCTTCGGCACCGCCACGTCCATCACGTGCACGCGCGCCACCGCGGGCTCGCTCCACATGCGCGTCGGCAGCGTCACCAGTGGTTCCAGCGACGTCCGAAACTCTTCTCCGTCCGCGCGCTTCGCATACGCCTTCAACTCATATTTCCCAGCCGCAATTCTTGCGGACGCCCTCACCGTGAACCTCACCAACTGGTCCCCCGCTCCCGCAAACTCCAGCATCTGCTCCGTGCGCGCCGTGCTTGCATCCGCTGTTTGGGCTGCGACCTTGTTTTTGCCGTTCTCGCCACTCGCCACTCGCCACTCGCCACTTCCTTGTGGCGCCTCAATCCCCACCGTGATTTTCTCCCCCGTCGTCGCGTAATGCCTCACCCTCACAACAATCTCGCGCTCTGTCTGTTTCTGATTTCTGATTTCTGACTTCCGATTTCCTCCGCTGATCACCACCATCTCTTTCGGCTCCACCGTCAGCGTCACCGCCGGCACCAGCAGCAGCGGCCGCGTCTCTGCGCTCACCGAGGTCATTCGCGTCGCCACCACCGGCGCGTACACCGAGAAGAAATCCCCGTCGCCCACCCATACGTTCGCTCGCGCCCAGAGAAGGGCTCCCTCCTCGGCCAAAATCCACTTCGCTGCCTTCTGGCTTGCGTCAGCTCCATTTCGTGCGAGCACACTGAACTGCCACTGACCTGCCGCCGCTCCTTCGACTTTCTTCACATCCCATCCGTCCGGAGCCAGTAGATCGACTTCTTTCACCTCCCACTTCACGCCACTACGGCACCCTGCCTCCACGCGCACCACGAAGCTTTCCCCAGCGGCGACCTCACTCCGCTCCGCCCTTGCATCGACTCGCACTCCCGCCGCTTTCGCCAGGGCCGCCCGAATATTGTCTTCCGCCCAGTACAAGTCCCAGGCCGCCCCCTTAGGAATTTCCCCGCCGAACCGCTTCACACTCCTCCATCTTTCGCCGAAGATGCGCCCGAGTGCCTCCAGCAGCGCGTTCGAGCACTCCTGCCAGTCCAACGCCAATGCCGCCTGCCGAGCCTTCTCGAGTAGCGGGTCTACCTCCTCAACGAGTCTCACGAGGGACCCTTCATAACTAGGCGCCCGATCTTCCCATCCCGGCTGGACATACTTTTGACTCAGCGCCGCAAACTTTCTTGCCAGCAGCTCCTTGCTCGCCTGTTCTCCCTCCACCGCCACCAAGCTAATCGCCCTCCGGAAAAACGGCGAGCTCCGTATTCCACCTACTCCTTGCGTCCGATGGTTCAAGTAGCCTTCAATTCCAATCTCGCCCCAACTTTTTCCCCACAGCGGCGAAATCTCGCTCACCGGAATTGCAAACCCGCCGCTCGCATCGCCGCGCGAAATTTGCAGCAACGACTCCGCCTTCCACGCCTGCAACCCTTCTTTGATCTGCTCCGGAAACGCATTGGGGTCCGCCGCCATCGCGTACGCTTTCGGCGTCAAAATCCCCGACGCTTGGTGCTGTCCATGTCCGCTGTGCACCCCGCCCCAGCTATTGATAATCACGTGCGGCCGGAACGTCCGAATCACGCGCACCATGTCCTCGAGCACTTCGTCGCCCCACACCTTCAACGCCTCATCCGCAGTCTTCGTAAATCCAAAATCCGCCGCGCGCGTGAAGTAGAGCCGCGTGCCGTACACCCGC
>JACQDD010000121.1 GCA_016201265.1 Terriglobales bacterium | reverse complement strand
ATGCCGGAGTGGAGCCGGGTCAGTCTGATCGAAGCCTCTCCGCATGACGCCGGGACGGCGTACGTGGCCGTTGACCGGCATCAGAACGACGACCTGCGTCCCTACATCTACAAGACCAGCGACTATGGCAAGACGTGGAGCCGGCTGGTGACGGGCATTCCCGACAACGTCTTTGTGCGCGCCGTGCGGGAGGATCCGAAGAAGAAGGGCTTGCTCTACGCCGGGACGGAGCGCGGCGTCTTTGTCTCCTTCGATGACGGGGGTCACTGGCGCGCGATGCAACTCAACCTGCCGATCGCGCCGATTCACGATCTGGTGGTGAAGAACGACGGCCTGGTGCTGGCGACGCACGGGCGCTCGTTCTGGATCCTCGATGACATCTCGCCGCTGCGGCAGTTTGCCGATTCGGTGGCTAACGAGGACCTGCACCTTTATCAACCGGCGACGGCTTATCGCCTGCACGCCGGGGAAGGTCCGAAACGAGCAGTGTTCACGGGCAAGAATCCGCCGATTGGGGCGGTGATCTACTACAACCTGAAACAAGCGCCGAAGCAGGAGGTCAGAATCGAAATCCTCGATGCGGCGGGCGCCGTGGTTCGAACCCATTCCAGCAATAAGGCCGAACCTCTGGAGGAACCGCTCGATCCGGACGACAAAAAACCGGAGAAGCAGATCAAGGCAGAAGCCGGCCTGAATCGTTTCGTGTGGGACCTGCACTATGACGATGCCAACCGCGTTCCGAGCTACTACCTGTGGGAATACAACGACGGGGCGCGTGGACCGCTGGCACTGCCCGGTAAATACCAGGTACGGGTGACGGCCGAGGGGAAGAGTCAGACGGCTCCTCTGGAGCTGAAGTTGGATCCGCGGGTGAACGTTGCGCAGGCCGACCTGGAAAAACAGTTCAACCTGTTGCTCGATCTGCGCGGACAGATCAACCGGGTCTACGACGCAGTCAACCAGATTCAGGATGTGCGCGAACAGATGGCCGGACTCAAGAAGCGTCTGGCTCCGGGTGACTCCTACAAGGCCTTGCTCGACGCGGCGGGCGGCCTGGACGCGAAACTGATCGCCGTTCGCGAACCACTGGTTAACATCAAGATCAGCGCCAACGAAGATTCGCTCGCGTATGTGCCCGGCCTGGATACGAGACTAGCCTTTCTGGCCATGGCGGTGGCGGGGTTTTCCGACTCGGCGCCCACCGAAGCGCAGTACCAGGAACTCGACAAGCTGAAGAAGCAGGCCGATGAGTTCCTGGCACGCTGGGACCAGGTGCGGGACACGGACATCGCTGCTTTTCAGAAGCTGGCGGCCGACCAGGGCGTCCGTGCGATTCACGTGCCGGATGTGAAGAGCGAACGCGTGCTCGGGGGCGGTGGGGAAGAAGAGCGTTGAAGGGGGCGGGCCGGCCCGCCCTAGCGTGTTAGAATCCGCCGTAAGTGAGAACCTGCAAGCTACTTCTCAGATGTCTGAGGCATCTGACTGAGAGAGCATTGTGATTCTTCCCGGCGGCCAATCTGCGAGATCCCGAGTCTCGGCACAGCTGTTTATCGGCGTAATGTGTCTTGCGCTGGTGCTGCAGGGGGCGCACGTGTGTCAGCTGGCGGCATCGTCTGCGGCCGGAGTTCGAGCCGGAAACGTCTTCGCTGCGCCGGTGTGTCCGGTATGCGCTCTGGGACTCTCTCTGCTGGTTGCGGTGCTTCTCTTTCTCTTCTTTTTGCTGCCGAACCGCTCGCGGGCGGTCTACGTTTCCGTCCCGGCGGCGCCTTTCTGGCGCGGAGTGCGGTTGGACGTGCGCCCTCCGCCGGCTCTCTAGGCTTCGCGTTTCCGGGGCTGAGAAGACCCCGCCCGATCCTGCCAGAATTTCGCCTTATTGGAGCTTGGAATGAAGCCATTGATTCGTACTTGCTTACTTGTGTTGCTGGTGCCGAGTTTCGCGTTTGGGCAGCAGGGAAGCACCACCTCTTTCGGAGAGGACCGGGCCGTGCTGGAGCAGAAAATCCGCGACCTCGAGGATCGCTTGATCGCGCTGGAAGGCCAGGTGCGAACCCTGAAGGCTCAAGCCTTCCAGTTGCCGGCCGCCGCGCCCGTTCCGCGTTCCGGTGAGACCGTTGCAGCTGCACCCGCGGAAAGCGTGGCTGCCGCACCGGTGAGCCTGGGCGGCGCGGGAGGTTCTGCGGCCAAGGCGCTGAATCCCGATATCAGCATGATCGGCGACTTTGTTTCGGTGGCTGGCGGCAATTCGATTCGCCCGTCACCTGCGCTCGAGATGCACGAGTCCGAACTTGGACTGCAGGCGATCATTGACCCGTATGCCCGCGGGGACGTCTTCCTCACCTTCGGGGAGCAAGGAGTCGGGCTGGAGGAAGGCTACATCACGTTCACCGCGTTGCCGGCGAGTTTCGTGGCGCGGGTGGGCAAGATGCGATCGGCATTTGGCAAGGTCAACACCATGCACAATCACGTGCTGCCTTTCGTGGACCGGCCGCTGGTCACGCAGAATCTGGTGGGCGGTGAGGATGGCATTGACGACGCCGGCTTCTCGGTGGAACGCATCATTCCCTTCCCGAAGGGAATTTTCCTCTCCGCGACCGGGCAAGTGTTTCGCGGTGATTCGGGCGAAGGCGACGAACTTCTGTTCCAGTCGCACAGCAAGAGCGACGTCAGCACGGTGGCGCACCTGCGCGGATACAAGGACCTGAACGAGTCCACCAACCTCGATCTCGGTGTTTCGTACGCCCGCGGGCACAACGAACTGGGCTCTGGCTTCATCACCAGTCTTTATGGGATTGATGCCACGCTGCGCTGGAAGCCACTGCGGAGGGCCATCTACAACTCTTTTGTGGCGCGCAGCGAGTTCATCTGGAGCCAGCGGCATGAGCCGTCATTCGAGCAACGTGCCTTCGGCATGTACGCTTCCGGTGAGTACCAGTTCAAGCGGCGCTGGTTTGTGGGAGGCCGCTACGACTGGTCGGATCGCGCCCGTGAAGCCAACCTCACGGATAAAGGCGGCTCGGTGATTCTGACCTATTGGCCAAGCGAGTTCAGCCAGGTTCGTGGACAATATCGTTTTACCGACTATGCCGGTGATCACAAAACCAACGAGCTTTTATTTCAGGTTCTGTTCTCACTGGGAGCGCACGGCGCGCATCCCTTCTAGGAGATGTCATGAATAGCGTTGTTCCAAAATATGGACTCTTGCTGGCGGCGGCCGCGGTTCTGGCCGCGAGCCTGATTTCTCCCGCTACAACGGCGGCGAAGAAGTTGAACGTGGTGACGGCCACCACCGACCTGGCCGCACTGGCGCAGGAAGTGGGCGGCGACCGGATCAGCGTCGAGGCGATCGCTAAGGGCTATCAGGACCCGCACTATGTCGAGGCCAAGCCCAGCTTTCTATTGAAGCTGCGGCAGGCCGATCTGCTGGTCGTCTGCAATTGGAAATCGGGTGGCTGCCGCCGCTGATCACGCAGTGCGGGAATTCGCGCATTCAGGTTGGCGCCAACGGCTATTTCGATGCTTCGCAGTTCGCGGAGATCCTGGATATCCCCCAAGGCTCGATTACCCGCGCCATGGGCGACGTGCATCCTCTCGGAAACCCGCACTACTGGCTCGATCCGGACAACGGACGCCGGATCGCGAAAGGGATTGCAGCCAAACTCGGGGAGATGGATCCCGAAGATGCGGCCTACTTCCAGCAACGCTTTCAGGATTTCGACCGCCGGTTAACTGAAGCGCAAAAGAAATGGGAGGCGGAAACCAGGCCGTTCCGCGGGCGCAAGGTGGTCACCTACCACAACTCGTTGCCGAACTTTGCCAAGCGCTTCGGGCTGAACGTGGTGGGCTTCGTCGAGCCGCGCCCGGGCATTCCGCCGACCCCAAGCCACACGTTTGAGCTGACCAACATGATGAAACGGGACAATGTAAAGGTCATCATGGTGGAACCCTACTTCGATCGCAAAACTCCCGACAAGGTGGCCAGCGATTCCGGTGGCGTCGTCGTCGAATATCTGCCCTCGGTGGGAGGCGTGAAGGAGGTCACCACCTATTTCCAGCTCTTCGATTACGATATCGCTTTGCTCATGAAAGCGTTTCAAGGGAATTGATCGTTCCCACAGGAGATTCATGGATATACTGCCGTTTTTATTGTGGCCTTTTGTCGCCAGCCTGATTCTTACCGGCATTCACGCCTACCTGGGCGTGCACGTGGTGGAGCGCGGTGTGATCTTCGTGGACCTGGCGCTGGCGCAGATTGCGGCGCTGGGCGCAACCATTGCCATCCTGGCCGGCATGGATCCGCACGGACGCGGCGCCTACTTTCTCAGCCTCGGGTTCACTTTTCTGGGCGCAGGGATTTTTGCGCTGGCGCGTACGCGCCGGGGGCATATTCCGCAGGAAGCCTTCATCGGCATTGCTTACGCGGTCGCATCCGCCACCGCGATTCTGGCCATGAGCAAGGCTACGGGCGAAACCGAACATCTCAAGGACATGTTGGTGGGGAATATCCTGGCGGTTTCCAGGACGGAGGTTCTCAAGACCGCGGTGTTGTACGGGGCCATCGGCGTATTTCACTATTTCTTCCGCAAGAAGTTCCTGCTGATCTCGACCGATACAGCGCAGGCCGAAGCCAGCGGCCTCAACATCCGGTTCTGGGATTTTCTGTTTTACGCTTCGTTTGGTTTCGTGGTGACTTCCTCGGTGGCGATCGCCGGAGTGCTGCTGGTGTTCTGCTACTTGATCGTCCCCTCGGTAGGCGCCATGCTTTTCGCCGACAAGATCGGCAGGAGGCTGGCCATCGGTTGGACAATGGGCACGCTGGTTTCGGCGCTGGGCGTCTATTTTTCGGTGCTCCTCGACCTGCCTACTGGAGCCACCATCGTTTGTACGTTCGGAGGCGTGCTGGTCCTGATGTTCTTTGTCCACCTAATTTTCTTCCATGGCAGACGCGCGCGTTCTTTGAAGGGAGCAAGCGCGGCCGAGAGGCCAAGGGAACCGGTCCTCGAGAGTCGCCGCTAGAAATGCGCTACCCGTGCATCGGTTCGAATGGATGAGCCCGGGGCCCGAGGCGGGCAAGAGTGCCCGCCCCAAACGAGCTCTTAGATGAACATCTCGTCCTGGGGAACGCCCATGCCGTTGCGCGGCTGGCGCCGCTTCTGGCCGAGAAAGACTTCCACTCCCGTGCTGATGGCGCTCATCAGGCCGGAGACCTGCCGCAGCGGAGAGACCACGGTTCTGTGGACCACTTCGGTGGTCTCCTCCACTTTGTCCATGGTGCGGTTGAGAAGTTCATCGGCGCGGATGACCTGCAGGCGGGTGCGGTCGAGAACATCGCTGAGCGTGGCATCCAGGCGTCCCAGCTGCGAGCGCAGAATGGTGGTGGATTCGGCGGCGTTGCTGGTCAAGGTCTCGATCTTGGGACGCAGTTCCACCAGCATGCTCTGTGCTGTTTCCAGCGTGGGCAGCGCCTTAGTTGTTACCTCGGTGGCGAGCGCCTCCATGCGGGCGGTGCTCTTGCGGACCGCAAGGTAAAGCGCGACCAGAATTCCGGCCTGAATCACGACAGCGAATGCGGTCAGCGCGATAAAGACTCTGAGCAGATTATCATCCATGGATACTCCCGCCGTGCTGCTGTTCTCCTAGACACCGCTGGGCGGTTCGTTTCCCCCGGCGGTCGTTTCGTGATATGCCTGACGGCCCGCTTCATAGGCGGCCCGGAACTGCTCTTTCTGCTGGCTGACCACGTCACGGCCGCGATCCATCCAGTCTCCCGCCTGTTCCCGCGCCTTGCGGGCGTGCTGGCGCACTCGTTCGCGGCCTTCCTGTGCCTTGGAGAGCAGCACTTCGCGTGTCTCTTCCCCGGAGCGCGGCGCGTACAGCACGCCCACTACGGCTCCGATGCCGAGACCCGCCAGAAACCACACAAAACTGTTGCTGTCACGATCCGACATAACCGTCCTCCTCAGTTCTTTACCTTACCGGATGGTAGCACCCGGATATGTGAAAAACAATTCACGGTGCGGGCAGGCTAATCCATTCGGGGAGAGGCTATTCCACAACGGGATGGCGGCGGCGCCAGCGAAGAGACTCTTGTGCCCAACGAGCGAAAGGCGGACAATGAGGCGTCTTCAGGAGGCTTTCCGTGTCGGACCGCAAGTACCGGCAGCGCGGATACCAGGATTCCGGCCGCGAACCGCAGAAAAAGCTGGAGAAACCAGCGGCTTCGCGGAAAGACAACACCTTCGGACCACGGCCGCTGAACATGCCGGGGACGCGCACCGTCTCCCGCTGTGCCGAGTGCGGGACGCTGCTGCAGTCGCTTCCCGAGCCGGTCGGACAATGCCCGAAATGCGGATTCGAATTGCACTCCTGCAAGCAGTGCGAGCACTTTGACCCCTCCAGCCGTTTCGAATGCAACCAGCCGATTCCGGCTCGGATCTCGCCGAAAGACAAGCGCAACGACTGCTCGTTCTATTCCATGCGGGTGGCGATCGAGAAAGAGACGTCCAGCAAGGGCAGCGCCCGCCCCAATGACGCACGGCAGGCGTTCGAGAACCTGTTCAAGAAATAGCGCGCCGCTTTTCCATCCGCAGTTACTAGGGCTTTTGCGTCGGCCGCAGCACGACTTCGCTGGCGAAGGACTGCGGCGCCTGGGTCACGATCATGGCGACGGCATGGGCGACATCGTCCGGTCGCAGCATCTTCTCGGAGTTCTTTCCGGTGTGCGGGCTGAAATCGGTGTGGACGGATCCGGGGCAAATCACGGAGACGCGGATGTTGTGGGCTCGCAATTCTTCTGCGACCGAGTAGCTCAATCCGTTGAGGCCCCACTTCGAAGCAGAGTAAGCGGCGCCGTTGGGCAGAACATTCTTGCCGGCGAGGGAAGAGATGTTGATGATATGCCCGCTACGGGCGCGGATCATGAGCGGCGCAAAGCCGCGGATGCAGTAGTACACGCCGCGCAGATTCGTGTTCAGCACGCGGTCCCATGCATCCGGCGAAAGCTGATGCAGCGGCCCGCCGGGGGCACCGATCCCGGCATTGTTGACCAGAATGTCCACCCGGCCGAAGGTACGCTCCACGCGCTCCGCCAGCGATTCCACCGAGCGTAGATCGGTGACGTCGCATTCCATGACGGCAGTCTCACCGCCTTGGTTGTGAATGGCTGCGGAGGTGGCTGCCAGCGCTTCGCGGGTGCGTCCACACAGAACAACGCGAGCGCCCAGGCTGGCGAGGGTGGCGGCGATGGCGGCGCCAATGCCGCGCCCGGCCCCGGTGATGACTGCGACCTGCCCGGCCAAGGCTGGCTGTGAGGCACTTTTCATCAGGATGGCTCCTTGGTGGTGGATGGTAGCTCTTTTGGGGGTGCGCAGGTGGCAGCAGAATCCATCCTGCCCGGCCCATTCCCGCATCGAAACAGATTATGGAGGGCTAAGGTCAGCAAACGGCTTGCCTTAGCGGGATGACATCCTTATAATCCGCTCACCGGTTCAATCTTAAGCCGCGGTATATCTTACAAGCGGCCCAGGATTCGCGGGATCATCCCATGGACGAGGTTGGTCCAAGGTGAAGCCCGGCACTAAGCTCGGGTGCGCCGGGCAGGATGTCAATTCCAGCTTCCCCCGAAGAGTTAAGGAGTCACAGGAATGAAGAAGATTTTTCTCGCGATGTTGCTGGTAGCTGCCGTTACCGCCGTCGCTCAAACCGCTTCCGCTCCGGCCCAGCCGCAGCAGAGCCCCGTGCCGCCGGCGGCGGCGCAGCAGAAAAAAGAGATCAAGGACCCGGCCGAATATAACGCCTATATCGGCGCGGTGGGACAGACCGATGCCGCGGCCAAGGTCAGCGGCTTTGAAGCTTTCCTCACCCAGTATCCCAACAGCGTGATGAAGGAAGACGCGCTGGAACTTCTGATGGGTGCTTACCAGCAAACCGGCAATCAGGCCAAGATGGTCGAAACCGCGCAGAAAGTGCTGCAGGCCAATCCGTGCAATCTGCGGGCATTGGCGCTGCTCGCGTTCAGCAAGCGTGCCATGGCCGAGGCGGGCCAGGCCCCGCAGCAGAACCTGGCGGAGGCTGGTCAAAGCGGTGAGAAGGGTCTGTCGTGTGTGCAGACGGCCACCAAGCCCGACGGCACGAACGACGCCGATTTTCAGAAACTCAAGAGTCAAGTGGCCGTCATTTTCAATGGTTCCGCCGGCATGAACGCCCTGCAGAGCAAAGACTATGCCAAGGCACAGCAATTCCTGCGTGCCTCGGTGGAAGGCGATCCGGCAAACCTGCGCGACGTGTACCCGCTGGCCCTCGCCTATCTCACGCCCGGGCCGACCGAGAAGATGGTGGATGGCCTGTTCTTCATCGCGCGTGCTGCCAGTCTGGCGCAAGGCGCAGGCAAAGAGCAGATCGCGAAGTTCGGACACAGCAAGTACGTGAAGTACCACGGCGCCGAAGATGGCTGGAACGAACTGCTGGCGCAAACTGCAACCACCACGCTGCCGCCGGCCGGTTTCACTATCAAGCAGTACGTACCGCCGACCCCGGCGGAGCAAGCGGCGGATCTGGTGAAGTCGAAGAAGGTCCAGGAGATGAGCTTTGCGGAGTGGCAACTGGTGCTCTCCGAAGGGGGGCCGGAAGACGCCGATAAGGTGTGGGGCGTCCTGAAGGGGAAGCCGCTGCAGATGGTGGCTCACATCATCAGCATCGATTCGTCGAGCAGCCTGAAACTCGCAGGGAGTTCGGATGATGTCGAAGCCAAGCGCGCAGACATCGAGCTGACTATGGCTGCTGCGATCCCAGCCCGGCAGATGCCGAAAGCAGATACCGACCTCCAGTTTGAAGGAACGCCTGTCTCCTACGTCGCCAAGCCGTTTGTGATGACGATGAAGGATGGGGTTCTGCTGGTGAAGGCGGCGCCGGCTCCGCCGAAGAAGCCGCCCGTGCGCAAGAAGCCGGCGGCCCGTTAAGAGCAGGAGTCAGTAGTCGGTAGTCAGGAAATGAAAAAGGCGGTCCCCTTCGGGGCCGCCTTCGTTTTTGCGGGTGGTTTGGGATGAATCTAGCGGACCGCTTTGCGTTCCAGGCCGACGGGGCGGGCGCTGCGCGGCGGACGCTTGGCGCCTTCGCGCAACGGGCGGACGTCGATTCTCAGCTCCTGCATGGTGCGGCTGAGGGTGTTGCGGTGCATGCCCAATTCGCGCGCGGCTTTGCACTGATTGCCCCGGTTTTCCTCGAGCACGGTGACGATGAACCGTTTCTTGAATTCGCGGACCGCCTCGGAATAGAGAATATTGCTTCTGTACATTTGAAAAATAAGAGCTTCCAGTTGATCTTTCACGGCGTCCTCTCGTTTCCGAACCTTTTAATCTTTTTAATCTTTGAACGGCGACTGCGAACTCTACTTGGCCGGCGCTGGCGGCGGCTGCGTTGCGGAACGCGCTTTCCGCAAGTAATCCAGGCCCTCATCGAATCGGTGTCGCAATTCCGACGGCGCCAGCCAAATCGCAGCCCTTCCCGCTACCAGGAAATAGGGAGCCAACTGCGATCCCGTCAGCCACCTGGCGGCGGGTGCGAAAGCGGCCATGGCCACCAGCACGATCGCCACCACCAGACTGCCTCGCAACAGGCCCAACAACCCACCCAGAGCCCGGTCAATCGTGGTCAGGCCCGCTTTTTTCATCACCCATCGCGCCAGTCTTCCCGCCAGCCAGGCGACGATCATGACCGCGAAAAAAATGATGAGGAACGCGCTGATCTCGCCCAGCCACGGCTGCTTCAGGTGGGGCTCGAACCAGTCCGCCAGCCGGCGATACTGCCACGCGGCCAACAGATACCCAACGACCAGGCCAGCCAATGCGAAGGCTTCATGAAAGAAGCCTTCCCACGCCGCCGAGGCCACCGAGAATACCAGAAATGCCAGGATGATCCAGTCCGCAACGCCCATGCCCAATGCTCCGCGCGCGCGGTGGCTAAATCTCCAACTCGCGTCCCGTCAGTTGACGATACGCCTCGAGATACTTTTCGCTGGTCCGGCGCGCGACCTCTGGGGGGAGGGCAGGCGCGGGCGGTTGCTTGTTCCAGCGAATTTCTTCGAGGTAGTCCCGTACATATTGCTTGTCGTAGGACTCCTGAACTTTGCCCGGCTGGTAGGTATCGGCCGGCCAGAAGCGCGAAGAATCCGGGGTAAGTACTTCATCCGCCAGGGTGATTCCCTGGGCGGTTTGACCAAATTCAAACTTGGTGTCGGCGATGATGATGCCGCGCTGCCGCGCATAGTCGGCGGCCTTTTTGTAGATCCTCAAGCTCAGGTCGCGGAGCTGACGGCTCAATCCGGGATCGACCAGCTTGCACATCTCTTCGAACGAGATGTTGATGTCGTGGCCGGTGGTGGCCTTTGTCGCCGGCGTGAAGAGCGGCTCCGGGAGCTGGTCGGATTCCTTTAATCCCGCGGGCAGTGGGATGCCGCAGACCTTGCCACTGGCCTTGTACTCTTTCCATCCGGAGCCGGAGAGATAGCCCCTGACCACGCACTCGACGGGGAACATTTCCGCGCGCATGACCATCATGGAACGGCCGCGCAGTTCGCCGGCGTGCTCGCGAACAGTGGCGGGATAGCGGTTCACATCGGCGGTGACCAGGTGGTTGGGGGTGATGTCCTTGAGAAACTCAAACCAGAACAGGGAAATCTGAGTCAGCACTCGGCCCTTGTGCGGGATGCCGGTGGCCAGAACATAGTCGAAGGCCGAAATACGGTCGGTGGCTACGAACAGCAGGTGCTCATTGTCGAGGCGGTAAACATCGCGGACCTTGCCGCTGGCGTGCAACTCCAGGTCAGAGTAGTCGGTTTGCAGAAGAACGGAGTCGAGGAGTTCGGGGCTCATGATTAAATTCTACCGGCAAAAAACTCCGCGTATTCTAGCTGCCGGGAAAAATTTGTCAACGCTTTCCGTCACAGATGTCGGGTCGGACCGAGCGCCGGAAAAGAGAAAAGTGTTGACAGTCCACAGGCAACCGAAAAGCCTTGTGTAGCAAGGGTTTTCGCGTGGTCACGATGTGCAAAAGCTGAGGATGGCAGAGGATAAATAGTCCGGCCGCCAATTGCTTCGGCAAGAACAAAATCAATTTCGATGGCCAGGCATGTCCCTGCCTCAGAGGTGGTCGGGCCACTTGCGCGCAGCATGGAACACACGCAGCAGCTCCAGCACGCCGCTGCGTACGCGATAGGGAACGATGTAAGGAGTGCCCGGCACCACGAGTTCTCGTGTGCCAGGCACCCGTCCGGGCCGGCCCAAGGCAGGATATTGCCTAAGACGCTCTGTTGCCTCCACAATTGCAGTTACCACTTGGCCGGCGGCAGCGGGGCTATCCTGCGCAATGTATTCGGCCTCCGCGTTCAAATTGGCCAGAGCGGTACGCAGCCATCTAACGCGCACGACGGATCCAGCGCTTCAGCGAGTGCTCGACTTCCTTGTCCGTGGCGAACTCTCCGCGATCGGATTCGGCGATGCCCTTCCGTATTTCTCCGATTTGCCACTCGTTCAGAACGACGAATCCGCGGATGGCCTCCGCGGCCACAAAGGACCGGCTGCGACTCATGGCCTTGGACAGGCGATCCAGTTGCTTCTTCAGTTTGGGATCCAAGCGCAGGGTGAGGACGGAGGTTTCAGCCATGACAGCTCCTGTATACATTCTACCTCACTTGTATTCGCCGACAAGGGAGTGAGCCTTCTGGGCCGAGTCTTCGCTTATGCTGCTCCGAAGCGCACCGAAACCAGTTTCGAGACGCCCGGCTCCTGCATGGTCACGCCGTACATCACCGGCGCGATGCTCATGGTTTTCTTGCTGTGGGTGATGAGCACGAATTGCGTCTGCACCGACATCTCCTTGACCAGGTCGGTGAAACGACCGATGTTGGCTTCGTCCAGGGGGGCGTCCACCTCGTCGAGAATGCAGAACGGGGCGGGCTGATATTGGAAGATGCCCACCAGCAGCGCCAGCGCGGTGAGCGCCTTTTCGCCGCCGGACAGCAGCAGCACGTTCTGCAGCTTCTTGCCCGGAGGCGAAGCCACCACGTCAATGCCGCTCTCGGCGCTGTTTTCCTCGTCGGTAAGGCGCATGAAGGCGTGTCCGCCGCCGAACAGCTTGCGGAATGTCGCCTGGAAGTTCTCGTTGATCCTGCTGAAGGCTTCTTCAAACTTCTGCCGCGAAACCTGGTCAATCTCACGGATGGTGGCAGTCGTGTTCTCGATGGAATCGAGCAGGTCTTTTCTCTGCGTTTCCAGGAACTGGTGACGTTCCGCGGTCTCTTTGTATTCTTCGAGCGCCATCATGTTGACAGGGCCCATGGCGTCGAGGCGGGCACGCATCTCGCGGTGGGCCTGATCTTCGGCTGCGAGCGGTTCGCCGGTGACCATCGCGATCGTCGTATCGGCCATCAGCACCGGGCGCTCCACGCCGAGTTCGTTGAGACAGGTGTCGGCCAGGTGCTGCAAGTCGGACTGTAGTTTTGCTGCGATCGCAGACAGTTCACCCCGGCGGTCGCGGGCCTGATCGAGCTGCTGACGGGTGTTGCGTAGGAGGTCTTCAATTTCGATCAGGCGTGCCCGCACCTGTTCCGACTCGAACTGCAGCAGGCCATCCCGCGCTTCTCCGGCATTCCGCTCGGACTCGATCTCCACGAGTTGCTCGGCCAGTTGCTGGTTTTCGTTCTGGCGTTGGGCGATCTCGGCGACGGCCGATTCCATCTGGGTTCGCAATGCGTGAGCGCGCTCGCCCATTTCAGAAACGAGCGTTTCGATGCGCAGAAGCAGCGTCGCAGCAGACCGATGGCGCTCTTCAAGTGCAGCGACCCGCGAGGCGCGCTGCGAAGTGCTTTCGGCGGAAGCGTCCCGCTGGCTGCGCAATCCGGCGAGACGCTCTTGGCCGGCAACAGTCTGCAGTTCGAATTGTGTGCGCTGCTGCTCCATTGCGGCCAGTTCCGTTTGCCGCGACGCGATCAGGCTCTCCTGCTCCTGGCGTTCACCTGCCAGTCTTTGCATTTCGCGCTCGCCTACCGCGAGGCGCTCGCGCACGCGCGACAGCTCCGCGTCGAGCTGTGACAACATGTGGCCCGACGTCATCGCCTGCTTTTCGGCTTCCCGTTGCTCGCCCTCGAGGCGATCAAGCAGGGAAGTGAGATCTTTGATTTCGCGTCCCAGCGAGAGCGCCCGCAATTCCTTCTCGCGCAGCGCGCGCTCCAGTTCCTCGAGCAGACGCAGGACATCGCGCAGATCGCGCTTCATCGAGAGTGGGCCCTCGCTGCGTTGCTTGCCGCCAGTCACGGTGACGTTGTGGAAGCACTCGCCCGACTGGGACAGGAAGAACGCGTTCGGGCTGCTGAGCGCCAGTTCGCGGGCCACGGCTGGATCGGGAACGATGAAGCCATTGCCCAGCTTCGGCAGGATCATTTCCAGCGATTTCCCGAACCCATTGAGCACTCGAATCGAACTCTTCAACGGGACGACGGAGTCGTTCGAGGGAGTGTGGCGCAAACTCTCGTCCACCAGGAAGGAAAACTTCGCCTGCGAATCTTCGGGATGAACGAGGAAAGTCGCGCGCCCATCAACGTCGGAGCGCAAAAGGCGCAGGCCCTCGTCGGCAGCGTCCCACGACTTCACCACGACGTAGTTCAGTTCATCGCGGAGGAAATCCTCCACGACCTGCTCGTAGCGGGGATCAACTTCGAGAAAGTCGGCGAGAACACCGGCGGGAGCGTGTCCGCCTTGCAGCGCGCCGGACTGAAACAGACGCCGCACCGATTCGGTGGAGTATCCGTGCTCGGCGATGACCGCTTCCAGCGACCCTTTCTTGCCCAGCGCGGAAGCGTATTCCGAACGCAAGGAATCGAGGTACCTCTTAGTCTCGCTTTCTTCAGCCCGCTTGCTCTCGAGGGTACGGCGCAGATCCGCGATCTCTGCAGCCAGACCGCTGACACGCTGGGACACGGTTTCGAATTCCAGCTCGAGCTGGCCGCGCTGGCCTCCGAAGGCGTCCGACTGGGATGCCGCGATCGCGATTTCGGCTCGGAGCCGCAGCTCGTCGCGGTCCATGCCCGCCAACCGCTCCTGCGACTGTGTCAACTGGTTGCGAAGATTGGAAGCGGCGCCGACGGCTTCGAGAATGGCGGCGCGGCAGGATTCCTGCTCCAGTTCCAGGGCCGCGAGACCGGCGGCGGCTCCGGCCGTTTCCTGCTGGCTAAGCGCCAGTTCGTGCTCGGCGGCAGCCAGATCTGCGGTGGCCGAGTCCAGGATCTGGCGGTGGCCGTCGCGTTCTTCTTCAAGCGCCATCAGGCGATGTGTTGCCTGCGCCAGTTCCGCCTCAGAAGAAGCAGTGCGAACCGTCAATTCACCGCAACGTTCCTCGTTGGTGCGGCGCCGCGCGTGGGCGCGATCCACCTCGATGGCAATCTGATTGATCCGCTCGCGGTTCTGGCGCAACTCCGTCTCGATGGAATATCCGCGCTGGGTGCGCTCGGAGTGCTCGGTTTCAAGTTGCTGCACGGCCCCGCTCTGGTGCCGAATTTCTTCGCCCAGTTGATTGATCTGCGTGTCGAGAGCCAAACCTTCCTGATCCATCTGGGTGAACTTGCTGGCCAGCACGACGCGCAGCTTAGCGCGCATCTCGTCCCGCAGGCGGGCGTAGCGCTCGGCCTTGCTGGCCTGGCGCTTGAGCGAGTTCATCTGGCGCGTGACTTCTTCGAAAATATCGTTCACGCGGTTCAGATTCAGCTTCGCCTCTTCCAGCCGCGCTTCGGCGAGGCGTTTCTTGGTTTTGAACTTCGTAATGCCTGCCGCTTCTTCGATGACGGCGCGGCGGTCGGTGGGACGGCTGCTCAGGATTTGCCCGATGCGTCCCTGCTCGATCAGGGCGTAGGATTCCGGTCCCAGACCGGTGCCCATGAACAATTCCTGGATGTCGCGCAACCGGCATAGCTTTCCATTCAGCAGGTATTCGCTGTCGCCGGAACGGAACAAGCGGCGTGTGACCACGATCTCTCCGGCATGGGACTGCTGGGGATTGAACTTGCGGCGGCGGATCTTCAGCACGACTTGCGGTCCGGTAGGGGCGCCTTCGCTGCTTTCAACAGGCGGAACTGGAGCGCCTTCGATTTCTTCGGTTCTTCCAGGCTGGGCTTCTTCGACTGCTTCCTCGGTCTCTACGGTTGCTTTGGCGCGAAGTTCCGCTTCGTCCCAATCCTCTTCGCCGGTCGGGATATCGTCCTGGATATCAATCTCGGTGGGCGCGCTCACATCGGCGCCGGAGTAGATCTCGGGGTCCAGCAAAGTCAGGGAAACTTCCGCCATGCCCGTGGGATTGCGGTCGCGCGTGCCGGAAAAAATCACATCTTCCATGCGCGAGCCGCGCAACGACTTGGCCGACTGCTCGCCCAGCACCCAGGAGATCGCGTCGGCAATGTTCGACTTTCCGCAGCCGTTGGGACCGATGATGGCGGCAATGCCTTCGCCGTGGAACTTCAGCTCGGTGCGATCACAAAACGACTTGAATCCCAGGATTTGCAGCTTCTTGAGTTTGAGCAAAGCTCACTCCTTCGTGCGCGGACACGTTCGGTCTGCTGACAACGTCGTTGGCTGGTGTGCCGCTGAACTGTGCGGAACCACGGTATTGACTACCGAGGTTCCTCCTCTAGCTGCACAGTACAATGCCGTCCCCCATGCGGGGGCAGGTATCACGGCTTTTGACCAACTGTAACGGCGAAAGCGGGGATGGGTCAAGAAATAAAACACCATATATAGGGGTCTCCATCCACGAACCGCCTTTAGTTGCACAGACACTGCAGCTATTGCGCACAAATCATGGGTGAGGAATAAGAAGGTGGGAGACCGCGAGAGCAGATTCAATGTACGCCTGCGGGGGGTGGGGAGCAAGGGCCGCTTCGTTCTGCACTCACTTCTTGCGCTCGACGAGAAAACGAGCGAGATCCTTCAGAGTAGACGCACGGGAGCCGAATTCGTTTAGCTCCGCGCAGGCCTGGTCCACCAAAGCGTCCGCCTTGCGCACCGACTCGTCGATCCCGAACAACGACGGATAGGTAGTCTTTTCTGCCGCCGTATCCTTGCCGGCAGTTTTGCCCAGTTGCTCGGAAGTCTGGGTGAGGTCGAGCACGTCGTCCACGATCTGGAACGCCAGTCCTACGCCCTGACCGAATGCGCGCAGCCTTGCGATTTGTTCGGCATTGGCTCCGGCGTACATCCCTCCACTGACCACGCTGGCGGTAATGAGCGCCGCGGTCTTGGAGCGGTGGATGTATTCCAGTGTCGCCAGGTCGGGCTTCTTGTGTTCGGCTTCGAGATCGACGACCTGGCCGCCGATCATCCCGTCAACTGTGCCGGTGGCATGGGCAAGTTCGCGGATGATGGCCACGCGGGCTTCCGCGGGGCAGCGTAACTGGGCTAACACTTCGTAGGCCTGGGTCTGGAGAGCATCGCCCGCCAGGATCGCGACGGCTTCGCCAAAGGCCTTGTGGCAAGTGGGACGTCCGCGGCGCAGGTCGTCGTTATCGAGAGCGGGCAGATCGTCGTGGATCAGGGAATAGGTGTGGAGCATTTCCAGCGCGGCGCCGACGTCTTCGATGCCGGCGGGCAAAGTTTGTGCGACCATGCGTCCCGCCTCCATGCAGAGCACGGGCCGCAGACGCTTGCCGCCCGCGAACACACTGTGTCGCATGGCCTGATGAATCGAGGTGGGATGCTGGGTAGCCGGGGGCAACAGCTTTTCCAGCGCACTGTCGGCGGCTTCGCGCCCCTGCTCCAGGACCTGTTTCAGCATGGCATCGCAGTATAACAAGCGCCCTGCGCAGAAAAGAAAAAGGGACGCACACAGGCGTCCCTCCTTTCAGACACAGTGCCCGATCAGGCGGCTGCGTGGTGCGCCCGCTCACGCATGACGGAGCGCACGACGTCGTTGGTGTTCCGGGGCTCGCACATGTCGGCAGCGCCCTGGTTGAGCGCCTCGGTCCAAAGGTCCTCGTCTGCCAGCCGGTGGGTGCAGACGATACAAAGACCGGGGAACTCCTGATGTAAACGCTTGACCTCGCCGGGGCAGGAAGTTTCCACGTCCAGCACCAGCACCTCGGCGCGATGCCGGGCGATGGCGGGACGGATTTCCTCGCAAGTGCGGGCCAGGTGAACGGAAGGAAAGTACTGGGAAAGGCTAGCCGCCAGAGCCTGAGCGGTTCTGGCGTCATTTTGATACAGGACTACATTCAGTGGCTCCATACATCCCCCTGACTTCACCGCTTGCGCGGTGGCCTTGGCTGCGACAGCGTATCCGCCACCACAGGCGTTGATACTCCGAGCGCGAACGACGTTACTTGCGCAACGCCTTCTCGGCCGGGGGCTCAAACGGTACGGTTTGGAGCTTTCCGTTCTGTTTTAACAGAATCTCTACTTTCCCTTCCGCGTCCTCCAGTTGTTTCCGGCAGGAAGCGGAGAGCTGCATGCCTTCTTCAAAGAGCGTCAGCGACTTCTCCAGCGGAACCTCCCCTTTCTCCAGTTCCTGGACGATCTTCTCGAGACGCTCGAGGCATTCTTCAAACTTCGCCAAGCCAATTACTCCTGCTTCTATTCTAATGCTCTTTTGGGTTCGGGATGTCCAGGGAATTTGTCGAACCGTGTAAATCTTTGGGACAGGGGTGCTGGCAGAAATCAGGCGTTCGTCGGGCGGGTCGAGCCCAGCGCTTCCAGCACGTCCACCGCCGAGGTGTATCGGCCCAGGGGCGCGCTGATCTGTGCCCCCTGCACCCGGCCGCGGACTGCCGCCAGCATCTCGCGGGCAATCGCCACGCCTTCCTCGCGGGCCGCTTCCGGAGTCGTGGTTCTGCTCATCCTTTGCAGGATTGTGTCCGGCACGGAGACTCGCAGCTCGTTCTTCATGAACTCGGCGTTGCGCACACTGACCAGCGGCCAGATGCCGGCGACCACCGGGATGCGGCAGTGCTCGATGCGCTTCAGGAAGATCTCCAGCAAATTCAGGTCGAAGACGGGCTGGGTCACAACGTATTCCGCACCCGCTTCCACCTTGTACTCGAAACGGCGGATTTCTTCGTCCAGGTTGGGCAAGCCCGGGTTCGCGCCCACACCGATCACGAAAGCGGTTCCCTGGCCGATGGTGTTTCCCCCCAGATCCAGCCCACGGTTGAGGTTGTGGACGATATTCACGAGTCCGATCGCGTCCACGTCGAACACAGCAGTGGCGTCGGGATAGTTCCCCATTTTCGGCGGGTCGCCGGTGATGCAGATTAGATTGCGGATGCCGGTGGCCGCCGCGCCCAGCAAGTCCGACTGGATGCCGAGCACGTTCCGGTCGCGACAGGTGTAGTGCAGAATGGCCTCGATCCCGACTTCCTGCTGCATCAGCAGCGACAGAGCCTGGTTGCTCATGCGGGCCGAGGCGCGCGGGCTATCCGGGATGTTGATCGCGTCCACCCCGACCGACTTGAGAAATTTTGCGCCCTCCACTTCCTTACGGATGTCGATGCCCTTGGGCGGCACAATCTCGACCATGGTCACAAATTCGCCGCGCGCGATCTTGCCTCCCAGCCGGGAGCGATCGGCAAGCGGGGTGCCAGCCGGCACCGCAGTCGCTGCGTGCTCGTGCGTGGGGCGTGAGACGGCCGTCTTCTCCCGGGCCTCCCGGACCCGCAATGCGGATTTCATGGCGCGAATGTGATCGGGCGTAGTTCCGCAACAGCCGCCGATCAGGCTGACACCCGCCGCCACGAACTTTCTGGCGTAACTGGCCATGTATTCCGGTGAGCAGAGGTAGATGTTGCGTCCTTCCACCGAACGCGGCATGCCGGCGTTGGGTTGCGCGGCCAGCGGAAGGTCGGTCACCGCGCGCACGCGTTCGATCGCTTCCAGCATGGCCACCGGCCCCACGCTGCAATTGATTCCGAGAACATCGACTTTCCATTCCGCGAGCCGAGCTGCGAAAGTCTCCGGATCGGAGCCGTCAAGGCAGTTGCCGTCTTCATCAATCGTCACGTGGGCAACGACCGGGATCTTGAGATTCACGTCCCGGCTGGCAAGTACGGCCTGATGCAGTTCCTCCACATAGCCGAAGGTTTCGAGCATGAGCAGGTCCACACCGCCGTCAACGAGGGCCTGGATCTGCTCGCGAAACGCCGTGCGTGCTTCTTCAAAAGATGTCTTACCCAGTGGCTCGATGCGAACGCCCAGCGGGCCGACCGACCCGGCCACCCAGACATCAAAGCTCTTGGCGGCTTCGCGCGCGACCCGGGCGCCGGCGAGATTGAGGTCGCGGACGCGGTCTGCCAGGCTGTGCCGGGCCAGCCGGAAACTGTTGGCGCCGAAGGTGTTGGTCTCAATGATCTCGGCGCCCGCCTGCAGATATTCGTGGTGAACGCTGCGGATGAGTTCGGGCTGGTTCAGGTTGAGTTCGTCGTAGCAGCGGTTGATGAAGATGCCCTTGGAGTAGAGAAGCGTCCCCATGGCTCCGTCGCAGAGCACGGGCGACTTTCCCAGCCGTTCGGTAAGGTTCGCCGCCATCTATTGGAGAATACAAGAAGCGGCGGGCGTTGCGCATCTGCGGGAGCGCCCCATCGCGGTCCCCTTCGCGAGACAACCCTTCAGGCTTTGTTATAATCCAATTCTTGCATCTAAGTGATTATCCTGCATGCTCTTGGAGTCCCAGGTTTGAGAAGAGCCCTGATTCTGCTGTCTTTTTCCCTGGCTGCCGGTTTGCTGTTTCTGAGCTGTGGAAATTCGTCTACCAGCACCCCCCCAAGGATCACCTCGCGCGCTTTCGTGTCCCAGGATGTTAGCGCCGGGAACATAACGGCGGGGGTGCAGATTCTTGACGCGGAGAGGGACGCGCGCGCGTTTGTAGCGCCCATTTCGGCGGGCGCCACGCCCGGCATAATGGTGGTCACGCCCAACCGGGTCCAGACCCTGGTTTTCAGCGCCGCGGACAATGCCTTAACCTTCATCAGCAACGCCGGGGAGAGCGCTGTGGCGCGCCTTACTTTGCCCGGCTTTACCGAAAGCTTCGTTATTTCCCCTGACAGCCTGAGGGCCTACGTTGCGGTTCCCACGGCGCCAGTGGTTGGCCAGTCTCCGGGCGTGGTGGAGGTCATCAATCTGAATACGGGCGCGATCACCGCTGGGGTGAACGTCCCCGCGGTCCGCTACGTTTCCATCGGCCACAGCGGCAACCGTGTGCTGGCTTTCAGCGATAATTCGGATTCGGTGGCGGTCATCACGCCGTCAAACATCGGGACGGGCAATCCTGTGGTGACTTTCGTGGGCGGCTTCTACCGCCCCGTGGCTGCTTTTTTCACCAGTGACGACAACACGGCGTTCGTGGTGAATTGTGGCCACGAGTGTGGCGGGACCCCGGTCAACGACGTCGAGGCCAGCGTGCAGACGCTCGACCTCACAACGAATACGCCAGGCACCCCCGTCCCTGTGAAGGCGGGCAGCGTCGCCTTGGTGAATGGCGCCACGATGTATCTTGCAGGCACGCCCGTGGCCCCGTCGCTTTGTACGGGCACCAAGGCGACCGCCTGCGGATTGCTCACCGCCTTTGATCTCACCACGATGACCGTAACGAATTCGACGGATATCGTCATCACCGACGGCTATCACAACCGCATCGCTCTCGGGGCCAACGGACAGCTCTTCGTCGGAGCCCGCACCTGCACTGAAATCGTTGCCATCAACAAAGGCGACGAGGTGCGGGGCTGCCTTTCCATCTACAACACGTTGACCAGTGCGGTGGGGAACGTCCCGCCTGGGGGCGTGGTGATTCCTCCCGCCAACGGAGATGTCACCGGCATCCAACCCATCGCTAAGCGCAATGTGGTGTACCTCGTCCAGGGCGGAGAATTGCAGATCTACGACACCAGCACCGACAAGCTGCAAGCGAAGCAGATCGACATCAGCGGGCAGGCGGTGGATGTGAAGACGGTAGATTTTTAGAAGCAGGTCGCAGGGGGCAGGAATCAGAGATAGCTGTGGGCGCTCTTCGCTGCGACCTGCCCGCCGCGACCCGCCACCTTACCTTGGCTCCAGCGTCATCTCATGCTTTTTGCGCTGCTCCACGGCGTCTGGGGAGAAGGGGAAAGCGAACGTCGAGCCTCCGTACCACGCTGTCCATTGGTCCATGTAGTAGTCGCTGAGGAAGACGCCGCTTTCACCAGTGACCAGGTTCATCGTGCTCTTGTCGAAGTCGGCGAAATTCCACGTCAGCCGCTCTGAGGGTCCAAATTCGCGGCCCACAGCCTTCACCGTGTAAGAGCTGCCACTCAGCGGATGCAGGCCAGGACCGGTCAATTTTCCGATCAGCGGCAGATGGCTCAGGACGGGGTGTTCAATTTCCACGGTATAGATTTTTCCCCACTTCCATTGGCTCACGTCCGCGGGAACGCCTGGTTGTTTCAGCGCGTTCTCGACCGCGGTTGCCAGGAGGTTTTGGTAGTCGGGATATCCCGGTGGCAGCCAGCGCGCCGGTTGCTTG
>JACQDD010000111.1 GCA_016201265.1 Terriglobales bacterium | reverse complement strand
CAGCCTCGGTCTCCAAGGGTGGGCCAGCTCCCTGTTCGGGAGGCCACTTCTCGAAAAGCGCGAGAAGTGGCGCACCCCCAGTGATGGTGTGTGTCGACGTTTCAACGAGAACGCGTGGGCAAAATTCTCCCGTAGCTGATGGGGCCCACCCGCCCGGAGAAATTTTCCTGGGCGCGCGCCGAGATGTCGGAGAACATGGCCTGGATACGCTCGAAGCGCTCGTGAATCCGGCGGCCGAAGTACTGGATCACGATGCTGGCGACGGGGAGCGGCAAGAAAGCGTAAAGCGTCAGCATCGGGCTCATCTTGAGCATGTAGTACAGCGCCAGCGCCGTAAAGACGATGGTGTTGGCGGAATACATGATCGCCGGACCCAGCAACATGCGCACCGCATTCAGGTCGTTGGTGGCCTTGGCCATGATGTCGCCGGTGCGGTTGCGCTGGTAGTAGGAGTAGGACAGGCGTTCCAGATGCGCGAACAGATCGTTGCGGAGATCGAACTCAATGTCGCGGGAAATGCCGATCACGACCCACCGCGTCAGAAACTGAAAGATGCCCTTGGCGGCGAAGACTCCGATGATAAGTAAGGCGTAAGTGGCGAGTTTGTGGCTGGTCACGGCCTGGTGAAGGTCGTCAACCGCGTGCTGCACCACACGCGGAAACTGGACGGAAATGCCGTTCGTCAAAAGGACGCAGAGTCCCCCCAGCAGCAGGTCGCGCCGGTAGCGCTTCAGGTAGGGAACGAGCGGGCGTAAGCTCTTTGGAACCATGAACTGTTGTAGATGCGATTGTAGCAGCGCGGGGTGCGGTTTTTCGGAGAGCGGACTCCCATGCGGACTCCCTATGTTGGCTTGCGGGCCTGCACGGCTAACTGATAGAATTCCGCATGACATTCCTACGTCGTTCGATGCTTGTTGCTGGGCTGGCGGCCGCGCTTGTGGCCGGCATCTGGCCAGTCTCTGCTCACGCCACGTTAGCCCCCGCGAAAGCCCCGGTCTATGTGCCAGCCGGCTTCGTGGGCACAATGAAAACCGAGGCTCAGGTCGACGGTTACCTGGCTAACTTTGCCGATTACGGGTTCGGTCAGCTTCTGTTCGAACTGCCGGGTCTCCGTCACAACGGCACCATGCGGTTGACCGCCACGCACATCGCCATGATGGACCGCTGGATTCAGCGAGCCGCACTTTACCAGGCACAACACGGCGTAGCGTTCGAGATCACCGCGGTGATCAACGGCCGCGTGAGTAAGATGGCCAGCCTGGACAAGGCGTCGATAAGGGCCAATATCGTTGCCGCGGTGAAGGTTCTCGTCGCCGACAATCACATGCAAGGCGTCAACCTCGATTTCGAGCCCTACCCAAACACCGCCAGTTTCCTCCGCCTACTCGACGAGTTGAATACGATGTACGCGTCGGTCGGCTTCACGGGGCGGGTCTCGATCGTCACACCGACTTTTGTGGAGCAATGGAGCCCGAGCTATTGGGCGAGCGTCGCCAGCCGCGTCAATCAGTTAAATCCGACGTTCTACGACAGCACGTTCACCTCGGTTGCGGAGTACAAACTGTGGATCGAAGACGGTCTGGCGCAGATCTCGGCCGCGGTGCCGCGGTCTACGCTCATTGTTCCGATCCTCGCTTCCTACCGTCAGAACCCGTGGCACAACCCTTTGGTGGAGAACATGAGCAGCGGCGCGGCTGCGCTCCAGGAAAGCCTGGCTGCGGGCAGCCGCGTTCATGGCGCGGGCGCGTGGTGGTGGTGGGGCTTGTTCTACAACGAGGGCGGCCGGTATAACGCCGCCGCCGACCGCGCAGCCTGGCAGGGCCAGGTTCGAATCTTGGACTATACGGCTCCTTGATCGCGGCTGCCGGGTAGGGTAATCCTGCAAGAAATTCGCTTCGTGAGGCGGCACGTTTCTGCGTGTCGCCTCGATTTTTTCTGCGTCTCTGTGCCTCCGTGGTGAATCTCTATCTAAAGGAAAATCATGCCCGACAAGAATGCAAACGCTTACTGGCGCATGGGCGGGATTACCGTCGAGGGGGTCGAAGACTACCTTTACTCGCTCCTGCCGCCGCGCGATGAAGTCCTGGCCGAGATGGAAGCCGAGGCGGCGAAGAACCGGATTCCAATCATCGGTCCGGCGGTAGCCCGCGTGCTCTATCAGCTGGCGACAATCGGCGGCGCCAAGAAAGTTTTCGAGATGGGCTCGGCGATCGGCTACTCGACGATCTGGTGGGCGCGCGCCGTGGGCGACGGCGGGCGCGTCGTTTACACCGATGGCGATCCCAAGAAAGCCGACCGGGCCCGCCGCTACTTCGAACGCGCCGGCGTCGGCGAGCGCATCACGGTGCGGGTCGGCGACGCTCTGGAACTGCTCTCCGAAGAAAAGGAGCCCTACGACATCGTCTTCTGCGACGTGGACAAGACCGACTACCCACGCGTATTCCGCATGGCCCTTCCGCACCTTCGGCCCGGAGGCCTGTTCATCGCCGACAACGTCCTGTGGAGCGGCCGGGTGGCGGGCTGGCCCACCCTCTTCGTTCCTCACTACCTCTTTGAGGCTGCCCCACCCTTGCGTTCTTGGCAAGGGTGGGAGTTCAGCAATGCCATCACGCCACCGGCACATCCCTCCATTTCAATCGAACCGGCTGTTGTTCGTTGACCAGCACCGGCCCGTTCTCTTCATAAGCGTACGCGCAGTAACTGCTCCAGCGCCATTGTTCTGGCGAGGCCACCAATCCGCGGCGCACCGGATTCTCGTGCATATAGCGCAGTTTCTCGGCGCGCTTGTGCCGGTTCCACACGACAAAATCATAGAAGCGCCGCTGCCAGACATGGCCCCGCTCCAGCACGGTGTTCCACAGACTTCCGTCAGGGCGGGTCTGTTTCTTTCGGAGCCTCTCCAGCAGTTCGCGGGCGAAGCGCTGCTTGAGTACCTGCAGGACGACAGAATGGTTGGATTCTTCCGGCTCGGACAAGAGAAGATGCACATGCTCGGGCATGATCACATATCCGACGACGACAATTCCGTAGCGGATACGTGTTTCTTCGAGGATGCGCAGAAAGAGGTCGCGACACTGCGGCGCGCCTAGCAGCGGACGCCGCTTGTAACAACTGAAGGTGATGAAGTGAAGATATCCGGTGCCGTAGGCGCGGCGAAGACGGGCGGGCATGCAGAGACTCTACGTTGACGGAGGGGCTGAAGGCTGTGACGTAACTCCTGCCCATTTGTGACGAATCCCACCCTTGCAAAGAACGCGAGGGTGGGGCAGCCATCAAAGGAGCTAGGCCGATCTCTTCCAAATAAGTCGTCGAAGGACATGGCCTTTCCACATCCACAATCCCGTAAGGACCATTCCAGGAAGGAAGACAAACCGAGTTGCGGGGGCATAGTCCGGAAGTTTTTCAAACGGACTATAGATATAGCCGAGTATCGGAATGCTGAAGACGATGTGAATCCAGCGAAAAATCGAACGTTTGGTGGCATCTTTCATGATTGGTGCGATCTCCCTCGATTCATGACTTTTGAGCCGCCTGAGGCGGCCAGTTGGGCGTTTCAATACCGAACTGCTTGGTGTACTCCGCGTTCAGCCGCTGCCAGCCGGCGAACTTCATGGCCTCGGGGCCGACGATGCGGCCAATCGGCTCACCCGCGAGGAGCCGCTCAAGGACGTCGAAGCAGATGTGCCAGCCCGCGGCGCCCCACGAGATGAAGCGGCGATCGATGTTGTGCCACAGCGTCAGGCGCGTGCCGCCACCAAAGGCTTCGAGTTCCCACCGGATATCGTTGTACTCAAGCACCCTGGGAGCATCGGCTCGCGTCACTTTTGTTTCCAGTGGCGTGGGCGTTCCCACCCAGGTGAGATTCACCGTTCCAACCGTACCCAGGCTCCCATCGACGTCGAAGGGCGCCCACTCGCGCAGATGCGCCGGGTCGGTAAGCGCCTGCCAGACTTTTTCCGGCGAGTGGCGCAGTTCTCGGACGAGAATGAGCGTCCACTTCTCTCCGTCCTTTCGTACCTGCGCCCCGCTGGCCGGGCCCGGTGCGTACTGCTCACGATCAGTCATCTATCTTCTCCTTGTCTTCCTTTTCGTTAGTGCCGATTGATCCATGCGGTCGAGGTGGCGTTCGAGAGCATCTACGTGAGCGGACCAGAACCGGCGGAACGGAGCCAGCCAGGCATCCAGCTCCTGAAGTGGTTCAGGTTTCAGCCGGTAGAGACGGCGCTGTGCATCCACCGTGGATTCTACGAAACCGGCCTCGCGCAGCACTCGCAGGTGCTTTGACACGGTCGGCTGCGGCATACGAAGTTGACGCTCGATCTCTCCAACCGACCGTTGTGACGAGACCAGGAGGCTCAATATCGCGCGGCGGTTCGGCTCCACAATGATTTCGAAGACAGATTCCACTCTCTTTGTATACTCCATAGAGCATATGCGCGTCAAGGTATATACAGGCAAGGGGACCCAGGCAACGGTTTCAGTCGGCGTGCGGGGATGCACCGTCCGATGCGTTTTTGGCGGGTGCGATTCAGAGGGCTGCGCGCTCCGGCCGCTTCAGCGTTGAGGCGGGGACAAGGGCTGCCGCCCCTTTCCCCGCACCCCTTTCTCCGCTAGCGGCATCCTTCCTCCGCTGCGCTCCGGACGGTTCCCAGATGCCATTGCAGAAGTCAGATTGCAGAAGTAAAACACTTGATCGCGGCTGTTTTGATAGCCGCCCGAATCCTCTTCTGAGACTGAGAACAGGGAACTGCTGCTTCACGGACCGCAGAGCCCAGCCCTACACTTCCGCCAACTCTTCTTCCAGCAACTGCTTGTTGTAGAGGTCGGTGTAGTAGCCGTTGAGGGCGATGAGTTCGTCGTGGGTGCCGAGTTCGACGATGCGTCCCTGGTAGAGGACGGCGATGCGGTCGGCGTTGCGGACGGTGGAAACGCGGTGCGAGATGAAGATGGTGGTGCGTCCGTGCATGATCTCGCGCAGGTGGTTCAGGATCTTGTCCTCAGTGTGGGTGTCCACGCTGGAGAGAGCGTCGTCGAGGACGAGGATGCGCGGGCTGCGCAGAAGAGCGCGCGCGATGGCGGTGCGCTGCTTCTGGCCTCCAGAGAGGGTAATGCCGCGTTCGCCAACCGTGGTGCTAAAGCTTTCGGGGAAGCTCTCGATGTCCTGGGCGATGTTGGCGGCTTCGGCGGCGGCTTTGATGTCTTCGAGGCTGACTTCGTCTTTGCCGAAGGCGACGTTCTCGCGGATGGTGTCGCTGAACAGGAATGTTTCCTGCGGGACGAAGCCGATGTTGCGGCGCAGGGTTTCGAGCGGGTATTCGCGGATGAGGCGGCCATCGATGAGGACGGCACCGGGTTCGGCGTCGTAGATGCGTGGGATCAGGCTGACCAGGGTGGTCTTGCCGCAGCCGGTCGGGCCGACAATGGCCAGACTCGAACCTGCCGGGATCCGCAGGTTGACTTCGTTCAGAACGGGCACGCCGTTGTAGGCGAAGTTGAGATTGCAGAACTCGATTTCGCCGCGGAGTTCGGTGCGGGATTCTTCAAACGCGAGTTCCGAGCCGCCCTTTGGCCGGGTCAGAGACCCGGCTCCACACACCAACGCCGGGTCGTCGGCGATCTCGGGCTTCTCGGTAAAGATCTCGTTGATGCGAACGAGAGACGCAGTGCCGCGCTGGAAGATGTTGATGACCCATCCCAAGGCGATGACCGGCCAGGTGAGCTGCATCATGTATGTGTTGAAGGCGACAAACTCGCCGACCGTCATGCTGCCCTGGATCACCTGGCGTCCGCCGAGCCAGAGGACGATGACCACGGCGATGCCGAGCATGAGTTCGAGCGTCGGCCATAGCATTCCCATGAGGCGGACCAGCCTCAGGCTGCGGCGGATGTATTCCTTGTTGGCGGTCTCGAAGGAGGCAATCTCGGCTTCTTCCTGCACGTAGGCGCGGATCACGCGGGCGCCGGAGAAGTTCTCCTGGGCGCGGGCGGAAATGTCGGAAAACATGGCCTGGATGCGCTCGAAGCGCTCGTGAATCTGGCGGCCGAAATACTGGATGACGATGCTGGCGACGGGCAAGGGCAGGAAGGCGTACATCGTCAGCGTGGGGCTGATCCTCAGCATGTAATACAGAGCGAGCGCGGTGAAGACGATGGTGTTGGCCGAGTACATGATCGCCGGGCCCAACAGCATGCGCACAGCGTTGAGGTCGTTGGTGGCCTTGGCCATGATGTCGCCGGTGCGGTTGCGTTGGTAATAGGAGTACGACAGGCGCTCGAGGTGGGCGAAGAGGTCGTTGCGCAGGTCGAATTCGATGTCGCGGGAAATGCCGATGACGACCCGGCGGGTCAGGAACTGGAAGATGCCCTTGGCCACGAATACGGCGACTACAAGCAGAGCGTAAGTGGCTAGCTTGTGGCTGGTGACGGCCTGGCGGAGGTCGTCAACTGCATGCTGGACCACGCGCGGAAACTGGACGGAAATACCGTTGGTCAGCAGGACGCAGAGTCCGCCCAGCAGAAGGCCGCGCCGGTAGCGCTTCAGGTAGGGAACGAGCGGGCGTAGGCTCTTCGGCACCATGAAGTGTTGTAGATGCGATTGTAGCAGCGCGGGGTGCGGATTTTCGGAGGGACGGGCGCAGGACAAAGGTAGGCAGCGGTGCGGATTCGAGCTACGAGCCACGAGCCGCGAGTTAAGGCCAGGAGCTCGAAGCCCGCAGTTCATGGCCTGAAGCTCATCTCAAAAAAGGCCGGGCGAGGACGGAGCTTGGGTTTCCGCCTCAGCCCGGGGTTGGAGAGAGACTTAGGTACAACTAGTCCGAAGTCGGGTCCGGGGGGTGATTCTGCATGTGCTCTTTCATGCGCGCTTCGTGCTTGGCCCGGAGCTGCTGCAATTTTGTTTTCTGGTCGGCGGTCAGGACTTGCATCAGTTCCGCCTGGATGCGGGCCTTTTGGACGATCAGCTCGGTCATGGTTTGGGTATTCTGGGCGGCGAGGGCGCGCACCTTGGCTTCATCGAACGTGCCGCTATCTTCGAGCTTGCTCATGTCCTGATGGAACTGCATCAGCTGTTGCATGAGCGGGTGGATGGTAGGCTTCTCTTTTTCCAGGATGGCCTTGACCTGGTCCTGCTGCGCCTGGGTCAGATCGAGGACGTCGGAGAAGTAGCCCAGCATGTGGCCGCCGAAGGGAAAGTCGCCACCCATGGGTCCGCCACCGGGATGCATGCCTTGCGCCAGGGCGGCTGCTACGGCCAGCACGACCGCGGCGGTTACTGCGAGAATGCGGATGCGTCTTGCTTTCATAGTTCCTCCTGAGTCCGGGAGGCAGCCCGAACATCTCACGCTCATGGAAACACGTCTCAGTGAATGATGCGGTAAAGAGTCGGTCAAGCGCGGTAAAGTTTTGTAAAGAGAGCTTCGAACTTCGGGCTACGAGTTGCGAGCAAACCAACTCCGGGGCCCACGCATGCAATCACAAATCTTTACCGAGCGGCCGGAAAACACGGTGTTAAATGATGAGTAGGAAAATGGACTGCGTATTGGTGGTGGATGACGATATCGAACTGTGCGGGCTGGTGCAGGAGTACCTGACCTCGGAGGGTTTCACGTCGCAAGCGGTGCACGACGGGGAACAGGGCTTGCAGCGCGGGCTCTCGGGCGAGTACGCGCTGGTGGTGCTGGATGTGATGCTGCCGGGGATCAACGGATTTGAGGTGCTGCGGCGGCTGCGCAGCGTTTCGAAGATTCCGGTGCTGCTGCTGACGGCGCGCGGAGAAGATGTGGACCGAATCGTAGGGCTGGAGATTGGGGCGGACGATTATCTGCCCAAGCCCTTCAATCCGCGGGAGCTGGTGGCGCGAATCCGGGCGATTCTGCGGCGGGCGAAGCCGAGCAAGGCGGCGGATACGGCGCCGGAGATTCTGAGCGTAGGCGATGTGGAACTGGATCCGGCGACGCGGAGTGTGTCGCGGGCGGGCCAGCCGGTGGAATTGACGTCGGTCGAGTTCAACCTGCTGGAAGTGTTGCTACGCGAGGCGGGACGAGTGGTGACGCGGGAGCGGCTGGTCAACGCAGTGCTGAGCCGGAAGTTCATGCCGTTCGATCGCAGCATTGATATGCACGTCAGCAAGGTGCGGAGGAAGCTGGGAGACTCGGAGGAGAGCGGGGACCACATCAAGACGATTCGAGGCGTGGGATATATGTTCGCGCGGCCGGGAGCCAAGGCGAGGAGATGAAAAGCCTTTTTCTGAAGATTTTTCTGTCGTTTTGGGGGGCGCAGGCGCTGTTTCTGGTGCTGGCCATCCTGGTGACGCTTGCCTTGCGACCGCCACGGGAGCCGGGCGTTGAGAACATGGGAGCGCGCGCGCTAGCGGAGGCGGTCAACGCCTACCGGAGTGGCGGAGAACATGCCGCCGGTGGGTACCTGGAAGACTTGCAGCATTCGCAACATGTACACGCCTACGTTTTTGAGCAGTCGGGGCGGGAAATCTCGGGACGGCTGGCGCCGCCGTGGATCGAGGACATGTTTCGCACCGGCCAGGCGCGGCATCATAGCTGGATCGACCGCATGCTGCCGGAGCGGTTCTGGCGGCAAAGCGCGACTTTTGAGGGACAGCTTTATACGCTGGTGATCGAGCTGCCGCCCGGCCCGAGGGTGTTTTTTGGGCCGCATGGGATACCGGGACTGGGAATTACGATCGCGGTAGTTTCGTCGGGCCTGGTGTGCTATCTGCTGGCTTGGTCCTTGACGAGCCCGGTGACGCGATTGCGGCAGGCAACGCAGCGCCTGGCTGCGGGAGATCTGAGCGCCCGGACGGGCGAGCCGATGACGGGTCGGCGTGACGAACTGGCGCAACTGATGCGCGATTTCGACCGGATGGCAGAGCGCATTGAAGCTCTGATGGACGCGCAGTCGCGGCTGCTGAAAGATGTTTCGCACGAGCTGCGTTCTCCTTTGGCAAGACTCAGCGTTGCGCTCGGGCTGGCGCGGCAACGGGCTACTCCAGAAACGGAAGGCGCGCTGAACCGGATCGAGCTCGAGGCCGACCGGCTGAATCAGTTGGTTGCGGGAGTTAGTCGAGAATGTGGCACACGATGCCGAGTACGAAATTCCCGGCCGCAGCTGCCGGGTGTCCGCCGAGCCGACCGACGAATACCCGGTCGAAGCCGATCCCAACCTGCTGCGCAGCGCGATTGAGAACGTGGTCCGCAATGCCGTCCGATATACCGCCGCCGACACTACGGTGGAAATCCGGCTGGAGCGCCGGATTGGCGATCAGGGCGAAGAAATCGCGGTTCGTGTGCTCGACTCCGGTCCGGGAGTTCCCGACGAGGACCTGGAGCGGATTTTCCAGCCTTTCTACCGCATTGACGACGCCCGCAACCGGCAGACCGGCGGGGCGGGGCTGGGATTATCCATCGCCGACCGGGCAGTGCGGCTGCACGGAGGCCGGGTACGCGCATCCAACCGTCCGGAGGGTGGTTTAGAGGTCGAAATCCGGATTCCAGCGTCCCCGGCGTTTGCTCTTCCCGCCCATTCCTGATACACAAATATATTTCAGCCAAGTGCTTCGGTCTCCGTGATGGCAGGCGGGCGAACGCCTGCGGACGGGAAGCGGCTGGGAGAACAGATGTCGAAGAAAATACCTGGACTCTTTGCATTGTTGGCCTTTCTTGGCCTGAGCTTGTTTCTGATCAATTGTGGTACTTCGTCGTCCCGGCCGGCGGGCGTGTTGTACGTGCTCAGCCAGGGCGCCAACAATGTCGGTTCGTATGCGATCAATCTGGACAACGGAAAACTGTCACAGATCAATACGAACGCGGCGTCCGATACGACGCCGTCGAGCATCCTTCTGGACCCGAGCGGGAAGGTCGCGTTCGTGTTAAACACCGGCTCCAACAGCATTACGGCGTACACCACCAACAGCGACGGGAGTTTGAGTTCGCCTACGAGCACAGCGCTTCCGGTGCAACATTCCGTGGCGATGGCGCGCGACGCGGCTGGGGCATTCCTGTTCGTGGTGAGCCAGGGGTCGATTCCGCTGCCTGGGGTGGCACCATGTCCCCACCCGGAGCCGAACACGGAGTGTCCGGCACTTTCGGTGTTTGCCATTCAGTCCGGCTCAACAAGCCTGACGGCGGCGGGGGATCCGATTGCACTGAACCGCGTTCCGACATCGGTATTTCCAGCGGCCGGGCCGAACGGGACACTACTCTACATAGCCAGCAATCAGGATCTTTCGGGTATCAGCGACAACACGGTCAGTGCATTCAACGTGGACGGTTCCGGATTGGCGACGGAGCAAACAAATTCGCCCTATACCACGGCATCGAATCCGAGTTCTGTTCTGGCGGTCAAGACGACGCCCGTCGGAGGGACCGGGGGGCTGTTTGTTTATGTCACCAATGTGACGACGAACAACGTGAACGTGTACCAGGCGTGTACGGAATTGAATGCGACGTGTACGGCGCAGGATGTAACTGCCAACAACAACACGCTGCTCGCGGTGGGGTCGCCGGTTTCGGTGGGGCTGGATCCGGTGGCGATGACGGCCGATCCGACGAACAATTTCCTCTATGTTGTGAACCATGGTTCAAGCACGGTCTCCGGGTTTCGCATTAACCCGACTACTGGAGTACTGAGCGCACTCAATCCCGCGGCGGCCTCGACGGGCGCAAGTCCGGTTGCGGTGACGATGCATTCGAGCGGGAAGTTTCTCTTCGTTTCCAACAATGCGTCGAGCAACGTCTCGGGCTTCAACGTGAGCACGACGAACGGGGCATTGAGTACGGCGATCAATGTGACCAGTTCGGCGCAACCGGCGGGGTTGGTGGCGAAATAGGGTCGGGGCGGTCGCGGCCAACTGCAGATCCCTCGCTTCGCTCGGGATGACAACACGTAGGAATTCCTTCAACGGGCGCTGCGTGCTCAGGTGGGAATGCGGAGGATCAAATAGCCTCCGATGAAGGCGAAGACCAGGTCGGGAGACCAGGCGGCGACGGCGGGTGGGAGCTGGCTCAGGTTGCCCATGGCTTCGAACAGGCCGGAAACCGTCCAATAGACCACGCCGATTCCTACTGCGGTCGCAACCCCCGCTACGGCGCCGCGCTTGCCGGCGGAGAGGGCAAACGGGATGGCGAGGACGGCCATCACCAGTGTGATCAGGGGATAGGCAATCTTCTTCTGCAGCTGCACGCGCAGGCGCACCACGTCGAAGCCGCTCTGCTCCAGATCGTGGATGTAACGGCGTAACTCCTCGTAGCTCATTTCTGACGACTGCTTGATTTCTTTCTTGAAATAGGCCGGCGCCTCGGCAAATTCCGGGAAGGTGGCGACGTCGAACTGGCGGTAGTTCTGAATGGCGGAGCCGTTGAGGTTCCGCTCCCAGCCTTGCTCGTAGAGCCAGCGGGTCATGCTCTCCGACCAGTGAGCTCGTTCGGCGGTGACGCGGTGGGTGATCTGGAAAGTGTGGGGATCGAACTGGAAGACGGAGAGGCTGCCGAACACATCGCGGTCGGGATCGAAGAACTGGTAGTAGTAGATGGTTGAGTTCTGGCCAAAGATCCACTTGCGGTCGGGACGCAAATAAGTTTGCGCCGGTCTGCCCTTGATACGGTTGCGGAGAGCGTCCTGGCGCTTGTTGGTATAGGGCAGATAGAGCTGGTCGGAGAGGAACAGAACTCCGGCGACCAGGGTAGCGGCAACCAGCACTGGCACAATGATGCGGTAGAGGCTGATGCCGGTGGCCTTGATGGCGGTGATTTCGTTGGAGCGCTGCAAAAGGCCGAACGTGACCAGCACCGCCAGCAGCATGCAGAGCGGTGTGGTGTTGTAGAGAAAATATGGCGCGACATTCAGCAGATACTCGCCCACGGTCAGCGGCGAAACCTGGTTGCGCAGGATGTCTCCCAATAATTCGAACAGAGTGAAGACCAGCAGCAACATCAGAAAGGCAGCGATGATCATCGCCAGGTAGAGCGTGAAATCGCGCAGGACGTAATCGTCGAGGATAGTCGGGAAGTGAAGGTTGAACAAGCGCCAGCGGCGGGAGAGGCGGTCGGCGGTGCTCTCGCGGCGGATGGCGAGAGCGGGTCCGCCGTTCGCGGGGAGCGGTTTCTGGGCGCGGGACTTAAGCCAGGAGCGGAGTGAGGAGATGTCCATCGGGCGGCGCTCGGATTGCCACAGAAGAAAGACGCCGCCGATGAGAAACGCGAAATCGGCCATCCAAACGCCGAGTCCGGGTGAAACGCGTCCCTGGCGCGCCAGGGAAACCCCAAGCAGCGAAATCAAATAGTAGAGGAAGACCAGCAGGATCGTGAGCACGAAGCCGGTTGATTTTCCGCCGCGCTTCGACGAGAGGCCGAGGGGAATTCCGACCAGGGCAAGGACGATGCAGGCGGTCGGCAGGGCAAGGCGGCGATGGTATTCGATCAGCGCCCATCGGCGTGCCGTAGCGTCGGAGCTGCGGGATTTGTCGACCAGTGCGGCGACCGTCATTTCTCCGAGTGAAGCTGGCTCGTGTTCCTGATTGTTCTGCGTAGCCGGAATCTGAATCGGGATGTCGGTAGTGTCGAAGGTGGAGATCTGGTACTGGTCCGGATTCTTGGGATCGGTCTCGTGGGTGGATCCGTCGACGAGATGCAAGTCGAGAGTGTCCGGGCTCTGGCTGGCCAGGATGCCCTCACGGGCCAGAGTGATGCGCGGCGCCGAGGGCTGGCTGAGATCGGCCAGAAACACGCCTTTCCAGATCGCCGCGCCCGAGGCGGCCGTCACGTCCTGCACGTAGAGGACAACCTTGGGGAAGCCTTCATAGAAGACGCGGGGCTGGACCTCAAATGAGGCTTGCGAAGATTTCAGTTTGTTCTGCAGATCTCCAAGAGCAGCCAGGGAGCGCGGCGCCAGGTACACGCTGTTGCCCAGAGCCAGCAGCCAGGCGCCAACGACGAAGATCAGGATGATGCGGAGGAACGTCCAGACGCCGATGCCACTGGCCCGCATGGCGGTGATTTCGCTGTCGGCGGCGAGACGGCTCAGGCCGATCAGGATTCCGACGAGCACACCCATCGGAATTGTGTAGGTGAGAGCGACGGGGACGGTGAAGAGAAAAACTTGAGCAACGCTGGGGAATGGGGCGCTGTTGCGGACGACGAGTTCGAGGATGCGTCCGAGGTCGCGCGTGAAAAGAACGAAGGTAAAAACCGCCGCGCCGATCAGGGCGTGGGAGACGACTTCGCCCAGGATGTACCGGGTGAGGATGCGCATCCGCGGTGTGGTTGACTCATTGCGAGTCTAGCAGAAGTCAGAAGGCAGAAGTCAGATTGTAGAAGTAACCCAGCTCCACCCACCTCTGCAATCTGACCTCTAACCGCTGAGCTGCTATGGGAAGCGTTGCGTTCGAGGGCGGGTTCGTTGGACAATGCCGGGTTCGCTTCACAGTTGGAATTCGCCGATTTCTGGCCGGAGGAAAGATGATTCTGCGTCGCGTGGTTTTGCTGTTGTGGTGTTCGATTGCTGCGGTGGTCTGGGCGCAGCAGCCTTCCGAAATGAAGCCGGTTACGGACCGGCTGGCCGCTTCGGTTTACACCGGGCCTTCGATGGCAACCTTGCGCGAGCTCACGGACACGTTCGGCGGACGCCTTACCGGGGCGCCGGCGTATCAACGTTCTGCCGAGTGGGCGGCAGCGAAGTTTCGCAACTATGGAATCCAGAACGTGCGACTGGAGCCGTTTACGATTCCGGCGGGGTGGCAGCGAGGATCGGCGAGCGGAGCGTTGGTGTCTCCGCTACCCAGACCGTTGAACGTGGCATCGCTGGGTTGGTCACCCTCGACTCCGGCGGGAGGCGTTCAGGGCGCGGTGGTGGTGGTCTCGGATGTATCCGCGGAGAAGCTGAAGGACACGGAGCCGTTTCGGGGAAAGATCGTCGTGCTCGATTCGAGCAAGATTTTTGCGGAGGGATGGACGAAGGCGCTGCCCAAGCTGGACGCGGCCTGGCCGGTGTTTCAGAAAGCGGGCGTGCTGGCGGCGGTCATGACGGACCGCGAGAAGAACAACGTGCTGAATGCACATGACATGTTGTGGGGCGCGAAGATGCTTCCGCTGCCGGGGGCGGAGATCGGCATGGAAGACGGAAAGTTGATCCAGCGACTGCTGGAGCAGGGACCGGTCACGATCCAGATTGTGCTGGACAACAAGACTGCCGGCGAGACCCAGGTCAACAACGTGGTGGCGGAGATTCGCGGCAGTGAGCGGCCTGAGGAATGGATTCTGATCGGGGCGCACCTGGACTCGTGGGATTTCGGCACGGGCGCGCAGGACAACGGCGCGGGCACGGCCTCCGTACTTGAAGTGGCGCGTGCCATGATGACGCTGGGCAAGGCGCCACGGCGGAGTGTGCGGTTTGCCCTCTGGGGAGGCGAAGAGCAGGGCCTGCTCGGTTCTTATGCCTACACGCTGGCGCACAAAGAGGAACTCAGTAAATGCGTGGCCGTGCTGAATACCGACAACGGGGCGGGGCATCCAAAGGGGTGGAAGGTCGAAGGACGGAAAGACCTGAAAGATGCGATGCAGCCCTGGAGTGACGCGCTGTTGAAAGACCTGAGCGGCGGCGAGCTTTCGATGGAGACGACGTACGACACGGATCATGGGCCGTTCCTGCTGCAAGGGGTCCCCGCGCTCGACCTGTGGGTGGACATGTCGAAGTACTTCGAGATCCATCACAAGTCGAGCGACACGATCGACAAAGTGGATACGCTGGATTTCAAAGCGGGAACGGCGCTGGTGGCGGTGACCGCGTACGCCATCGCGCAGAGCGACAAGCCGATCGCTCCGCATATTGACCACGCCGCCGTGGGCGAGATTCTCAAGGAAGCAAAACTGGACGAACTGCTGGCGTATGTAGGGGTGTGGAAACCGTAGACCCAGCTTTCGGCTCTCAGGTGTCAGCTCTCAGGGGCGGTTGTGGTTTTCAGGCAGAGGCACGCAGTGCTCTCGATCCACGGTTACAGTCGTAGGCCGTGGAGTAGCCGGACGTTTCTTCTTGTTGGAACTGCTCTGAGGAAAAGTGGCTGAATAGATTGTCTGTAGATCCGGCGAGGTCCACACCAGCGTTCCCGTTAAACCTGCGTAACTTGAAAATGTGTTTCGCATCGTTTCGACCAGATCGGCGTCGCCGTGCTGCCGCATTTGTTGGGCGAGGAATTTCTTGTTGGCCACCTGGGGGTCGAGCAGGTTGGTGCTCGCAGACGCCGGGAATTCGGCCTGCCAGGTCTGGGTGAGGCAAGTGAAGCTCACATCGTCGGCGGGGACCGGCGTACGCTCGGCGATGACATCGGATACCCGGTGAATCACAAGTAAGTGACAGCAGCCAAGATGGCCATAGCCACCCCGCGGATTTCTTGGATTATCTTGCGCTGCCAGAAACAGGCCGACCAAGGTCGTCGACACGTTGTAGAAGTTGCAGAGGGAGCCGCCACAGGGCTGACCGTTGACCTGATGCCTCCGGCGGGCCTGCACCTTGGCGATGAAGTCCTGCATGTGGGCGTCTCGAATGAGAGGAATCGGCTGCCCGCGAACGACGATGTCCTTGCCCTTCGGGCGCCGGTGATCTCCGCAACAGTAGGTCGTGGGGGTTTCCTCGTCTCCCCCATACTCAAGCCAAATGGAACGGGTAAGGGGTTTGTCGCAACCGGGCTCATGCAGGGAGAAGTCTTCGAACGCAAGGGAAATGCGTGCTTGAACCTGAATCCACTGACCGTCAAACGCCTGCGGGTTGGCGAGGAGGTCACAGAAGGAAACCGTCGGCGGGGGTGTGGCAGGGCCACCGGTTCGAGCCCAAGCTGTCGACGCCGTGAGCACGAGCAACGCCGTCAGGAATCTTCTCCAGCGCGCGAACACCGGAGATCCCGCAGACCACCGCTTTGACGGTTGTGACATAAACCACGTGACGCTACACCTTCTTCAAGAACAGCGCTCCGAGCGGCGGCAGGGTCAGGCGCAGGGAATATGGTCTGCCGTGGGCGCCTTCGGGCAGGGCTTCGGCGCCGCCCATGTTGCCGCTGCCGCTGCCGCCGAACTCGCGGGCGTCGCTATTCAAGACTTCTTTCCAGTAGCCGCCGGAAGGAACTCCCACCCTGTAGCCCAGCCGGGGCACGGGCGTGAAGTTGCAAGCCACGAGCACGGCATCTTCGGCGGATTTGCCTTTGCGCAGCAGAGAAATCACGCTGGCGGGAGCGTCGTTGCAGTCTACCCACTCGAAGCCCTGGGGATCGTTGTCGAACCAGTGCAGGGCCGGCTCGCTGCGATAGGCGCGGTTCAGTTGCTCCATCCAGGCTTGCAGTCCGCGATGGAGAGGGCCCTCGAGGAGGTGCCAGTCGAGGCTGCGGTCATGCGACCACTCGCGATACTGGCCAAACTCTCCGCCCATGAACAGGAGTTTCTTGCCGGGCTGGGCGTACATGTAGGCGAAGAGCAGGCGGAGGTTGGCGAATTTCTGCCAATCGTCGCCGGGCATTTTGCCGAGCAAGGACCCCTTGCCGTGCACCACCTCGTCATGGCTCAAGGGGAGTACGAAGTTTTCGTGAAAGGAATACAGCATGCGGAAGGTCAACGAGTTGTGATGGTATTGGCGGTGGATGGGATCGTGCTGGAAATATTTCAGCGTGTCGTGCATCCAGCCCATGTCCCACTTCATGCCGAAGCCCAGGCCGCCGAGATGCACGGGCCGGGACACCATGGGATAGGAAGTGGATTCTTCCGCGATGGTCTGAATCTCGGGATGCTCTTTGTAGGATTCGAGGTTGAAACGGCGCAGGAAATCGATCGCTTCCAGGTTCTCGCGCCCGCCGAACTGGTTGGGAATCCATTCTCCTTGTTTACGGGAGTAGTCGAGGTAGAGCATGGAGGCGACCGCGTCCACGCGCAAGCCGTCGATGTGGTAACGGTCGAGCCAGAACATGGCGCTCGACATCAGGAAGCTGCGGACCTCGCTGCGGCCGTAGTTGAAGATCTGAGTCTTCCAGTCGGGATGAAAACCTTGCCGGGAGTCGGAATGCTCGAAAAGATGAGTGCCGTCGAAGTAGGCGAGGCCATGGGCATCGGAGGGAAAGTGCGAGGGAACCCAGTCCAGGATGACGCCGATGTTGTGCTGGTGGAGGTAGTCCACCAGGTACATGAAATCCTGCGGCGTGCCATAGCGCGCGGTGGGAGCAAAGTAACCGGTGGTCTGGTATCCCCAGGAGCCGTAGAACGGGTGCTCCATGATGGGGAGGAACTCGATGTGGGTGAAGCCCAGCTTGCCGACATATTCGGCCAGGCGGGGAGCGATCTCGCGATAGCTCAGCGGACGATTGTGTTCCTCGGAGACGCGCATCCAGGAGCCGAGGTGAACTTCGTAAACGGACGTGGGCGCATGGAGAGAGTTGCGGGCCCCTCGCTTGCTGAGCCAGTCGGCGTCGTTCCAGGTGTACTCGAGGTCCCAGACGAGGGAGGCGGTACGGGGTGGCTTCTCGTGCAGCAACCCGACGGGATCGGCTTTGTCCACGCGGTGGCCATGGTGGTTGGAAACGATGTGGAACTTGTAGACCGTTCCCTTGCCGGCTCCGGGAACAAAACCTTCCCAAATCCCCGAATTGCCGCGCGCCTGAAGCGGATGGGAAGCGTGGTCCCAGCCGTTGAAGCTGCCGATCACGTACACGTTGCGGGCGTTTGGGGCCCAGACGCTGAAGACGGTGCCCTGGGTGCCCTTGGCGTCCATCAGGTGGGCGCCCATTTTCTCGTAGATGCGGTAGTGGCTGCCCTCGTTGAAAAGGTAGAAATCTTCCGCAGTCAGCAGGGACACGTCGTAGCGAACGGGCGGGGCTTCTGGGCTGGCGAGGTTCCGGCTCATAGGTTTGTCGAGCCTCTAGTGTATTCGAATCCTCATCAGGATAACGCGGACGGCTATGACATACTGGGAAATTGCCGATAGCCTAAATAGACGCAAGTATGGCTCAACTCCGAGTTGTCGTTCTCTGGCATCAGCACCAGCCCTTCTACAAGGACCTGGTCACAGGGCAGTATCGCCTGCCCTGGACGCGCTTGCACGCGCTGAAGGACTACTACGGGATGGTGAAGCTGCTGGAGGAGTTCCCCAACGTCCACCAGACGTTTAACCTGGTGCCCTCGCTGATCAACCAGATCCAGGATTACGTTTCCGGCGCAGCCCAGGACCCGTTCCTGGAGGTGGCCGCTAAGCCCGCCAAGGACCTTTCCCCGGACGAAAGGCGCTTTGCGCTGCAATACCTGTTCCAGGCTAACTCGGTGAATGTGATTGGGCGCTATCCGCGCTATCGGGAGCTGTGGGAGCGATTCCGCGGGGCGGGAGATTCGCCGGAGAAAGCGGAAAAATACTTTCAGGCGCAGGATTTCACCGACCTGCAAGTGCTGTCGCAGATCGGGTGGTTCGACGAATATTTTCTGGAAGAGAAGAGCATTGCCGAACTCATCAAGAAGGGCCGGAACTACTCGTTGGAGGACCAGCGGGCGGTGATCGCCGCCGAACGCGAGTTTCTGGCTCGGGTCCTGCCGGTACACACCGAGGCAGCGAAGAAAGGGTCGATCGAGATTTCGACTTCGCCTTTTTACCATCCGATACTGCCGCTGGTGTGCGATACGCAGGCGGGAGCGGTGTCGTCGCCGGGATTGCCGCTGCCGCAGAATCGGTATCGTCATCCGGAGGATGCGCGGGAGCAGTTGCAGCGCGGGCTAGACCTCCACGAAAAAGTGTTTGGGATGCGACCGCGGGGTGTTTGGCCTTCGGAGGGCAGCGTTTCGGAAGAAGCCCTGGCCATCGCACACCGGCTCGGAGTCCAGTGGATGGCGACGGACGAAGGCGTGTTGGGACGTAGTCTGGGGCTGATCTTTCCGCGCGATGGGGGGGGCCGCCTGAGTTCGGACATGGCGCACCGGCTCTACACGATCTACCGGTATGAGAACGCCGATACGCGGATGAACCTGATCTTCCGCGACCACACGTTGTCGGATCTGATCGGCTTCGTCTATTCGGGAATGCCCGCGCAGGAGGCTGCTAATAACCTCATCCAAAAGATTAAAGAATCAGCACAGCCTGTTCTTTCTCATGGGCAAGATGCCATGGTGCCAATCATCTTGGACGGGGAAAATGCATGGGAGTATTACCCGCGTTCGGGGCGGGAATTTCTGCGCCGGTTCTACGACGCGTTGCAGAAGGATCCCGAAATCGAAGCAGTGACGGTGAGCGAGGCGATTGCGCGCCACCAGAATTGCAGCTATCTGAATTCGCTGGTACCGGGGTCGTGGATCAGCGCCAACTTCAACGTCTGGATCGGCGCGCCGGAAGACAACAAGGCGTGGGACTACCTGTATCACGCGCGCAATCTCTATACGGAGGCGGCGGCGAGCGCGAGCGAAGAACAGAGGAAGGTGGCGTTTGAAGAAATCCTTATCGCGGAGGGCAGCGACTGGAACTGGTGGTACGGCCCGGAGCATCACTCCGCCAACGACCGCGACTTTGATGAACTCTATCGAAAGCATTTATCGAACGTGTACCAGGCGCTCGGTCGCACTCCTCCCGACTACCTGGCGCAGCCGATCGCGGGCGCGGTGGCGCGGCCTTCCTACACGCCGCAGAGCGCGTACATTCATCCGAAGGTCACGGGCGACATGGTGCGTTATTTCGAATGGATGGGGGCGGCGTGGCACACGGCCGACCGCCGTTCCGGTTCGATGCACGGAAAGCAGTTTCTGCTGGATGCGGTCTATGCGGGGATTGACGAGCAATTTGTTTACGGTCGACTGGACTTTGCGGGCAAGGTTCCGGAGGACGGATTTGAAGTGGTCGTGAACCTGGAGTCGTGGGCAAAGCATGCAGACCGTCTGCGACGCGAGTTGCGGCTGGATGCGGTGGTGGAGAGCGCGCGAATGCAGTCCTGGAAAACGACGGTGCCGGAGGAAGAGAAAGTGCTGGCATCGTCGAGCGCGCCGGGTCAGGAAGCGCGAGTGGCGCTGATGCGCAATTTCGAATTCCGCGTGCCGCTTGCCTGGTTGATGGCGGCGCCGATGGAGATCGAAAAAATACGCGGACCGGGGGAGAGCTCGGAAGCGCTGACCACGCGGCTGCGCCTGCGCTTCAGCCTGTGGCGTAATCGTCTGCCCGTGGATGCCTTGCCGGTGGAAGGATGGATTGAGCTGGAGCTGCTGAGGGAGGAGGAATTGATAAGTCAGTAGAGCAGTTCTCAGTTCCCGGTTCTCAGTTCTCAGTGAAAACTAACTTCACCCCTTTCAACTGCCAATTTCAGCATATAGCTAAAGAAAGCCGAGCTTTGGGCTCGGCTTTCTCCATTTTGCAATTCCGCGGCTGTCAACTGAGAACCGGGAACTGAGAACTGTTCTATTGCCCTGGACTCGGATTCATCTCCATCGGGCGGCTGAGTTCCATGACCAGTTCTGTGCCTGCTGGAAGCGTTGCTGCACGATGTTTGCTCAGCCAGTGAGTGACGGTTGCGCCAGCACCAATGGCGCCGCCGATCAACAGACCTTTACCGCCGCCCGCGAGGCCGCCAATCAGCATGCCCCCGCCCGTACCCATGCCGATCTCGGTCAGGTCTTTGCCGTCGTGTCCGGCACCCTTGAATTGGCCTTCGTTGTTGACATCGGTGCCGCGGCGGCGGTTGGTGTCCACCAGGGTTGCGTTGAGCATGAAGCGCTCGCCGTTGGGCAGCACCAGGGCTTCGGGGAAGAGCGCGATCGTCGGCTTGCCGGCGACGCGTCGTGGCTCAGTGGTTTTGGTGACCCGCCCCTGTACCGTGGTGCCGACGGGAATCACGGTCTTGCCATCCACCACCACGGGTTCGGTGATTCTGGCCTGAAAGGGGTCCCCAGCCTGATTGCTGAAGGTAGCGAGCGTGGTTTCGAGCTTCATCTTGAGAGCGGTGCCGGAGGGCAGGGAAGTTTGCGCCAGAGCAGCACCGGCGAGCAGAACCACAGCGATCAGTACTACGAACTTCTTCATGGAACCTCCTGAAAAGTTAAGTTGTCGCAGGATTCCCTGTGGACGCTAGATAGCCGACCCTCAGGGGCTCAAGCCCAGTTTTTATGCGGCTCTTACGGCACGGCTAAAGCCATGCCCTCCCGAAACCTATTCTTGAAACCAGTTCTGCGAATTCCCGCCGGGCGACTTCGCCCTGCCCCAATCAATTGCGAATCTCTCTCACTGCGTCGAGCACGTTATCCAGCGGGGCCCGGTCGTGCTGGTTGTCGCCGCGATAGATCCAGCGCACGGTGGCGCTGCGATCGATGACGAGCGTCGCCGGGTGCGCGATGTTGAGGGCGTCGGTTCCGATGGCGTGATGAAGTCCATATTCCTTCGTCACGGCACGGTCTTCGTCGAGCAAAAACGGGAACGAGATGGGGTGCTTGGCTAGGAACGTTCCTGGATTCCACACGCCGTCGCGCTTCTCGGCGGCGATGTAGGCCAGCCGCGCCCCGGCTGCATCAATCTCTCGCTTTTGCGACTCCAACTGAGCCATGCGCTTCCCGCAGTTCGGTCACCAGGTGCCGCGCAGGAACTCGAGGATCAGCGGGCCGCCTGCGTACAGGTTCGCGAGACGGAACCTGCCTTCGCGATTCGCCGCTCCCAGAGAAAACTCAGGGGCAGGTGCGCCGACTTCCAGAGTTTCTGTGCAATTTCTCACCCTGATCCGACTGTAAGCCAGGGGAAATCGGGGAACAACATTGGAAAGGGCGGGAGAACCATGGGAGGCAATGCGGCTCGGATCGGCGTGTCCGGCGAGCGGCTTGTGGTGAGCGACGACCGCAGCCCAAACAAACCAACAAAGGACGCAATCATGCCTGTTACCAGTATTGCTGAAATCTGCGGACGCCAGGTGCTCGACTCGCGTGGCAATCCGACCGTGGAAGCCGAAGTCTTTCTTGATGGCGGCGCTAGCGCGCGGGCCATTGTGCCCAGCGGCGCGTCAACCGGCGAGCACGAAGCGGTCGAGCTGCGCGATGGCGACGAGCAGCGCTACAAAGGGAAAGGTGTGCTGAAGGCAGTCGAGAACGTGAATGGCGAGATTGCGGAAGCTCTCGGCGGCATGGACGCGGCCGATCAGCGGGCGCTTGACGCGAAGATGATCGAACTCGATGGCACGCCGAATAAGGGGCGCCTTGGGGCCAACGCGATGCTGGCCGTTTCCATGGCCGCCGCTCGCGCCAGTGCACGCGCGTTTGAGCTTCCCCTTTTTCGTTATCTCGGTGGCGCTGCGGCCAACACGCTGCCCGTGCCCATGATGAACATCCTGAACGGCGGGGCGCATGCTGATAACAACGTGGACTTTCAGGAATTGATGGTGATGCCGGTGGGAGCGCCGTCGTTTTCCGAGGCGCTGCGCTGGGGGGTGGAAGTGTTCCACACGCTTAAGGGAGTTCTAAAGAAGCGCGGCTACAACACGGCGGTGGGCGATGAGGGCGGGTTTGCGCCTTCGGTGAAATCGAATGTCGAGGCCATTGAAGTAGTGCTGGAGGCGATCCAGGGAGCGGGATACAAGCCGGGCGAAGAGATTGCGATTGCGCTCGATCCGGCGGCCAGCGAGATGTATCAGGATGGCAAGTATGTATTCAAGAAGTCCGATAAGTCGTCAAAGAGTTCCGAGGAAATGGTGAAGTATTGGGCGAAGTGGGCGCGGGATTATCCGATTGTCTCGCTGGAGGACGGTCTGGCCGAGGACGACTGGGACGGCTGGGCGCTGCTGACCAAAGAACTGGGCGCCAAGATCCAACTCGTGGGCGACGATTTGTTCGTGACGAACGTCGAGCGCTTGCAGGAAGGGATTGATAAAGGCGTCGCCAACTCGATCCTGATCAAAGTGAACCAGATCGGGACGGTGAGCGAGACTCTGGACGCCATTGATCTCGCCCGCCGCAACGGCTACACCTCGGTGATCTCGCACCGGTCGGGCGAAAGTGAGGACACGTTCATCGCGGACCTGGCGGTTGCGACCGGGGCGGGACAGATCAAGACCGGCTCGGCTTCGCGCACCGACCGCATCGCGAAGTACAACCAGTTGCTGCGGATCGAGGAAGAGCTGGGCGGGACGGCGCGGTTCCTGGGGATCAAGGCGCTGAATTACAAAGACAGCGACGGGCAATAAAATTCCAAACCCGAAGTGGAACACGCATGGATCGAGCTTGGCTTTTTATGGATCTAGCGGCTAGCGCCTCAAAACCCCATCGTGTCGTCCGCCGAAGGCCCGTAGGTTGCCGGCACCGGCTTTTCATTCAAGCGCAGATAGACACCGAGCTGTGCGCGGTGGTGTACCAGGTGATTGAGGAACATTTGCCGGTACGCCAAAAAGCGCGACCCGCTGAAGATGGGCTTGCCCCCGAAGCTCAGCTTCCAGTTCTGGGTCCAGGCGTCATCCGGCGTGTTCTTGAGCGCGGTGCGAGCTTTGGCGGCGCCTTCGTCGAA
>JACQDD010000108.1 GCA_016201265.1 Terriglobales bacterium | reverse complement strand
TCCCGATTGTAGTGATCCAGTCGCTGTCAATCAGGATATCGCCGGACGGCTGAGTTCGTGGCTTCTCACTCACTCAATCTGCCTCTTCAATTCCGCCAGCAAGTTCAGCGCCTCCAGCGGCGTCAGCCGGTTCAAATCCACTTCGCGCAGCTTCTCAAGCACTGGCTGCGAGAGCGGCGTAAAGATCGTCAACTGCGCCGGACGCTCCGGTTCTGCCCCCGGCGTCAGGTGTTCCGTCAGTCGATGTTCAGCCGTTTCGTGCTCGGCCAGCACTTCGCGCGCTCGCACGACCACTTCATTCGGCAATCCTGCCAGTTTGGCGACTTCGATGCCATAACTGCGGTCGGCCGCTCCCGGTTCGACCTTGCGTAGAAAGACCACGCCTCCGCCCGTTTCTTTTACTGAAACATGGTAGTTCTTTACGCCTCTGAGTTGCTCGGCCAATTCGGTCAACTCGAAATAATGAGTGGCGAAAAGAGTCTTAGCATGCACCCGAGCATGCAGATACTCGATTGCGGCCCAGGCGATCGCCAGCCCGTCATAGGTGGAAGTGCCCCGCCCGACTTCATCCAGCAGGATCAACGACCGCGCGGTCGCCGTGTGCAGGATCGCCGCCGTTTCGGTCATCTCGACCATAAACGTCGAGCGCCCGCGCGCCAGGTTGTCACTTGCACCAATGCGAGTAAACACGCGGTCCACGATCCCCAACCGCGCCGCCCGCGCCGGAACGAACGATCCCATCTGCGCCAGGATCACGATCAGCGCCGCCTGCCTGAGATACGTACTCTTGCCGCCCATGTTCGGGCCCGTCAGCACCACGATATTGTGCGTCGAGGAATTCAGGAACAGATCGTTGGGGACAAAACGCTCGCTGCCCGCAGCCAGTTCCTGCTGTTCGATGACGGGATGCCGCCCTTCGACAATTTCCAAGTCTGCCGACTCGTCGGGCTTTTCCGCAAACTTCGGCCGGCAGTAGTTCCGCAGCGCCGCCACGTGGGCCAGGCACGCCAGTACATCCACTTCCGCCAGCGCCAGCGCTGTCTGACGGATGCGCTTGGCCTCGGCAGCAATGGCCGACCGCAGTTCCGCAAACAGCCGCCGCTCAATCTCGACAATCTTCTCCTGCGCATCCAGAATCTTCGACTCGTACTCTTTCAGTTCCGGAGTCGTGAAGCGCTCGGCATTAACCAGCGTCTGCTTGCGCTCGTAGTCCGTGGGCGCGAGGTGCTGGTTGGCCTTGGAAATCTCAATGTAGTACCCGAACACCGAATTAAACTTCACCTTCAGCGACCCGATCCCTGTGCGCTCGCGCTCGCGCTGCTCCACCTGCGCCAGGTACTGCTTCGAGTTGCGGCTCAGGTCGCGGAGATCGTCGAGGTCACGATCCACGCCGGGGGCGATCACTCCGCCATCGCTCAACGTCAGCGGCGGCCCGTCAACGACCGTCCGCTCGATCTTCTCCCGCAGATCTGCAAGCTCATCGAGCAGCTCGTGCAGGACGCCCAGCCGCGCCGCCGCAAGCCCGGCCAGCACTTTCCGCACCTGCGAAATTCGTCCGAGCGACGCCGCCAGCGCCAGCACGTCCCTGGGGTTGGCCGTCTCCAGCGTGACCCGGCTCAGCAGCCGTTCCAGATCGAGGATGCCATCGAGTGTACGCCGCAATTCCTCCCGCCGGACGAGGTCCTTGACTTGCGCCTCGACTGCATCCAACCGCGCCTCAATCTCTGCCCGATCCACAGAAGGCCGCAGCATCCACGCCCGCAGCAGCCGCTTGCCCATCGGCGTAACCGTCGCATCCAGCCCACGGAACAAGGTCACGCCCGCATCCGTCCCCGCAAACAGCGGCTCGATCAGCTCCAGGTTTCGTACCGTGACCGCATCCAGCACCAGGCAGTTCTGGCGCTCGTAGAAGCCGATGCGGTCCACGTGGTCGAGCGTGCCCCGTTGCGTCGAGCGGATGTAATACAGAATCGCCCCCGCCGCCGAAGCCGCCGCCGGTTTGCCCGCCAGTCCAAAGCCCTCGAGCGAGAGCACGCCAAAATGATTCTCCAGCAGCGGGACCGCGTGATCCGGCGCAAAGATCCAGTCGTCCAGCGGCGTCTCCGCCCATACAGAACTTGGTGCCGATGGCCTGTGTGGGGCCGGGTCTTTGACCCGGCCAAGCCGAGCGAAGCTCGGCAGACCTTCCTCTCGCCCGGACAGGTTCTCCAGCAACGGCGCCGCAGAGCCGTATAACAGCTCCCTTGGCCTCAATTGTTCAAGTTCTTCTTGAATGCGCCGCCCAGCCGTTTCCCCGGCAAACTCGGTCGCCCGAAACTCCCCGGTGGAGAGGTCCAACGCTGCGAATCCTACTCGGTCGCCAACCGCCGCTACCGCCGCCAGAAAATTGTTTTCCTCCGAACCCAACGAAGAATCCGCCGCCGTTCCCGGCGTAACCACCCGCGTCACTTCCCGCCGCACCAGCTTTTTGGCGAAGCGCGGATCTTCCATCTGCTCGCAGATCGCCACCTTGAATCCCCGCCGGATGAGCTTCGAAATGTAGCCATCGGCCGCGTGATAGGGCACACCGCACATCGGGATGGCCACGCCCTTTTCTTTGTTGCGCGAGGTCAGCGTAATCTGCAGTTCGCGCGCCGCCACCACCGCGTCGTCAAAGAACAGCTCGTAGAAGTCCCCCAGCCGGAACAACAGCAGAGCGTTGGGGTGCTCTTTCTTGATGGCGGCGTACTGCCGCATCAGCGGCGTGGACGGCTCAGGCATAAAGCAATTAGTAATTTTGTAATTTGTAATTTGGTAATTTGCAATCGCCATTGGCATCTGGCG
>JACQDD010000099.1 GCA_016201265.1 Terriglobales bacterium | reverse complement strand
AGCAGCCCGTTCTCTCCGATGATATCCTCGGGCTTCTTGTAGTCGGTCAGCAGTTGGTCGATCAACTTTACGTCGATAGTCATGGGGTTCTCCTATTTTCAACTTCCCATGACCGTTTACACAGTTCTATTTACACCCTCGTCGAAAACGGATGGGCGAAGGCCAGTGAGACGGGAATCGTAGTGCCAGCGACCGGCGCGCCTCTGCACGCAGAGTATCCGCGTTGGGGTTACTTGGTTTCGCTCTTCACAAGCCGATCCAGCGACGCGTGCGCTTCTTTCGCGAAGAGGCCTTCCGGCAGGATCTTCAAGTACTGTTCGTAGTACTTCCGCGCTTCGGTTTTATCCCCGAGTTTCTCTTGACACTGCGCCAGGCGGAAGCTGGCAATGGCATCGTTGTCCTTGTAGTACAGAGCTTCCTTGTAGCGGTCGAGCGCGGCGCGATAGTTCTTGCGCTTGAAGTAGTAGTCTCCGACCTCGACATCTTTCAGCGCCTTCATCGGATTCCAGGGGTGGAACTCCTGCACATCGGTCGTGTCGGGCTTATCGGCGGCTTCGAGATCAGCCACCGCTGCTTTGCTATAGGGATGGTTCTTGGCGTCGTCCTTGGGCGGGCTGATGTCGATGCGGGTGTCGCGGCTCGAGCTTTCCGCAGCTTCGCGGTTGCGCTCGTCGGTTTTGTCCGAGGGTTGCTGGGCCGGACAGAGACTTCCAGCAAGCAACCAGAAACACGCAGGTAGCAGGAGTCTACGCATGCTGTATGCATATTTTATCCGTAATGGCGTTAGAAGCCCAGGCCGAGGCTCACGGCCCGCAGCTCAAAAAATCAGGCCGTCCACGACTGGGACGGCCTGGTTTGGCGAAGTCCTCCGGGGAGGAGGAGAAAAACTCTACAGGGACGACGGGTTTGCGCTCGCCGTCGGCGCGGGCGTGGTTTTCGGCGTCGGCGCCGGAGTCGTACCGGTGGTATTCGTCATCAGGTGCACATCCACGCGACGGTTCTTGGCACGGCCCGCGGAGGTCTTGTTGGTCTCCACCGGCTTGTCTTTGCCGAGCCCGATCAGATAGATCTTGTGGGCCGGGACGCTCTTCTCCGACGCCAGGTACTGAATGACGGCGTTGGCGCGGCGCTGGCTGAGATCGTAGTTGTATTCCGAACTTCCCACCGAGTCGGTCCCGCCTTCCACCGTGATGATGTAGCCCTTGGTGCTGGCAACGCTGGTGGCCAACTGGTCGAGCTCTTCCTTGGCCTGCTTGGTCAGATTGTCCTTGTTGAAGCCGAACTGCACCGACGTCTCGGCCACAGAACGATAGTTGTCCAGGTTGACAACGGCGTTAGTCAGGGTGTCGACGCGCTGGGTAGCGTTGTTGGCCGACAATTGTGCCTCGTCGGCCTGCTTGCCGGCGGCCAGGGCCTTCTGGTCGACTTCGGCGGCACGGGCCTGCACGGCCTGGATGCCAGCTTGCGCGCGCTGGTCCACGTCTTTGATGTCCTTCGAATTCTTCGCGGTCAGGTCGTCAAGTTCATTGGTCTTGTTGATGAGCGGGGTGGTCTGCTGGCGCACGTAGTTCTTGCTCGAGCAGCCGATCGTGGCGGCGAGCGTGGCAGCCAGCGTCAGGGTCAGCGAAATACGATTCATTTGGTTTGAGGGCTCCTTCCTCAAAACTGCGGTCTTCGGGAAATCCTGGGATCAATCTCTAAACTGCACTCGTAGCCTAATCAAGCACGGGGGATGCCAATCATGGCTTCGTCAATACTCTTATAAGTCCATATCTAGCAATGTGTTAGAAGTTTAGGGCCGGAAATTCACACAACCCACCCGGGCAATCGCGTTACAGACCGTAGAAATTTTATATGGTTTGTTTCCGGCGGACAGTATAGAGAAGCGCGACGAATCGCGCCAGTGGGGGAAAAATCAGAAGGGCGGACCGATGACCGGTCCGCCCGTTGAGTTCAGTGGGCGATCTTCTCAAAAGCCTGTTCGAACTGAGAGATCAGTGGCGCTTCGCCCTTCTGCAGTCCGCCGCGTCCCATCACACGCCAGAGGTAAGTCTCGGGAAACATGTCAGCATCATAGACGGCGAGCACGTCCTCCGAGGGACGCGATTCGACGGCAATGACGATGTCCGCATTTTCCAGACTGTACACCAGTGTGAGCTTGCCCCATTTCTGGATTGCGTCCTGCACACGGGTGATGGCCGCGCGATCCTCGGGCAGCAGGCTCGGATTGAACTGGTCGCCGTCGTAGGCGGTTACGTACACGTAGCGGGCGTTGGCCAGCGTCCGCGGCATGGTGGGAAGATTCTTCGCAGCCATCGCGCTGCCTGCGAACGCCAATAACACTAACAACACCGCAGTGATGTGCCTTTTCATTGTGTTCACTCCCCAGAGGTAGCTACTTAGTAAAGATGCGGGAAGGTGGGTCTGGAGTTGTCAGCGGCGGGAGTCGTTGGTCGATAGTCGCTGGTCGGTGGGGTCCACCTTCCGATCGCGAACGACTAACGACGCTCACATCACCGGCGGAACCGTGATGCCCATCGCTGCCAGAACGCGGATCAGTTCGCGGCGAACCACGGCAGCGGTGGCGAGCAGGAACTTCTTCCGGTCCTCGTCAGCTTCGGCAAGGATAGGATGGCGGTGGTAAAAAGTGTTGAAGAGCTGAGCCAACTGGAAAGCGTGTTTCGCCAGGTAAGCGGGCTCAGCGGTGGCGATGCACTGGCTTACGACATAAGAGGTCTTGGCCGCGGTGAGCCAGAGTTCCCAGATCTCGTTGCCGGATTCGCCGGCCAAGTTTTGCGCGAAATCGATTCCAGATGCAGAAAACGTGTCGGCATCGAATCCGCCTTTGCGGAAGATGTTGGTGGCGCGCACCACGGCGTACTGCGCGTAGGGTCCGGTCTCGCCTTCGAAGCTGAGGGCGTCTTTGAAATCGAACGCGATCACCGACGGTTTGGTGTACTTCAACATAAAATAACGCAGCGCGCCGATGGCGATCTGGGTGGCGATGGTGGCGCGCTCGGTTTCGCTGAGCTCGGGATGACGGGAGTCGACTTCCTTGCGGGCAGAGGAGACGAGAACATCCATCAAGTCATCGGCCTTCACGCCGAAGCCTTTGCGGCCGGAAACTTCGATCCACGGGCGCGTTTTGTCTTCCTCGGTCAGCTCATAACCCAGGTCGGCGGCGCAGCGCGGCGTGAGCGCAACCATTTCGTAGGAGAAATGCGTGTAGCGGTCAGCAGCCTCGCCGTGGCCGAGTCCGCGCAGAGATTCGGCGACCGTGTTCTGCGCTTCGGCCTGCCGGGCGTCAATGACGTTATAGATTTCTGCCACATCGCCGAAATGCGGGTGATCCTTCTCGCCATTAGTGGATGAAATCCAGCACTCGTGCCCGTTGGGATAGCGATAGAACTTGCGATAGCCGAAATCGCGCCCGAGCAGGCCAAACTTCCACATGTGGTAGGCGATGTCCTTGCCGACATAACCAACGGTGCCGTTGGAGCGGACGATGACTTTCTGGTCTTCCTCGGCGAGTTTGTCTTCCTCTGTGCCCCCTGTGTCCTCTGTGGTTAGCGTTTTTGACGTTCCCGCCCGCCGCATCACCCAGCAGCCCTTGTTCTTGCCCTCACTCTCATAAGTGAGGACGCCGGCTTCTTTCAGCTTAGCGAAGGCCGCGTCCCAGAAATGCAGGTGCAGGATTTCGCTCTCGCGCGGCAGGAAGTCGTACTCGATATCGAGCCGGTCCATGGTCTCGAGATGGCGCCGGAGCACGGCGGTGGAAATCAGGTCGGCGATCTGCGCGGTTTCGTTGTTGCCTTCTTCGATGGCATGCAGCGTGGTGGCACGCGCTTGCAGGTTCTGCTTGTCTTCCGTGTACCATTGCGACGCGCGGGCATAGAGGTCCCAACAGCAAAAATCGAAACGCGGCGCGGCGGCGAGGACCTCGATCTGGGCGCGAGACTTGTTTTCCAGATGCAGGAACCCGACCACCACATCCGCCACCTGTACGCCGGTGTTGTCGATGTAGTTCTGGATGTCCACTTCCCTGCCCGCAAAACGCAGCAGCCGGACAAACGTATCGCCGAGGATGGCGTTCCGCAGGTGTCCGATGTGCGCGGCCTTGTTGGGATTGATGCTGGAGTGCTCGACCAGCACCTTTCCGGGCGGGACGTCGGACGATGGAATCTGATCGGCGGCAAGGGCGGCGGCCACTTCCGCGCGATGCACACGAACATTGATATATCCCGCACCGGCAATCTCGAACCTTTCGAAGCCGGGCACTGAGCCGATTCCAGCGACGATTTCCTCGGCAATTTTGCGTGGCGCCTTGCGGAGTTTGCGGGCGAGTTCAAAAGCAATCGGGAGTGCATACTCCCCGAATTCGATTTTCGGGGGCTGCTCGATGACGATCGTGGCCAGATCGAGGCTGTAGGCGCGCTGCAAGAACTCGCGCACAGATTCGGTTAGCCGGCGTTCCAGGTGTCGGTACAAGAATCCCTCTAAATGACTGAAGAAACAAGTGATTCTAACAGAGGACGCGGTGGGCGCTAGTTTGACGGAGGGGAGAGCGTTCCCTATGATAAAAGTTTCTCGCGGCGGCGACGAAAATCCTTAACCACAGAGGACACAGAGGTACACGGGGGCGTACTCTTTCTGGATTTCCTCTGTGATTCTCTGTGTCCCCTGTGGTTCAAGATTTTGAATTTATGCGTATCGCTTACCTAGACTGCTTCTCCGGCATCAGCGGCGACATGTTTCTGGGCGCTCTGGTGGACACGGGAGTATCTCGGAAGCTGCTGGAGGAGACAGTTTCGGCCCTGGATATCGGCGTGCGGCTGGAGATTTCGCGAGTTGTGCGCGGGGGGATTGCGGCAACCAAGGTAGATGTGTATTCCCACGGAGAGAAGGACCTGCCTCGGGAAGTGTTCTGGGAGCAGCAGGGACAGCGTCACTCGCATGGGCATCCACATGAACATAGAGACCATGACCGTCACGAGCACACGCACGATCGGCACGATTCTGTGCGGGGGCGGGTCTCCGACCCGCCCAGGACGGGTCAAAGACCCGTCCCCACACACTCAAGCCACGTCCATGGCCGTAGTCTGAAAGACATCCGCCAGATCATCGGGAAAGCGGCCATCAGCAACACGGCCAAAGCAGCCGCGATCAGAATCTTCGAGGCTCTGGGGAAAGCGGAAGCGGAGATTCACAATACATCGATTGAAAATGTCCATTTTCACGAGGTCGGCGCCGTCGATGCGATAGTAGATATTGTTTGTGCTGCGGTGGGAGCCGAGGCGCTTGGCGTGAACGAGTGGATTTGTTCGCCGTTGAACGTGGGCGGTGGAACCGTAGAGTGTGCTCATGGCACGCTGCCCGTTCCCGCGCCGGCGACGCTCAAGTTGCTCAAGGATGCTCCAGTGTATTCGTCCGGGCCGCAGGTCGAACTGGTCACGCCCACGGGTGCCGCCATTGTGAAGACGCTGGCCGCACGCTTCGGGTCGTTTCCGGCGATGAAGATCGAACAAGCTGGGTACGGCGCGGGAAGTCGAGATTTCCACGAGCATCCCAACCTGTTGCGGCTGACTGTCGGAGAAGCGGCGGAAGCCGCTGGCGCGCATACTTCGCGTGAGACGATCAACGTCCTCGAGGCAAATCTCGATGACCTCAGCCCACAGGTGCTCGCCTATGCCATGGAGAAATTGCTGGCCGAAGGCGCGCTCGATGTGTTCAGCGTTCCGGTACAAATGAAGAAAGGCCGCCCGGGCGCGCTGCTGACGGTTCTGTGCAATCCGGAGCATGCCGATCGGCTGACGAAGCTCATTTTTGCGGAGACCACGACGCTCGGGGTGCGCTGTCGCGAAGAACAGCGGCAGACGCTTGCGCGGCGCTGGGAGACCGTCAAGACCTCGTGGGGCGATGTGCGCATCAAGATCGCCAGCATGAATGGCAGCGTGTCGACCTACGCGCCCGAGTACGAAGACTGCCGGGCGCTGGCAGAAGCGAGTCATGTGCCGCTGAAGCTAGTGTTGGAAGAGGCGATGCGAAAGTATGGAGCTACTGGCTCCTAGCTGCTAGCTTCTGGCAACCCCTTGCGCCACACTGCTTGCTAGAAGCCAGGAGCCAGTAGCTAGCAGCTGGCACAAACGAAATCATGAGCAAGCCGTTCTACATCACGACCCCGATCTACTACGTCAATGCGCGTCCGCATATCGGGCACGCCTACACGACGATCGCCTGCGATACCATCGCCCGCCGACATCGTATGCTGGGCAACGACACCTGGTTTCTGACCGGTACTGACGAGCACGGGCAGAAGATCGAGCGTGCGGCCCAAGCAGCGGGCAAGAGTCCGCAGCAGTTCGCGGACGAAGTTTCCGACGCCTTCCGTAGCAGTTGGGAGCGGTTGGGCCTCTCCTACGACGATTTCATCCGCACCACCTCCGACCGCCACAAGCAAGGCGTGCAGGCGTTGTGGCGCAAGATCCGCGACAACGGCTACATCTACAAGGGAACCTACACCGGGCAGTACTGCGTTTACGACGAGCTCTATGTGGATGCGGCCGGACCGGGTGCGCCCTGTCCGGATTGTGGACGACCGACGGAGACCGTCCACGAAGAAAATTACTATTTCAAGCTTTCGGCTTTCGAAGACAAACTGATTCGGCTCTACACCGAGCAGGCGGATTTCATCCGTCCGGAGACGCGGCGGAATGAAGTGCTTTCGTTTGTCCGTGGCGGCCTGCGCGATCTTTCCATCAGCCGCTCGACGTTCTCCTGGGGCATCCCTGTACCGGACGATCCCAAACACGTGATTTACGTCTGGCTGGATGCGCTGGCCAACTACATCACTGCGCTCGGATACGGTCAAAAAGATACGAGCAAGTTTGAGAAATACTGGCCGGCCGATGTGCATATGATTGGCAAGGAGATCGTGCGCTTCCACTGCGTCTATTGGCCAGCGTTTTTGATGGCGGCCGGGCTGCACCTGCCCAAAAGTATCATCGCCCACGGCTGGCTGCTGTTCGAGGAAAACAAGATGTCAAAGTCGCGCGGGAACATCGTGCGCTCTGAGACGATCGTGGATGTGCTCGGCATCGATGCCCTGCGCTACTTCCTGCTGCGCGAGATCGTGTTCGGGCAGGATGGATCGTTCAGCTTCGACGCGCTGGTGCAGCGCTACAACGCGGATCTGGCCAATGGGCTGGGTAATCTCGCCAGCCGCACGCTCACGATGATCAACCGATATTTCAAGGGTGAAGTGCCGTATCCATCGCAGACGGGGCGCACACCGGCCGATGACGCGATCGCGGAGACCGGAAAGAGGACTATCACCGGGTGCCACGGCCTGTTCGATCAGTATCAGTTCTCGCGGGCGCTGGAAATGGCGTGGGGGATGGTGGCCGCGGTGGACAAGTACATCGTCGAGAACGAGCCCTGGTCGCTGGGCGAAAAGCAGGACGAGGAAAGCCGCTCGCGCCTGGCCACCGTGCTCTATACCAGCGCGGAAGCGCTGCGGATCGTAACTGCGCTGGCGCATCCGGCGATGCCCGAGGCTACGGCGCAGATCTGGGCGCAGTTGGGCCTTGGGGAAATCAAGAAATTTGACCTATCGCAATTGCAGTGGGGACAACTGCGCCTCGGCACGAAGTTGGGCGAGGTGCAGGCCGTGTTTCCCCGAGCGGACAAATCGGCGGTCGAAAGGATGCACAAGATGGAAGAACAGAAGAATGGCGGGGCTCCGGTGGCTGCGGCCCCTCTGGCCACCCCGGCAGCACAGGCGGCGGTCAAACCGGAACCAACCGCCGGAGCCAGACCAGCGACCACCATTCCAGAGGGCAAAATCAGCATCGACGACTTCGCGAAAGTGGAACTGCGCGTCGCACAGGTAAAGACGGCCGAGCGGGTAAAAGGCGCCGACAAACTATTGCGCCTGGAGGTAGACCTAGGGACGGAGGTCCGGCAACTCGTGGCCGGAATCGCCGAAGCCTACACGCCGGAATCGCTGATCGGACGAAAGGTCGTGATCGTCGCCAATCTCGCGCCGCGCAAGCTCCGCGGACTCGAGTCGAATGGCATGGTGGTCGCGGCTTCGCCGGAGGGCGGAAAACCGGTTCTGGCAAGCTTTTTGGAAGATGTGCCGGTGGGGACAAGGTTGAAATAGCTTCTAACCGACCACTGTGTTCATCGACTCCCACGCCCATCTCGAAGGCAAACGCTATGACAGCGATCGCGACGCAGTGCTCGGGCGTGCGAAACAGAGCGGGATCGAAGCCTATTTGGCGATCGGAAACGGCGATGGGCCGGAGACGGCCGACTGCGGTATTCACCTGGCAGAAAAATACAGCAGCAGGCCTGAGTATCCGCAGATCTGGGCGAGCGTCGGCATTCATCCCCATGAAGCCAGTCTGGCCAATGACGCTGCCTACGCCCGACTTGAGCAGTGGGCCAGGCATCAACGAGTCGTCGCTTGGGGCGAGATTGGCCTCGACTACTTTTACGATCACTCACCCCGAGAGGTCCAGAAGGCAGTTTTTCTGCAACAGATGGAGCTGGCTCGCGCGGCGAAGTTGCCGATCATCATTCACTGCCGGCCTTCCGACAACAGCGAGAATGCATGGGACGACTGCCTGGCGCTGACCGCCGAGCACTGGACTTCCAGCGGGCTGGGAGGAATTCTGCACTGCTTCACCGGCACCGTCGGGCACGCGCGGCGCGGGCTGGACCTGGGCTTCATGATCTCTTTTGCCGGAAACATCACGTTCCCCAAAGCGCAATCCATTCGCGAGGCCGCCCAGCTTGTCCCGCTCGACCGCATGCTGATCGAGACCGACTCGCCATACCTGGCTCCGATTCCGCACCGCGGCCAACGCAACGAGCCGGCTTTTGTAAAAGAGGTGGCGCGACAGATCGGCGAGCTGCGAGGCATGTCTGCTGAAGAGATCGGTTCCCAGACGGCGCAAAACTTTTGCAGATTTTTCAAATTGAGCGAAAAAAACGAAAGCCGCGGCACCCGAGCTTAGCCTGCCCAGGGAATGCATCTTCTGATACCCTCAAGAGTCAAGTGCTGGGGTGGGCATCTCGCGCAGGCTCCGCGCTTCGAGCAATCTTCGTGGTATGAGTCTGAGAGGGTGCTCGCAGCCCGCGGCTCGTAGCACGCAGCAACAAGCAGGTGCTTTGCTTCGCTCAGCATGACAATCTATTAGGCAAAGGCAATCGTCAGCGTCCATGCCCGACAATACTTTTGATATCGTCAGCAAAATCGACCTGCAGGAAGTCTCGAACGCCATCCAGCAGGCGATGAAGGAAGTCACTACCCGCTTCGATCTCAAGGACTCGAAATCGAATATCGCACTCGAGGGTAAGGACGCGATCATCATGCACTCCGCGGACGAGTTCAAACTGAAACACGTCAATGACGTCTTCCAGCAGAAACTGGTCAAACGCGGAGTGCCGTTGAAAGGGCTGACCTACGGGGCGGTCGAGTCTTCGCTCGGCGGCACGGCCAAGCAGAAGATCACCATGCAGCAGGGCATTCCGATCGAGAAGGCGCGCGAGATCGTGAAGCTGATCAAGAATTCCAAAAAGAAAGTCCAGGCTTCGATTCAGGGCGATCTGGTGCGGGTGAGCGGCAAAGACCGTGACGCCCTGCAGGAGATCATCGCGCTGGTCAAGCAGCAGGATTTTGGAATTGACATGCAGTTTACGAACTACAGAACGAATTGAATATTTCACCACAGAGGCACAGAGACACAGAGAAATTCGGGAAAGGTATCATGATCATCTCTGTGACTCTGTGTCTCTGTGGTGAACTTTACCTGGGCCGCGATTGAGCACAACGACCGCCATTAACGGGAAAGAGATCTTCGACCTGCTGCGGGATGACCTCGTCGCCATCGAGGAGCAGTTCGGGCGCGACACGGTTTCGAACGTCGCTGCCATTACGGAGATCGGCGAATACTTGCGCGCGGGCGGAGGCAAGCGGATTCGTCCGGCGCTGCTGCTGCTGTCGGCCAAGCTGCTCCACTACAAGGGCACAGGCGCGGTGAAGCTCGCCTCGGTGGTCGAGATCATCCACACCGCTACTCTGGTTCATGACGACATCATTGACGAGGCACAGACGCGCCGTGGACGTCCGGCGGCGAACACGCAGTGGGGCAATTCGAAGTGTGTGCTGGCTGGCGACTGGCTCTACATGCAGGCCTTCAAGATCGCGGTACAGGAGCGCAATTTCCGCATTCTTGACGTGCTCACCGAACTCACGCAGCAGATGGTAGAAGGCGAATTGCTGCAGATGGAGAAGCTGGGCAAGCTGATTTCGCTCCAGGAGCATCTTGACCTGATCTACCGCAAGACGGCGTGTCTGTTCTCGGTATGCATGCGGGTGGGAGGCATCCTCGGCGGGGCCAGCACAGAACAAGAGGAGCGCCTGGGGCAGTATGGACGCGATCTCGGCCTGGCCTTCCAGATCGTGGACGATGTGCTCGATCTGACCGCGTCGGAGAGCGTGCTGGGCAAGCCCGTGGCCAGCGACCTGCGCGAGGGCAAAGTAACCATGGCAGTCATTCATGCGCTCGAGCGCTGCACGACCGCCGAACGAAAACAAATTGAAACCGTACTGCGCGACCGCGCCTTCAACGGAGTGACGCACGCCGACATCCTGGCCGTCCTGAACCGCTACGGCTCTCTCGATTACGCTTCCAAAGAAGCGGCACGCTATGCGGAGTCGGCGCGCACCGCGATCTGCGAATTCCCGGACTCGGAGATCAAGCGCGCGCTCTTGTGGGCGCCGGAGTTCGTGGTGGCGAGGGAAAAGTAAGCACTTAGCACTTAGCACTTAGCACTTGGCACTTAGCATTTGGCCACTGCCAACCCGCAACTCGGCCGTGGATGGCTCCAACTCAGGTTTAGCTAAGTGCCAAATGCTAAGTGCCAACTGCTGATTTCAATGAACGACCTGCTTCCCCTTATCTCGCGCCATGGCTATACCCTGCTGGCGGCAGTGTGTTTCGCCGAAGCTGTCGGTCTGCCCCTGCCCGCGGCGCTCGCCATTCTGACGGGGGCTGCGGTGGCGGCGTACGGGAATCTGCATATCTATACCGTGTTTGGCGTGGCCTTCCTGGCGATGCTCTCAGGCGATCTGCTTCTCTATTTCATGGGCCGGGTGAGCGGATGGGCTCTGCTGGGCCTGCTCTGCCGGGTGTCGGCCAACCCAGAGACCTGCATCCTGCGGTCGGCGGAATATTTCTACCGGCGCGGCAAGCAGACACTGCTGTTTGCCAAGTTCATTCCCGGGATCAACACCATGTCGCCGCCCCTGGCCGGCAGCATGAAGATGCGCCTGGAACAATTTCTGCAGTTCGACGCTCTGGGAGTCATGTTCTATGTCGGCGCCTATTCCATCGCTGGCTATGTTTTCAGCGATGCGCTGCGGGCGATTACGCGGGGAGTTCGCTCGGCCGGATTCGCCGCTGAGGTCGTCTTCGGCGCAGGATTGACGGCATATATCGTCTACCGCATCTGGGTTTACCGCAAATACCGACTGCTGGACGTGATTCCGCGGGTGCCCGTCGAGGAACTGGCCCGCCGCCGGGTTTCTGAAGAGGGCCGGAGTGTGCTGGTCGCCGACGTCCGCAGCCACGGCTACTACGATGCGGACTCGGAGCGCATCGCCGGATCGGTGCGGCTTGAGCCCAACAACCTGGTGGAAGAGATCAAAAACCTGCCGCGCGACCAGGAAATCTATCTGTACTGTACTTGAGCACGCGAAGCCACGAGCGCCCGGGTGGCGCACCTCCTGCAGGAAAAGGGATTCAAAGCGTTCGTCATCGCCGGCGGACTGCGCGCCTGGCGCAAGGCCGGGCATCCGGTGGAACCGGTTCCTCATGACGATCTGGTCAAACTGCCAACATTCACGTGAGGCTTGTCCTTGGCAGGGCCCGGTGGGTTTGCTATCTTCGGCTCATGGGACGTTCTCTGAGCTTTTGCGGCGTGATTTTGGCAGCCGGCGATTCCTCGCGCATGGGACGCGACAAGGCGCTGTTGCCCTGGCCTCCGGTACCGCCAGCGACCATCTCTGGCGACACATTTCTCTCTGCGACCATCCGGCTCTTCGCTCCCCACGTTGACATGGTGCTGGTGGTGGCGGGAAAAAACGAGCACGACCTGGCACCGATCGTGTATGCGCATGGAGCATCGCTGGTGGTGAATCCCGATCCCGCGCGCGGGCAGTTCAGTTCCCTGCAGGTTGGCCTCCGCGATGTGCTGAACCACGGCCGCGATGCCGCCATGATTACGCTGGTGGATCGGCCCCCGGTGAAGTCGGAAACAATCCAGATTCTCGCCGCCGAGTTCGAGCAAGCTCTCCGGCGTGGGATGTGGGCCGTGGTCCCCGAGTACCAGGGTAAACATGGGCATCCGATCCTGGCGGGCCGGGAAATGATCGAGGCTTTCGTGAAGGCGCCGTCGTCGGCAAATGCGCGCGCGGTCGAGCACGCCCATCAGGACAAGATTGTGTACCTGCCCGTGGATGATCCGCTCGTCGCCGTCAATGTGGATACGCCGGAGCAGTACGCAGCGCTCACTGCGCAGACCACATAGAACTCTGATGAGCTTGCTCAGAACGCCTAGTTGGAAGGGTTTTTCAACAACGCAGGGTCCCGACATTCATGACACAGGCTTCGTTAGCACAAACTGAATTCATCGAAAGTGTCCTCCGCCTCGAACCGCGCGTCGCTGCTTTTGATTGCGACGGCACGCTCTGGTCCGGAGATGCCGGGGAGGGCTTCTTCTCCTGGGAGATGGAGCAAGGGTTGGTCTCGGAGGAGATTCAGCGCTGGGCACGTGCCCGCTATGCCCAATACAAGGCGGGCAAGGTAGCCGAGGAAGTCATGTGCGGTGAGATGGCCACGATGCACCGCGGCTTGCGTGAGGAAGTCGTGCAGCGCGCCGCCGATGAATTTTTCGCGCTGGGAATTGCACCCAACATCTTCCCGGAGATGCGCGAGTTGGTGCAGCGCCTGCGGGCAGCGGGAAGCGACGTATGGGCTGTTTCCTCCTCCAACCAGTGGGTCATTCGCGCGGGCATGCGCCACTTCGGCATCCCTCAGGATCGGATCCTGACTGCGGAAGCGGTGGTTGAGAGCGGCGTAATCATGGACCGCTTGATCCGCGTGCCCAGCGGCCCGGGCAAGCCGGACGCACTTCGGGAAGTGCTGCCTTCGGCACCGGATTGCGCGTTTGGCAATTCCCTCTGGGACCGTGAAATGCTGGCCATGTCCAAGTACCCGTTCGCGATCAACCCCAATCCGAACTTGAAAGAGATCGCCGCGGCAAGTGGCTGGAGAGTTTACCAGCCGGGAACGAATCACCAGAGTCGATAAGTCCCTGACTTATGCGCGGACGCGGTCGAGACGTTCCAGTGTCGGCAAGTCCTGGATGGATTTCCCGGCCTTCTTTTGAGCGAGGTGCAGCTCGTAAAGACTCTGCAAGTTCAACCAGAATTCGGCCGTCGTGCCGAAGAAGTGGGCGAGGCGCAGAGCCGTATCGCCCGTGATGGCGCGCCGCCCGTGCAGGATTTCAGTCACACGGTTCGTCGGCACACGAAGTTGCCGCGCTAGTTCGGCGGCGCTCATCTCAAGTTCTTTCAGTTCTTCGGCGAGGTGCTCGCCCGGATGAATTGCCATGCGTGTCATGCTCTCTCCTAGTGGTAGTCAACAATCTCCACGTTCGCCGGGCCGGGCGCTTCCTCGAGCCATTCAAAGCAGATCCGCCACTGTTGATTGATGCGGATGCTGTATTGGCCCCGTCGATCACCTTTCAGCGCTTCGAAACGGTTACCGGGTAATGCCGCAAGGTCTCTGAGCGTGGTGGCCGCCTCCAATCGGTCCAACTTTAGCTGCGCGGCGCGTTCAATTCCGGAAAAGGCTTTCACCCGTTTTCCGGCCGCGAAGTCTCTGGTCCGCTTGTCCCGATAACTGACGACCATGATGCAGCATAACGACAAGTATGCGTTACGTCAAGCGTAACGACCTCACAGGATTGGACATAGACTTTCAGAGCTTCTGCAGCAACGCCGTTAATGTTTCCACGGCCAGGTGGCTGGCGTGCACGGAAGCCTCGGGCAGGCCGCCCACTTTTTGAACCAGCCCTTCCCGGCTGATCTGGCGCGCTTCCTCTACCGTTATGCCCTTAACCAGTTCCGTGAGCGCCGACCCGCAAGCTATCGCCGACACGCAGCCTTTGGCGCGAAAACGGATGTCTGCGATCCGCTGGCCCTCCAGTTTCAACGTGAGTTTCAGCACGTCTCCGCAGGCAGGATTTTCCAATTGCGCCGAAGCATCCGGGTTTTCGACGTCCCCCGCGTTGCGCGGGTTCTGAAAGTGATCCAGGACTTCGGGCGAGTACACAGCCCGATTGTAAACTCGGGCACGGAAGAATTCCCTCCTCAAATCTACTGCACTTCCGACGAACTGCTGAACACGCCGGCGCCCGCCCTGATTCAAGGCCTGCGCGCGCTGGCCCCTGCCCTGCACGCCGACGTGTCCGGTCCCGCGCACGGATTACGTTCGATTACGGAAGTCTTGCCCGGAAAAGGTGCCCCCGGCCAGTGAGTAGTTTAGGATGAACGGCATGTCGACCATCTCCGACACCCACAAGATCGAAGAAGTGCGCAAGGACCTCGTCCGCCTGAATTCTGAAGCGCGCGCGGCCGATCCACTGATGGAGGGCATCACTCGGCTGCTGCACGAAAGAATGCTGAAGTACAACTGGGTCGGATTCTATATGCTGGAGCCGGGGGTCAAGCCACCCATGCTGGTGCTCAGACACTTTCAGGGGGCGATGACTCCACACACCCGGATTCCCCTGAACCAGGGTATCTGCGGCGCTGCCGCGTCCTCGGGCAAGACCGTCGTCGTGGACGACGTAAGTAGTGATCCGCGCCACCTTGCTTGTTCCCTCGAAACTAAATCGGAGATCGTCGTACCCGTATTCGTGCATGGAGTCGTGGCCGGCGAACTCGACATTGACAGCCACTTTCCCGCGGCTTTCGGCTTCGAAGACCGCGAACTGGTCGAATATTGCGCTCAACTCGCCGGCAAACGCCTGGAAGGAACGTAGGCCGAACAAACCAGCTGCTGGCTTCTGGCTACTAGCTTCTAGCAAACCCTCTGCGCCAAGCTGCTTGCTAGAAGCCAGAGGCTGGTAGCCAGAAGCTGTTTCTCACTCACCATGAAACGCGTCGCCGCCGCACTCATCCCGAAGGAGGACAAGGTCCTCGCCTGCCAGAGGACCCGGCACCAGGTCATGCCGCTCAAGTGGGAGTTTCCCGGAGGCAAGATCGAAGAGGGGGAACAGCCTCGCGACGCGCTGCGGCGGGAGTTGGAAGAGGAACTTGGCATCGAGGCCGTCATCGGTGATGAGGTGGCTCGGATTCACCATGAATATCCTGGCGGGGGCTCGGTGGAACTGCGCTTCTTCGAAGTGCGCAGCTATCAGGGCGAAATTGAAAACCGCATCTTCCGTGAAGTGCGCTGGGTGGAGCGCAGCGAATTGACCAAACTGGATTTCCTGGAAACCGACCTGACACTGGTGAGGGATCTGGCCGCGGGAAAGATCCTTTGAGCATTGGCAAGAACCGTTTAACCGCGGAGATCGCGGAGTACGCAGAGAACAAATGGGGGGTTCTTCTGAATTCCTCTGCGCCCTCTGCGATCTCTGCCGGTTAAACGGTTTGAACTAGCCTGACCCGCCCCGCAGCGTGCCCCAGACCAGGGCCACCGTCAGCCCGATCATGATGACCGTCGTCGCCCAGGCGATGACGTTGAAGGTGCGGGTGTTCACGTGTTCGTCCATGAGTTCTTTCTTGTTGATCAGCAACAGCATGAAAACCAGCACGAAGGGCAGGACCATACCGTTGACGACCTGGGAGAGGATGGAAATCTTCACCAGCGGAAGATTGGGAATCAGAATGACGCCGGCGCCAGCGGCGATCAGCAGCGTGTACAGCCAGTAGAAGAACGGCGCTTCGCCGAATTTTCGGTCCACGCCTGACTCGAACCCTAAACCCTCACAAACCGTATAGGCCGTGGAAAGCGGCAGGATCGACGCCGCAAAAAGCGAGGCATTGAGCAGGCCCAGGGCAAACAGGATGTAGGCGTACTGTCCGGCCAGCGGCCGCAGCGCCTGGGCGGCATCGGCCGCATCGCGGACGTCATGGTGCCCGTGCATGTACAACGTCGCCGCGCAGGCCACCACGATGAACCACGCCACCACCACCGCGAAGATGCACCCGACGATGACGTCCAGCCGGGAGGTCGAATAGCTGCGCCTCGTTACCCCCTTCTCCACGATTGACGCCTGCAGATAGAACTGCATCCAGGGAGCGATGGTGGTCCCCACCAGCCCAACCACCAGGTACAGATAGCCGGGGGCAGCCAGCATGCTCCGCTTTGGCGGCGCGACGGTCGAAGTCAGAGCATGGGTCCAATCAGGCTTCGCCAGGAATCCGGCCAGCAGGTAAGTGATGTAGAAGAAGGACGCGACAATAAACACCTTCTCTACGCTCTTGTACTGGCCCTTGACGACAATGAGCCAGGCAATGGCGGCGCCGATCGGAACGGAAACGTACTTGGAAACGCCGAACAGCTCAAGGCTGCCGGCGATGCCGACAAACTCGCCCACCACGTTGCCAAAGTTGGTCAGGATCAAGCCGACCATCAGGACGAAGGTAATGCGGATTCCGTACTCTTCTCGGATCAGGTCGCTCAGGCCCTTGCCGGTGACGGCGCCCATGCGGGCCGCCATTTCCTGAATCACGATCAACGCAACCACCGTCGGCAGCATCGTCCAGAGCAAGAGATAGCCGAACTGCGCGCCGGCGGACGAGTACGTCCAGATGCCGTTGGCATCGTTGTCCACGTTGGCGGTGATGAAACCCGGTCCCACGACGGCAAAAAACAGCAGGATCCGGATCTTCCAGCTTCTCAGGTATTTCATGCGCGCAGTGCACGGGGGAGATCAAAGTCGTCGAACGACCGATCAGAATAAACGCAGCGGGCCTTTTCTGAACAGGTGAAACTGCACGCGGGACGGAAAAATTAAAGCTTGGCGCGGAGCATGTTGATGACATCGTCGGGCGTGATTATACCCGTCAGGTGGTTGTACTCATCAATGACCGGCAAAGCCAGCAGGTTGTACTTGTCGAAGAGCTCGGCAAAGTCTTTATCTTTGGCGCCGGCCTTGCAGTAAATCAGGGGCTCCTCGGTCAAGGCCAGGAGCGGGGTCTCGGGCTTAGCCATCGCGATCTTTACCAGCGGCACTGCCCCAGCCAGAGTGCCCTGGGAGTCGATCAAGAAGATCGTGCTCATGCTCTCCATGCGGCCCTCGAAGGTGCGCATGGCCTCGACCGCGTCGTGGGCGGTGGCGGAGAGCGGCAAAGCAATGTAATCGGTGGTCATGCGGCCGGCGGCGGTGTTTTCTTCGAATTCGAGAAGTTCCGCCACTTCCTGGCGCTCTTCCGGCTGCATCTGCACCAGGATTTCCTCGGTCCGGTCCTCGGAGAGGTCGGCGAGCAGGTCGGCAGCGGCGTCGGGCCCCATCTCCTCGACGATGTCGGCGGCCCGGTCCGAATCGAGCGATTCCACCACCGCCTTCTGCACCTTCGGTTCGAGCTCTTCCAGCGCCTCGGCGGCCACTTCCTCGTCCAGAGTCTCGAACACGGCTTCGCGCTCATTTGGAGCCAGTTCTTCCACGATGTCGGCAATGTCGGCCGGATGGAGCTTGGCCAGCCGCTCATGCGAAATCTTCAGCTTGACGCGGCGGGCGGGGTCGGTCTCGATCAGGTCGACGAATTCCCAGGGAATCTCCCGCGGAGGAATGCGCTGCAGCAGAAGGCGCAGAGCGGCAAGCGGGACCACCCCCTTGAGCAGGCGGCGAATCGCTCCCCGCGCGCCCACATCCACGCCCTCGATCTTCAGGATGAGGCGGTTCTGCGCAGTTTCCTGATAGAAGTCAACGTCATTGACTCGGACCACCTTGCGCCCGTGGACATCAATGACCTGCTGGTCGAGCAGATCGCGGCTGAGCAGGAACTGGCCTTCGGCTCCGTTGGCGGGACTCCATTCCGCAGCGTTCGTGGAGGCCCGGACGCCGCCTTCGATCCGGGACACCGCGCTGCACGGCAACGTGCGGTTTCCCGTGCGCGTCTTGACGATCAGCGAAGCAATTCGGGAGCGATCCTCCTGCGGCACCAGGGTCGCCTCGTGCACACGTCCGCTGACGGCGCCGGTCGCGTCGTACACCGTCAAGCCCAGCAGCTCGCTCAGCGACAGGGTGCTCATCCCCTTGAGAATACTCAACTGCGGGTGGGGAATCCAGATCAATGCCAAGGTTTGTGAAATAGGATCGCAGTCCGGCTTGGCCGGACTCATCCGGCCATCGTCAGAGGCTTATTCGGGCGAGCCAGGCGAGTTGTCGTGCGCCTGGCTGGACGGAACTGGCTCTAGCATTACGGCAGAGTCGCGGCAGTTGAAGCGATGGACGACCCGATAGTTTTGTTGCACGGCGTCGATGAGCGATTCTGGCCAGACGGCGGAGCCGCGGAGCTTCATTTGAACCGGATCGTTCGCTAGTACGACCAGGCCAAAGTACTTTCCATGCAGAAGGCGTTCAACTTTGCGGTCAGGCCATAAGCCATGCTGAAGGGCCTGGCCATATACAAATGGATCAGAAATGAGGATCGGCTTTCGTGCCATCAGCAATGGTCCCAGGCTTTCCGAAAGCACGCGGGCGGAGGGGGAACTGCTCACAAACTGATACGCCTCGCGGCACTCCGCCAACCCACGAGATGGCTGAAGGCTAGAGCGATTTTGTGTGCCTACTGCAACCAGGACTGAGACGCTCAGTAGCGCACTTACGGGAACAATCTTTGCGGCGTGTTTTGACATCAGCAGAGAATAGCCAAGACCCGCACAGAGACAGGACGCCACCATGCACTCAAGAAAATGGTTTGTGGTCGATCCAAGCTTTCCCGCACTAAGAGCGGTGACCGAGCTCGTGACGAAGTAAACGGGCGCGAAACTCTTCCGTGAGCCGCGAAAATCCTGGGCAACGTACCACACTGCCAACGCCGTGACGACAGGAGCGCTCGCCCACACCAACGCCGCCAATGCGAAGAACTGCACCAGGGAATAGCAATCCGAATGGGTCGAAAACATGTGAAAGGCAAACCAGTGGCCGGTTACGATCTGTAAAATCAGGAACGCGAGCACACAGGCCGAGCCTAGCGCCGCAGCAAAACCGAGCCCCTGTCTCACCTTGCGGTTCAGCAGCAAATGAATGAATACAGCAAGTGGAGCCGCGATCAGGGTGTATTTGCAGAATATTGCCAGCCAAAAAAACAGGACGCTCCAGTGCCACCGTTTCCCGTCTAAGACGTACAGCATCACCCCAATGGTGGAAAGCAACACACCAATCACGTCTGTGCGCAAGAGATAGAGCCAAAATCGAAATGCCGGCAGTGTCAATAGCAACAATCCAAAAGAAAGGCCGGTGCACCAGGAACCGGTGCAACTCCGCTGGATGCCGCTGAGAAGGAATGCGAGCAAGACCGAAGATAGCAACACCAGCAGCCGGCCCGCTGGGAATGAAGCCTCCCCATCAGGCAATACCAAGGCCGCAGCCGCATAGGCAACTGGCCCCCAATCGTGGACGATGATCGGGAAACTGAACGGATTGGGATACAGGGGCTGAGAGTGGCGAATGCGGGTCGCGCCCTCCAGCATCAAACCTTCGCCATAGTCGATCTGATAGGGGAGCAGAATCAGCGGGACCGAGCGCAGAATTGCAAGGGTCCCGCCTACCAGGACCGCAAGCAGGAGCACCCTTTCCGGTTTCATGAAGGAGAGGATTTTCCTGGCGAGGCTGGCGCTACTTCTGTCGACGGTTGCAAACATGGAGAGCGCGCTATTCCGGGTTGCTTGAGGGTTGGCGCGAGGACCATGATACAGGCCAGGAGACATTCCTTATATGGATGACAGAGGGTTGGGCTGTGTTTGACTTTTGTCAGCCCTACAGGCAAACTGCTGCATTCGCCCGCTAACCGCTTTCCGGCCAGCAGGATGAGCCGCGCGGTTCACGGTTGCCAGCGGGCCGATTGCCGACTCAGGGAACCGTGCGTCTTATGCTTCGAAACCGCGTCTCCTATACGCTTGACTCAACGTTGGAGACGGTGAACAGTGCCGAAGAAACCGCCGGCCGCATGGCCGCCGAGGCCGGCTTCGCCGAAGAAGAGATCATGAAAATTTCGATGGCGGTGCGCGAAGCCGCCGTAAACGCGGTTTTGCATGGCAACGCCTACGACCCGGGCAAGAAAGTCACGCTCGCATTTGAGCGCACTCCCCGCGACCTGGTGATCACCATCCGCGACCAGGGCAAGGGGCTGGATGCGAGCAGGATTCCGGATCCGCTGGCGCCAGAAAATCTGATGAAGACATCGGGACGGGGCATTTTCCTGATACGCTCGTTCATGGACGTGGTGGAAATCCACCCTTCCCAGTCGGGCACCGAACTTAAAATGATTAAGCACGTCCGCGGCAGCGCCGCGGACTCCAAGGAGGCTTCCCAGTGACCATGAAGTCCAGTACTCGTCAGGTGGATGGGGTTACCATCGTTGACCTCAGCGGCCGGATCACCCTCGGCGAAGGCAGCGTGATCCTGCGCGATACCGTGCGCGACCTGCTCTCCAAGGGACATAAGAAGATCCTGCTGAACCTGGGCGACGTGAATTATATCGACAGCTCGGGGATCGGCGAGCTGGTCAGCGCTTACACGACCTCCAAGAACCAGGGTGGCGAATTGAAGCTGCTGAATCTGACCAAGAAAGTCCACGACCTGCTGCAGATCACCAAGCTGTATACCGTCTTCGACGTGAAAGACGACGAAGCGGCAGCGGTGAAGTCCTTCGGCAAGTAAGCGCCGTCGTTCTGGCAAGCTTAGT
>JACQDD010000098.1 GCA_016201265.1 Terriglobales bacterium | reverse complement strand
GTTGTCTTGCGACCCAGGTGACCTGCCGCGAATCCAACAAGTGGCGGTAGAATACGGCCTCTTCGCTGATGTGCTGGGTGAAACGAAGTCAGACCGGGTCGAGATCACTCTGGGCGGCAAGGTGATGGTTTCCGCGACGGTGGCGGAGTTGCGCGAGGCATACGAGAGCGCGCTCGAAAAGGCGTTGCGCACGGAACCGAGTGCAGCGGCAGATTAGGAAGTCTTGGTTGATGAGCGAGCTGAAATTTCCGATATATGTTCTCGAAAAAGATGACGATTCGGTATTTGAGTTTTCGACGATAGTGGCAATCCAGCAACATCTTGAGGCTATTGACGTCGAAAACGGTGAATACACAGCTTGGGACGCCGATGGACGTTGCCTCAAACTCAGCGTAGGACAGCCGAAATCGGAGTGGTTGAAGGTTATTCCGGCGGAGGGTGAGGCAATCGCAAAGGAGTTTACGGCCCTGAAGGATAGGGCAGAGAAACGCACAGAATATCCACCGTACGAACCGCTATCAAAGAGGATTCGCCGGTGGTTTGGACGAAGCTAAGTGCTAAAGGCTAATTGCTAAATGCCGTCTTCCGACAAATTCCGTGAAGAATGTGGTGTGGTCGCGATCCACGCCCACCCTGAAGCCGAGAAGCTCGCCTATCTCGGGCTGCACGCCCTGCAGCACCGCGGACAGGAATCCGCGGGCATCGTCACGTCCGACGGCGAGCGCCTGCGCCCGCACAAGGCCATGGGCCTGGTGGCCGACATCTTCACTGAGGAAGTGCTGACCTCTCTGCGCGGCATTCTTGCCATCGGCCACACCCGCTACTCCACCGCCGGCGATTCGGCTCTGCTGAACGCTCAGCCCATCATGGTGCAATCGAACAAGGGCGCAATCGCCATTGCCCATAATGGCAACCTGGTAAACGCCCAGACGATTCGCGGGAAGTTGGAAGCCCAAGGCTCGATTTTCCAAACGAACAGCGACACCGAAGTGCTGGTTCACCTGATCGCGCTCTCACGGGAGCAGACTTTGCCGGACGCTATTGCCGACGCTCTACGCCGGGTAGAAGGGGCGTTCTCGCTGGTGATGATCAGCCGCGACCGAATTTTTGCCGCGCGCGATCCACGCGGCTTCCGTCCGCTGGCCATGGGCCGCATCCCGGCGGCGACGGGAGAAAAGAAAGACACGGTCGTATTCGCCTCCGAAACCTGTGCCTTTGACTTGCTGGGCGCGACCTATGAGCGCGACGTCAAACCGGGTGAACTGGTCATCGTCGGGCCGGAAGGGGTCAGTTCGCGCTTCTACTCGCCTTCACCGGCGCAGTCGAGCTGCATCTTTGAGCACGTCTATTTTGCGCGCCCGGACAGCTTTGTGTTTGGCCGCGCGGTAGACCAGAGCCGCGATCTGATGGGGCGACAACTGGCACGCGAGGCGCCGGTGGATGCCGACATCGTCGTTCCGGTTCCCGATTCCGGGAACACGGCTGCGATCGGTTATTCGGCGGAGAGCGGGATTCCCTTCCGCCTGGGCTTGATTCGCAACCACTACATCGGGAGAACCTTCATCGAACCGCGCCAGTCGGTGCGCGATTTTGGCGTCAAGCTCAAGCTCAATCCCGTGCGCAGCCTGCTCCAGGGCAAGCGCATCGTCTTGGTTGACGACTCGATCGTGCGCGGCACGACCAGCAAGAAAATCGTGCGCATGGTCCGCAATGCCGGCGCTGCGGAAGTCCACATGCGCATTTCCTGTCCGCCGACGATTTCGCCCTGCTTCTACGGCGTGGACACGCCGTCGAAGAAGCAGTTGATTGGAGCCAATAAAACGATTGAAGAAATCCGCGCTTACATCGGCGCGGATTCTCTCTCTTATCTTTCGCTGGAAGGAATGAAGAAGGCCTGCGGCGAAGGGGAAACTGCCACTTACTGCTCCGCCTGCTACACCGGGACCTACCCCACCAGTTGGGTAGATGTGGACGAGATCCAGCCCGCCCAGGTGTCGGAGTAGCAGTGTGTGGGGCGGACACTCTTGTCCGCCAACGGTCGTTCTTTCAGCAAGCGGCCAGGCTCGATCGTCAGAAGTGCACGCTGAAGCTGCCCTCAACCCTCCGACTGGTCATCAGGTAATACTGGGCGTCGCCCAACTCGCTTTCGGCAACGGGATCGCGACGGTCCCCAAGGTTGCGAGCGTCGACGCGCAACTCCCAACGGGGCGTGCGATATCCAGCGCTGAGGTCGACGGTCGCGAAACCTTCGGCCGGTGCGCTGTTGCGCTTGTTCAAGAAACGGCCGCCGGTGTAGTTCATCGAAACACCGCCCAGGAAGCCGCGGATGGGCGTGTAGAACAGACTAGCTGACGCCAGATGATTCGCCGACATTTCCAGCCGTTTGCCGGCGAGCTGGGTCAGGCCGTTGCCATCCCCGAAGTCAAATACGAAGTCGACGAACCGGGCGTCATGATACGTGTAGGTAGCCCGGGCCATCAGGTCATGAGGAAGGAATACGGAGGCCCCGGTTTCGAAGCCCTTGAAGTGCTCGTCTCCGGCGTTCGTCCGTGTGCCTGTTTCGGTCGGCACAACCAGGTTGGCAAAATCCATGAAGAAGCCCGAAGCCTCCCACTCCACCCGGCGATCCCAAAACCTGCCCTTGATTCCGCCTTCCACGCTGCGCGAAGTCTCAGGTTTCAATATTGTTGACTGACCCTCACCGCCACCTTCGTTTTCGCCGATTCCAAAATCGATGGCGGCCGGCTTGAACGTGTCGCGATAGTTCACATACAGGTTGAGGGAATCCTGGTTCTGCTGCCAGGCAGTGAAGATGGCTCCGACGCTGCCGGCGGCGCGCACGCTGGTTTGACCGAATTCGGTGGACGTACCTTGACCCGGGTCAGCGTCCTTCCTGTTTTCATGAGTGATGTTGAGCCGGACGCCGGCATCGAAGCGCAGCCGGTCCAGCGGCCGCCATTCGACTGAGGTGTAGGGGCCGAAGAAATCGCGATGGTCGTTGATGGTGACGTCAAGAACGTCGGGCTTAGCCACCTGAACCGGCGATCCATCGATGGTTACGTGGTAGGGGAAATCCGCACCCTGGGCCGTGCCGGTTCCATGCAGATAGTCCGCGCCAGCCAGAAATGTCACTGACCGAGGCAATTTCCAGGACAAATGAGAATCGACATAGACATCCGTGAGGTGGATCTTCTGTTTCAAGCCGCGGGCATTTTCTTCCACTTCGTCGTCGAGGGTCGTGACAAAACCTCGAAAGAGATCCGGGCGGCTGTGCGACACGCTGCCGGTGGTAGACCAGAGTGCTCCCCCAACCTTTCTGTCGAAGCCAACCATGCCCGTAAAGCGATGATCGTCGAGAAAGGCGCCCTGGGGGTTGTAATTTGCGTCCACGGGGTTGTTGGGAGAGAGGGTCTTGCCCTCGCGCACACGGGGGCTGGCTGGGTTCTGATCCAGCCAGTTCACATCGGCATTGAACCAGATGCGGTTCTCTTGGACCGGCTTTTTCCCCACTCGCCACAAGGCATGACCGCGCCGATACTCGGTGCGATCGTCGGCGAATCCTAACCGATCTCCATCGATGGACAGGCGTGAGGCCCAGTCGCCCCCCAAGGGGATGGGCGTAGAGAACGATCCGCCACCGCTGCCGTAGCTGCCGCCGCGGATGGTCAGCGTTCGGCCGGGAGTCTCAACGCCCTTGTGCACGACATGAACCACGCCAACGAAGGACGTAGCGCCGAAGGTCACTGGCGCCGGGCCGCGCAGCACTTCGATCCGCTCAATGTCATTCAGATCCAGAGTGGTGAGGGCCGGATTGAAAGCGCCGCCCCAAGGCACGCCGTCGACCACGAGCAGAAACGCGTCAAACTCTTTGAGTCCCCAAAAGTCAGGGACCGAGCTGGCCGGTCCGGAATCTCCACCGGGCGCGATCTCAAGCCCTATGGCTGCGGACAATGCGGTGCGGAAGTCGCGCGCGCCGCGCGCGCTAAGCTCGTCGCCGGTGAAGACCTCAATTGGTGCTGGGTCTTCTGCGGGGTCTTCGGGCAGCCGTGTGGTTGTTACCTCCACGCGCTGGTGCACGGTTGGCAATTTCTGCGGCGGGGTAGAGGGAGCGGGACTTTGTGCGACGGCACAGGGAATAAACAGGGTCAGGGTAAGCAGGCCGGAAACGGTCCTCATGGCAGGCAGATTACAGACCGAGAGCTGGCTACTACCATAGATAGTAATGAGTGGGTCCGGGGCGGAAAACAACATGCAAGAAAGTGCAACTGGCGGCCCGCGCAGGATCCTAGCGGACCAGCCACTCCGTAATTCTGTGCGTCTGCGTGAGGGCGGGGCCGTAGATGGCAACAGCACACAGGAGTGCGGCGACAACAGGAGCGATGGTGCGAGGCCAGTTCGCGTGAACACCGTGAGCTTTGGTCTCGTCCCATGCGAGAAGACGTTCTATCCGACCGCTGAGGAAGGCCGGCCCGCCTACAAGGGCCATGGTGAAGGCGGGGGCGGCCTTGACAGGAATAAGCCGAGAAAGCTTGATCAAGGCGGCAGCCAGGTCCAGCGCCTCGCGAACACTCGAGACCGCGCCATCGTCAGCGGCGAGTTCGGCAGCCTCTTGCCAGGCACGTTCCAGACCCGACATCCCCGGAAACGGCGCGCAATGAAAGACCAGTTTCTTGAGGTTGTCGCGGGATTGCATATGCACGACCTCGTGGCGAACGGCGACTCGAAGTTCGTCCGCGCTGAGGAGGGCGACCGTCGCATCAGAAACCACAACTTTCGGGGAGCACACGCCAACCAGCGTGAGTGGAGGCGTGGCACGATTGGCGTGAAACGTCGGCGCCGTTACACCCGCGTCAAGAATATTGGCTCCATCGAGCCATTCCGCGACGACACGGGAACTCTTTTTCTGCGCCGCCACCACCCGGAACAAACCAAGAGCAAAAAGCAGAAGGCAAGCCAGCCCGAGGACGAGAGGTACAGCAATGTCCTCTTCAATCGAGCGGGGCTCCAACAGCACAAACGAGGGCACCGTAAAGGTAAGAGTAAAGGCGGCCGACGCAAGTAGCGGGAAAATCCGCAAGAAGAAGAGGACATTGGCGCGGCTTAGGGCAGAAGTGTTCCGTAAGAGCTGCACGCAGCGCCACGCGCACACGACAAGAAATGACAGGAGACAGTAGAGGAGAACGAAGAAAGTAAGCGAGACGGCGATGCCGCGCAGGATAAACATTATTCCTGTTCCGTTTTCTTCAACTCGCGTCGTTTGCGTTCGACCAACAATTGCAGTTCATCGAGCAACTGCGCATCGTGAGCACTCAGTGCTTCCACAAGGTACGAAAGCGGCAGCGATGATGCATCACCGGTTCCCAGCAGTTGGCGGATGCCTTCGACCGCCGCCACGCGCTGCAATTCGTCGTGAGTCTGGCGGGGAGAGTAACGGAATGCCCTGCCTTCCGCGACACGATCGAGCAGCTGCTTCTTGTAGAGGCGATCCAGCGTGGTCATCACGGTGGTGTAGGCCTGCGTGATCTTTTCATCCTCGAGCAGTTCGCGAACGGTGGCGCTCCCGCACGACCACAGCGTCTGGAGCAACTGCCGCTCGAGCGGTCCCAGCTGGGTTCCGGATGACGACCCAAAGAATGGAAAGGTTCTGTTCACTACAGGCAAACTCCCAGGAGCTTGTGCATTATCCCAAATCCGCTGGGGCTCGTCTATGGCGAAGACGGGCGAGAGGCCACCGTTTTCACCCAATTTTGGACCTGAGACAGTTGAACCTACCTTCGCGCTCCAGCTACACGTGCAATTCCTTGCAGATCATTTGTAATTTTTACGTCGGCCCAGCCCGACAACAGCCCGCGGACACCATCGGCAATCGTTTCGCTGATCTCGAACACCAGCCACCCGCCGGGACGGAGCGCCGCGCGCGCCTGCGGGATCAGCCTCTCGATGACTTCCAGACCAGTCGGGCCGGCGAACACCGCCTGCCGCGGCTCGAATTTCCGCACTTCAAGCTGGACTTGTTCTTCCTCCGACTCGCCCACGTAGGGTGGATTGGAGACCACGAAATCAAACTCTCCAGGCGGTAACCCGCCCAGCAGGTCTGTCTGGTGAAACTTGATCCGCGACGTGAGTTCATGCCGCGCCGCGTTGGCCCGCGCAACCTCCAGCGCCTCGCCAGAAATGTCGGTGGCATGAATCTCCGCGTTGGGCAGTTCCTTCGCAAGCGCCAGCGCAATCGCGCCGGAGCCAGTACCGACGTCCACAATGCGAACGTGTGGCGCGGGCGCCCCCGCCCGCGGCCGTTGACTTTCGCCGGCATCGCCACCCCGCGCCAACTCCAACACCGTCTCCACCACATGCTCTGTCTCTGGACGCGGAATCAGCACCGCCGGCGACACAATCAGATCCTGCCCCCAGAACTCCTGATGCCCGGTGATGTACTGCGCGGGAACACCCGTGGCACGCCGCGCGATTGCCTCGTCATAGCGCTGCGTCTCGTCTGGGCTAAGTTCACGCTCAGGATGCGCATAGAGATACGCCCGGTCGCAATCGAGCGTGAACATGATGAGGAGTTCGGCGTTCATGCGGGGCGAGGGTACGCGCACGGCCGTCAGCCCCTCGATTGCCGCATTCAGAGCCTGGCGAAGTTGCACAGATCTATTTCACCACGGAGACACAGAGACACGGAGAAAAACAAATTAGAGGGGAAATTCAAGAGCGGTACGAGTCCGGAACTTACCGCCGCCTTGATGAACCACCAACGACGAGCGACTGACAACTACTTCTGCAATCTGACCTCTGACCTCTGCAATCGGGTTACACCACACCCGCCGTTTCCTGCTTCAGCTTCTCCGCCTGGAAGTGGGTGACGAGCGCCTCGATCAGCGGCTGAATCTTCCCGTCCATCACCTGCTCAAGCTGGTGAATGGTGAAGCCGATCCGATGGTCCGTGAGCCGGTTCTGCGGGAAGTTGTAGGTACGAATCTTTTCGGAGCGGTCGCCCGATCCGACCATCTGCTTGCGCTCTTTGGCGAGCGCATCCTGCTGCTTCTGCATCTCGACCTCGTACAGCCGCGACCGCAGCACGCGCATGCCTTTTTCACGGTTCTTGATCTGCGACTTCTCGTCCTGGCAACTCACCACGGTGTTGGTCGGAATATGGGTGATGCGCACTGCCGAATAGGTCGTATTCACCGACTGCCCGCCCGGCCCTGACGAGCAGAACGTATCAATGCGCAGATCTTTCGCTTCGATCTTGACGTCCACATCTTCCGCTTCCGGGAGCACGGCCACCGTGATCGCCGAAGTGTGCACCCGCCCCTGCTGCTCGGTTGCGGGCACGCGCTGTACGCGATGCACGCCGCTCTCGTACTTCAGCCGCGAAAAAACTCGGTCGCCCTCGATCAGCGCGATCACTTCCTTCAGCCCGCCTACGCCCGACTCCGAGGTGGACAAGACCTCGACTTTCCACCTCTGCATCTCGGCATAGCGGTTGTACATGCGGAAGACTTCCGCCGCGAAGAGCGTGGCCTCGTCGCCACCGGTCCCCGCGCGGATTTCAAGGATGACGTTCTTCTCGTCGTTAGGATCTTTTGGCAGCAGCAGGACCTTGAGATCTTCCTCAACCGCCCCGACCCGCGCCTCGAGCTTTGCCAGTTCTTCCTCGGCATAGGCACGCATCTCGGCATCGGTTTCGTCGGCCAGCACGGCTTTGCTCTCGGCAATCCCGCGCTTCAGATCTTTGTACTCGCGATACTTCTCCACGACGGACGCAATCTCGCTGTGCGCCTTGGCAGTCTTCTGAAATTTCGCCGAGTCGCTCATCGTCTCCGGCGACGCCAGTGCCTGCGTCAGTTCCTCGTAGCGGGCTTCGATTTGGTCCAAACGTTCGAACATAGTTCTCAGTTCTCGGTTCCCAGTTCTCAGTCAAACCGACACAGATGCCATTACCGCAGCAGAAATCAGTCCTCGCTGGTTCTCCGGTTGCTATTGTAAGGGGTTTTCACTGAGAACCGAGAACTGGGAACTGAGAACTGTGCGGTCGGCACCGCTAGGCAATAACTAGCTCGCCGCCCCGCAGCTTCTCGAGAGCCATTGCCTCATCCAAAGCAACAATCGCGCACTCGACCTGGCGGTCATCGGGAGGCTGGGTGGTGATGCGCTGCAGCCACAGTCCCGGCGCCGTCATCAGGGCGAACAGCGAGCCGCGGTGCTTGGCGGCAAAACGAATGATCTCGTAGGAAACACCCGCAATCAGCGGCAACAACGCAATGCGGATCCCAAACCGCGCCCAGAACGTGTGCACCGGGATCAGCATGTATACGGTCATGGAGATGATCATGACCGTCATCAGGAAACTGGTCCCGCAACGGGGATGGAAGGTCGAATACTTCTGCACCGCGCCAGTGTTGAGCGGGTCGCCGTTCTCAAACGCGAACACCGTCTTGTGCTCTGCGCCGTGATATTCGTACACGCGCCGGATGTCTTTCCACAGCGAAACGCCCCAAACGAACAGGAGGAACATCCCGATCCGGATTAGTCCATCCACCAGATTGAAGACAAACTGTTGGCCGAAAACCGGGTTGACCTTTTTCAGTTCGGTCGTCGCCAGCAAGGGCAGGTACTTGTACATGAAGATGAAAAATGCGACCGAGAAGGCGATGTTCACTCCCGCCAGCCAGCCGCTGATTTCGACCTTCTTGCCCTGGTCGTTGCCGGGGAGCTCATCGAGCGCCGCGTTAGCCGAGAAACGCAACGCGCGGAATCCCAGCGACATCGCATGCCCCAGCGTCATCACTCCGCGAACCACTGGCCAAGCCATCCACTTGTGTTTTTCCGAAGGGCGCTCGAGCGGTTCGCTGTGAGTGGCGATCTCCCCGGAAGGCTTACGCACGGCAATGCCCCAGGCATGGGGCGAGCGCATCATGACACCCTCCAGCACCGCCTGCCCGCCGACCAGGATTTCTTCCCCACTCTCCAGCGCCGGAAGAAGCTGGATGGCCGTCAGAAAACGCAGATTTTTCCGCCAACGCCGCATGGAGATTGGATGATCCTTCGGAGAGGAACGACTCCTGCTAAAGCGTACCACAGAAGGGGAAAATCTCAGCATTGGCGCAAGATTCGATTAGGTTATGCTATTACCTTTGAACGAGTTATGCGTGCCACGCCGTTTAAGGGTTTCACCTCTGCAATCTGACCTCTAACCTCTGCAATCCCCCTCAGTGCGCATGACTCCTCTCGCGCTCTTCGCTCACCGCGACCACGCACCCGTGTGCCGTCTCGCACACCACGTGCTCGAACTGGATGGTGGTGTGATGGATCTTGAATTCGCGCCCGAGCCGGTCGTTGATGGCGCGCAGAATCGTGTCGCTCTCCGAAGCCGTGATGTCCGCGATTTTGACGTGGGCCGAAAGCGCGTGGTTTTCCGACCCGATGCTCCACACGTGGAGATCGTGGACGTCACTCACTCCCGCGATCGAGCGCATTGCCGACTCCACCGCCTCCAGGCTCATCCCCCTGGGTGCGCCCTCCAGCAGAATGTTCAGCGTTTCGCGCACGATACCGAAACTCGACCACAAGATCAGCGCACCGATTCCGAACGACAGTGCCGAATCAATCCAGTACTGGCTCGTCCACAGGATGGCCCAGCCGCCCGCGATGACCGCCGCGGTGGAAAGCGTGTCCCCGATCTCGTGGAGGAATGCGCTGCGGACGTTCACATCGCGGCCCGACTGCCAGAGCAGCAGCGCAATCACGCTATTCATCACCACGCCCGCAGCCGCAACGCCGATCATCGTGCCGGCGTGCACTTGCTCTGGGCTCTGCAGGCGCTTGAATGCCTCATAGAAAATGAAAAACGACACCACAATGAGCGACAGCGAATTGACCAGCGCAGCCAGCACCCCGGCACGCCGATACCCGTAGGTTTTGGTGGCGCTCGGCGGTCGGCCTTCGAGATAGACCGCAACCAGAGAGAGCAAGAGAGCGAGAAAGTCGGACAGGTTATGTCCCGCTTCCGAAAGCAGCGCCAGAGAATGGGCGCGAATCCCCGCCACCACCAGCAGGACAATGTAGAGCGCCGTCGCCACCAGCGAAATTCGCAGCACCCGCCCCGTACGTTGCGAATGTCCGTGTCCTGCGTGCACGTGCATTTTCCAAGTCTAGGGCGGAACCTAACGCCCATCAAGCCGCAAAGGTGTGTGTCTTTTGGGTTCTCTCCGTGTGGCGCGGACGCCCTCGCCCGCGTTATGCTTTCGAGCACACTATCGGAGGATGGCATGAAGAGCACTCTGTTAATTCCGACCTTGCTATTGCTCGCTGTCTCGTCAGCGAACGCCCAAGCCAAGAACCCCGTCAGCTCTGCCTTGAAAGACGTGCTGCCCGGCCGCCAGAAGAACATCATCGCTGCCGTGGAAGAGATGC
>JACQDD010000110.1 GCA_016201265.1 Terriglobales bacterium | reverse complement strand
ATGGCGCGGCAGCGCGCACGCCAAGGCCTCCGTGGACTGCTACTCGTGCCACCAGGCGATGGCCGGCGACCCGGCCACGTTCGACCACTACGGCCAGAAGATCGCCGTCATCGTGACGCCGAACTACTGCGCGCGCTGTCATAAGGCGGAGACAGCGCAGTTTGCGAAGAGCCACCACGCGCAGGCCGCGCAGTTCATCGGCTCGCTCGACAACATGCTGGGCGAAATTGTGGAGGGCGGCCCCGCGGCGGTGAACGGCTGCCGGCAGTGTCATGGCAGCGTGGTGCAGTACGTCGGTGAAGGAAAGTTCTCTCCGGACACCTGGCCGAACAGCGGCATCGGCCGCGTGAATCCCGACGGCAGCAAGGGCACCTGCGCGGCGTGTCACGGACGGCACGCGTTCAGCTCCGCGCAGGCGCGGCAGCCGGAAAACTGCGGCAAGTGCCACATGGGGCCAGACCACCCGCAAGCGGAAATCTATAACGAGTCGAAGCATGGCATCCAATTCCGCGCAAACATTGCCAAGATGAACTTGAACTCGAAGAAGTGGGTGGTCGGAAAAGATTACTCGGCGGCGCCGACGTGCGCCACGTGCCACATGAGCGCCACCTCCACGCAGAAAATCACCCACGACCTCGGCGACCGCATCAGCTTCACGCTGCGCCCGGTGATCTCCACCAAGCTCGAAAACTGGGAGAAGCGCCGCGCGGCCATGCAGGACGTTTGCTCCAACTGCCACGCCACCGGCTGGGTGCAAAATTTTTACGTGCAGTACGAGAGCACCATCGAGCTGTACAACGAAAAATTCGCCAAGCCCGCCAAGGGCATCATGGACAAGCTGCGCGCCGCCGGCAAATTGACGCCCACGCCGTTCGACGAAAAGCTCGAATGGACCTACTACGAGCTGTGGCATCACCAGGGCCGCCGCGCGCGCATGGGCACCGCCATGATGGGCCCCGACTACACGCAGTGGCACGGCTTCTACGAAGTGGCCAAAAACTTTTACACCGAGTTCATTCCCGAAGCGGAGCACCTGCTGCCCGGCGTCACCTCCGAAGTGATGGGCACGGACTACCACAAGTGGAAGGCGGGGCTGACCAAGGAAGAACTCGAAAAACAAATCGAGTTTTACAAGAAACGGTACAAGCAGTAGCAAAAAACGAAACACGAAATTCGAAACACGAAAATCGGAACGCGCGCCTCAAAGTGCGCTCGCTTTCACTGCGCAGTTCTGTTGCGAGTTTCGAATTTCGATTTTCGAATT
>JACQDD010000109.1 GCA_016201265.1 Terriglobales bacterium | reverse complement strand
GCGGTTGGTGAAGGTTTGGCCGGCGGTCAGGTCGCGTAAAGTGACCGTGGACTGGGCGGTGAACCCGGCGCCGTTGATGGTGAACGGCTGGGGGCTGTTGGAGCCGGTCACCGGGTTGGGACTCACCGAGCTGATCGTCGGTGCCGCTTGGACGCTGCCACCAAAGGCAAGGGTGAGCCCGGCTGCGAGCAGAAGTATCGCGACACGTTGGCTGTGAGATAACACGGATCGATTTGGTCGCGAGGTTCCGATTGCGCAATCGTGATTCGCACCCAACTCCGTGGTCTTCATGTGTGACCTCCGCGATTTGTGCCTTCAGGGCATCAACGTCCTATTTATTTGCATGTGAACAGCATAGACCAAGTGTGTATGTAAGGTATGTAAGTAATCCTCTTTGTAGTTGTTGCCTCGGGCAAGTCCTCGTTGGCTGCATCGCAAGCTGCCCCGTGCCCTCATTCCGTTACTCGGAATGTGTACATTTTTCCGGATGACGCCATGTTCGACGTTGACACGGCGCCGGGCGCAAGGAACCCGTACTCGCCTCTCTTTAGAACCGAGATCTGCGTCTTATATGTGTTCTTGCCGATCTTGTCGAACTTCAAGGCAATGGCGCTCTTGTCCAGTCCCATCGAGGCGCCTGTCAAGCCGGCTCTCCCAGCCGTGAATTCACGATGGTCTTTCTTGGCTTCAAGCATCACAAGCTGATATTCCGAGGGAGCCGTGCCATCCTGACAGCGCAGGACCACCTCGATCGGCGAGGTCACTTGGATTGAGCTCTTTTCGCCCCTAACCGTGCCGTTGAATTTCGCTTTTGCAATGCCATAGGTGGCGACCGCCTTTAGCATCCCTCCCGTCTTGAAATTCACTACCTCGGGCTGCACCGCCACGAGCGTACCAGCGCGCGCAAGGTACAAGCCGACTTCGTCCGGCAAACCGTTGGGTTCGATGGCAGCGGAAACTGGCGGCGATTTTGGAGCCGCCGCGGATAGGGCCGAATTGATGACGGCGCCGCCCAGGCCGCTGTTCTTCAACGCCAGGAGTCCCTGTAGGGAAGTGTCGATCGACACGCCGTTCGCCTCGATGGCTCTGATCATGGTCTGCTCATCAAAGCCGGCTTTCTTCATCTGGATTAAGTCATCAGATGTAAGCGGCTTTTTCGCCTGTCCGAACGCTAGAGTTGGCGCAACGAGTAGACTCAAGACAACGGCAACCTCTCCAAGGACTCGGGAGGACGACAAAGTAAAGATTCTCAAGGTAATACGCTCCTTCTGCGGCAAACATCTTGCCGGCTCGCCGGACAAAACTACATCGGCCTCTAACGCACAACCTCCCAACGCGGAGTCTGGCCGCAGAGCAGGTGTCGTGGGCCGGCCCCACATTGACATTCAGTCAGGACTCGTCCTTATCTAACTTATTGCCCCACACCGGCACAAGTGTCATAATGCGACAGAATCGGACATGGACATTGAAGCCACGAAGAAACCGCCCCGCCCTGGCGCCGACAGTACTCTCCTGCGGACCGAAGAACCGTTCGACCCTCGAGACCGGCTGGAGTCGTGGAAGGAGATTGCTGCTTTTGTCGGACGGAATGAGCGGACGGCAATGCGATGGGCAAAGGAACAGGGCATGCCGGTCCGGCGCGTGCCGGGCGGCAAGAAAGGCCGCGTCTACGCTTTACGCTCGGAGATCTCGAAGTGGCTCGGCGCGCAGACGCCCGATGCCGCGGAGACCTCATCTCCCCAGGTTCAACGCTTCCTCACAAGACCTCTCGTAATAGGCGTTGCAGCACTTGTAGTACTCGGCGGCGTGGGGGCCATTGTTTTTTCCTCTCTCGCACGCAAGGGATCGGTTCCCGCCCGCGTTCGATTCACTGAAAGAGCCGTCCAAGCGCTCGACGACGAAGGTCGCCGATTGTGGACCTACACCTTTGCCAAGCCGCTCGATCCGTCGGTTCTCAAGCCGGCGCGCCGCGAGCTCACCGACTTCGTCCGCGTGATTGACCTCATGGGCGATGGCAAGCGAGAAGTGTTGATCGTCGCGCCGTTACGCTCAGGGCCTAATCGGATGGACGAGCCGACGGTAGAGGTTGATTGTTTGTCGAGCCAGGGGTTCCTGCTCTGGTCCTACGCACCCAATGAAACCTACAGGTTCGACGACCATGAGCTGAAGGGTCCTTGGAACATTTTTGACGTGATGGTCTCGCAGGATAACGGCAATTCTCCTCGCGGCAGGATTCAATAACGAGTACGAGGCGGGAACCCTGGCTGTGATTGACGAGGGTAAGCCGTTTGGCGCCTCGCCCCAGACGGCGGGCACCCGCCACAAATGCGCGAACTGCCCGGCGGGCGATCCCGACTCTTATTTTGTCTTTCCGCGCTCTGAGATCAACTCCTTGGGGAAAGACTGGCTGAACGAGATTCGGCGTATCGTTGTCAATGGCGGCGACATTGAGCTCGCAAAACATGAACTGGACCGGAGGAACGGAGTTGCCACGCTCTATCTGCTGCGGTTGGAGCCGGCCGCTCAGGTGATGTCGTTGCGGTATAGCTCCGAATACGATCTGGAGCATCGCGAGCTGGAACGCGCCAGCCAGATTGACCACTCCCTTGCAGAGTGCCCGGAGCGGCTTCACCCGGCCCCGGTCAGGATGTGGACGCCGTCCGCCGGTTGGAAGGAATTGACCGTGAAGCCCGCCGGGTTTGCCCAGTAAACCCGAAGCCTAGACCTTGGACCTTCGGCGCTCTCGCCGCGATTCCTCTTGCCCTGTTGTCTGCCGCAGCGAGGCTGGCTCTGGTAGCGGGAGCGGGCCTGGCAGCAGGGGCGATCGGCCAACCGGGGGGGACAGCGAGGAATTCGGTGTAACCGCGTCGGCCTCAAGGGCCTCGACCCGCGATTGCCGCCCGCAGAGTCTCCAGGTTCGGGATCAGCATCGCACCAGGGATCCGCTGCACTACAATAGAGTGGCGAGGGTGCAAGATGTCCAACCCGCTGACGCCGGGACTCGAGCGACCCCGCTCGCGGGGGCCAGGATTGCTACCGAGGGCCTGCCGGGAGGTGAAGGATGAAGTCAAGCCCACTCTTGAGCCTATGCGGGAAGGCGTCCGGTGCCCCACCGGAATGACGGAACGACGTCCAACGCCCGGATCCCCCGGCGCGGGTCCAAGCCGGGTCGTGATGGGTCAGGAAGGTGAAGTCTACTACACGAACGCGTGCTGACCGACCGCCAGTTGAATGCGGACCAATATCGAAGCTTCGTGAGGGTTCAGTGATCTCGACAAAGTTCGATTCACAACGTCAGTTTACTCGGCCCTCGGGGGTCATCGAAGTTCAGGGACTGACGACGCCGGACGTCGAAGCTTTTGAAAGCAGACCTGGAAGCACACGGATTCCGGTTGCTGCTGATTGACCGCGCCCAGCCAGTCAGCGACAAGGCTTCTCTACTCCGCGCCCTGACCATCGAGGCTGAATTCCCGCGCTATTTCGGATTCAATTGGGATGCTTGTCGCGATCGTGAATTTGACGCGCCCACAGCTTTCCCCTAAACTGACAACTGATGACATGCCCATGAAGACCTACACGTTCAAGGTAGTGGTGGAGCCGGACGAAGGCGGTTGGCACGCGTATTGTCCCGCCTTCCGCACCTACGGCGCTGTCACCCAAGGGGCAAGTCAAGAAGAGGCGCTCAAGAACATTCACGAAGTTGTTCAGATGATTGTCGAGGAGCTTCGCGAAGAGGGGATCGCACTCCCCAAAACCCCCAGCGAAGAGGTCTCGGTCTTCGAGGACACTCGTGTGGCAGTGAACGTCTAAAAGCAAGCGCAGGGTGAGGTGGACCCCATTGTTTGGACAGTGGTCTAAAGTGGAAGGCAGCGTCGGAACAGGAGTGGAGGACGATGCCTAGAACGCGAAAGAATCATGCCCCGAGCCTGAAAGCGAAGGTTGCCGTGGA
>JACQDD010000112.1 GCA_016201265.1 Terriglobales bacterium | reverse complement strand
GGTGTCGGGATCGGTGTGGTCGGCGTGATTGTGCGTGCAGGCGTAGATATCGACGTCCAGCTCTTCGGGGGGGATCAGGATGGGGACGCGACGCTCCAGGCATAGCCCCGAGTCGCAATACAGATGGGCGCAGCGGTTGCTCAGGTAGAGGTCGGTCGCGAGCAGCGTCCCCTCATGAGTCTTGAAGATGTAGCCGTTCTGCCCTAACCACCACAGCCCAACCGCGTTCCTCGGCACCGGGAAGGCGCGGATCTCCTCCATCAGGCTCATGCTTTGGCCGAATCCTGGCTACTTGACAGCATCCTTCAAATGCTTGGCACAGGCCTCCGCCGAGCTCTTCTTTCCGTGGGCCGAGCTCTCCTTGTGGACGGAATAGGCGAACACCGTGACGCTGCTCTTGATATTGGTCACTTTGATGCTGGCTTCTTCCTTGGAGTGCCAGTTCCCCATGATGATCTTCTTTGCGGCGCCAGCTTTCTGGCTCTCGGCGGCGCCGGTAATCTCATACTCGGCCTTGTCGCGATCCTCAACCACGGTCAAGGGTACTTTCTTCGCATCGAGCGCGCCCTTCAAGTAGGTCTCGAAGCCGCCCATGGGAGCGATGTAGACCTTGGATCCCGCGGCAATCTTCTCTTGGGCGGCAAGAGGCAGGCAGCACAGAGCCGCGAATAGCAGCCAGCCGCGCAGTAGGGTGTGGGTTCTCATCTGGGTCTCCTTACTTGCTTTCGATCTTTTCCTTTAGGTGTTTCGCACACGCTTCCGCGGCGCTCTGTTTTCCCCGTGCCGAATTGCTCTTGTGCACGGCGTAGGCGAAGACGACTTCCTGAGTCTGGATATTCATCACTTTGATACCGGCTTGTTCCTTGGAGGCCGTGGTCCCCATGAACAGCATCTTGGCCCATCCGGCCTTCTCGCTTTCCGCGACTCCGGACATCTCGTACTCGGCCATCTCCCGTTTTCCGACCACGACCACCGGTACTTGCTTCTTCTGCAGACCAGCGGCCAGGTAGTTTTCGAACCCACCCTCGACCGGCGCGATGAAGACCTTCGCCCCTCGCGGAATCGGTTTATCCAGCGCTGCCTTAGAAGATTGAGCAAGGCAATCCGGACCGGTCAACAGGCCAAACGCGGCCACGAAAAGCGTTGTGACAGTAAGCGTAAAGCGCATCGTTTCTCCTTTTCAGGTCTAGTTCCCGTCTGAGTATACACGAAGTCGAATACCCCGGTGGGATTTGCCTAGAGGCAAGATCTTGCCGCCGGCCTCCCTTGACAACCCGCGCAAAAGACTGACACGACGACGGTGACGACTGGCATCTGCCGTGCTTCGGTAGCAGCGTGCTGAACCCGATCGCCAACCGGCTGGAGCATTACCTGGATCTGCTCGGCCAGCGGCAGCGGCTGGTGGCCGCCAACATCGCCAATGCGGACACCCCGGAATACCGCACCAAGGATATCGACTTCCAGTTTGAATACTTGAGCC
>JACQDD010000097.1 GCA_016201265.1 Terriglobales bacterium | reverse complement strand
GTTGGGCGTTAGGCTCTGGGCCTTAGGCTTGCGGCTCGTAGTTCGTAGCTCGCAGCCATCCCCCGGAAATGAATAGAGGGACGGGCACTCGCCCCGTCCCTCTGGTGTCTTGCTTAAACTTCCGTCTACGCGCCGCCCGCGGTCGCGGCCATCGCTTTAGGTGGCTCCGGCTTCTGCTCGTGCTTAATCTGGTTCTGCGGCTGGGCTTTCTTTTCCGGCGTGCGCACTTCGACTCCGCCTTTCAGGACCGCGCCTTCTTCCACGGTGAAGCGATGCGTGATCACATCGCCCGTAAGCGAACCCTCGCTGCGGATATCCAAACGATCGGCGCATTCCACGTTGCCGTGGACCTTGCCCATAATGACCAATTCTTTGGCGTTCACGTTCGCCGCCACGTTCCCGTTGCGGCCGATGGTGACGCGGTTATCCGGAAAGCTGACGGTGCCTTCCACGCGCCCGTCAATAAAGAGTGATTCGGCGCCGCTCACTTCGCCTTTGATCACGAGCGTGCGTCCGATGGTGGCCTGCTCCATGGTCGGAGCAGCCGTCTTGACTGGGGTGTAGCTGTTCGTGGGGGCCGTTGGAGAATACTTCGGTTCCGGAGACTGCAACATTGTCTGAACCTCTCTAGAGTTCCGCGGACGAGTGGGAGTAGGCCCGAAGGTTCGCGGTCGATGCGGCTTACGGCAACTGGAGAATCGCACGAAAGGATGTGGTTACGACAGGTTACCGAAGGTGATGTACAGCAGATTGCAGAAGTGATTGCAGAGGTCAGAGGTCAGATTGCAGAGGTGAGAATCACACCGGTTTTACCTCTGCCATCTGACCTCTGCAATCCCCTAAAAGCTCACTTCGCTCTCATCGACTTCAACATCTGCTCAAACGTCGGCCGCAACTGGCCGAAGTCGCGATCCGGCGAGATGAAAACCACATACAACAGCGAACCGTCACGCCGCGGGAACGTGACCAGCCAGTCCCGCTCGTGCGTGGCCGAGCCCTGCGCGTCCTTGATGGGCGACGATCCGATCAGATCTGTCGACTTGCCCAGCACCCCGTTTACCCGGATATCTTCGTCCCGTCCGATCTGGCGCAAATCCGGATTCGACTGCTTCAACGTCGCAATCAGTTCATGCGTGTTCGTGTCCAGACCCGCCCCGGCGTTCTCCGGCTGATACACGCTGACGATGGCTCCATATGCGACCGCATTCTGCGAGATGCCGCCCTCGGGCGCGATCGTCACCGCCGATGTCTGGTCGCCGTAAACCCGCCAGTTCTCCGGATAAGAAATGCGAAACACGTCATGCTCGAGCGTCTTCCAGCTGGCGCTCGGCGTCACGTTGCCGCCCGTCGCTTCGCCCGTCCCCTGGGTTTTCTGCTGCGCCGCGATTTGCTGCGCCGTCAGCGGTTTCATGCCGGCAACGACATTCTTGACGCTCTGGAAGTCTCCGCTGTCCGCGCGATAGCGCTTCGCGGGCAGGGTATTGGCCTCTCTCGAGACGTACTCGAAGCGGTTTCCCGGATCGGGGTGATCGCTGAAGAACTCTGGCGCCCGGGCGCCGCCCTCGGCCTGAATCTTGCGAAAGAAACTTGCCATCTGGCGGGGATCGTATCCCGCGTCGTACATGATGCCGGCGCCGAGCAGGTCGGCTTCCTTCTCCGCCTGCCGCGAATTCTTGAGGAAATACGATCCGATCCCAAACGAAAGACCGAGTTGCGCCATCTGCGAGAGCGCACCCCGTCCCATCAGTCCTCCCAGCACCGCGAGCGGAAGCTGCGCCGCCATCTGTTTGCTGGCTGCGCGCGTCCCGTGGCGCTGCACCACGTGCGAGATCTCGTGCGCGATCACGCCTGCCAGTTCAGCTTCGTTGTCCGCCGCCTGGATCGTCCCCAGGTTCACGAACAGCGGTCCGCCCGGCAAGGCAAACGCATTGATCTCCTTCTGATTGACAACGTGAAAGCTGTACGGCCACTTCTCGCCGGGGGCGTACGCCGCCAGTTGCGCCCCGAGACTCTGCACATACTTCGTAACCGGATTGGAGTCCGGCAGCATGGGCAATTGCTTCTGTGCTTGTTGGGCGGCCTGCTGTCCCGCCTGGGCTTCTTCCTGCGCGGAAAACATGTTGAAGCCATGCGACGGCTGGACGCGGGCCGCAAGCCAGCCCGGTGCCGTCAGGCACAGAGTCAGCGCCAGCGCGATCAATCGAACTCCCAGCGACCGTGGTTTCATCTCAGTCGGCTCCTCGAAACTTGTAATTCTCTTGCTTATCTTAGATGCTACAACAGCGATCTGAGGCCGAAAGCCTCGTACCGCGTTTGCGAGTCCACGCATGGCGATCCCGTGTGCCGTATCTTCGCCCGAGGCGGCAGGTAATGTAAAATTCCCACGTTCTGACCTGGAGCAGCAAAATGAAAATCCATTCCAAGCTGATCTTGTGTTTTCTACCGCTTGTACTCCTCAGCGCCGGATGCAAGAAGAAAAGCAGCACCGACGAGACCTCCACCGCCAATCCAGTTCCAGCGAGCACGAACGCCGCCCCAGCAACCACGGTGCCAGCCGCAAGCGCTCCTTCTGCTGTGCCCGGCAGTGCCGAAGCTGGCGCGTCGGCCGCCGAAACAACCGCCAAGATGGCGGCAGCCGAATGGGCATTGAAACAAGATGAGATCAAAACGGACCCCAATGGGCAGTGGGCTATTCAGGCCGCGGCCTCTTCCACTTACAATGACGCGCAGGGCGCAGCCGGTTGGTCCGCCAATCAGGTGACGGGAGCGCCTAATGTTGACAAGTATGGAGATAACGGAAATGCATGGGCACCCAAAACCCCTGACTCCGGCATTGAGTGGCTGGACCTGAAATATCCCAGACCCGTACACGCCACCGAAGTCCGCGTTCGAGAGTCCTGTGGCTCGGGGGCGGTGATCAAAGTTGAGGTCTACGATCAACAGGGCGCAGCCCACGCCGTCTGGCAAGGCAACGATCCGACCACAGAACTAAACTATCTCATCGTGAAATTTCCCAAGACCACGTTCAAGACCGACCGCGTCAAGGTTACGCTCGCGACCAATGTGATACCCGGTTGGAACGAGATTGATGCCGTTCAACTGGTCGGCACGGATCAATAGCCGCCTCGAGATCTTCGGACGCGCCGCCCGCGCCGCCACTACCGGCGCTCCCGCGGCCGCTCCATAGCGTTCCAGCAGCACCGGAACCATGGCGCCTTCCGCTTCCTTGACGAAGGTCATCTTGCTCTCGCCCAGCATGTCGATGCGGACGAAATCCCCCAGCTTCACCTGCCCAGTCGCTACCAGGTTCGCCAGCGGGAAGACGATATTCTTTTCAATCGCCCGTTTCAGGTGACGCGCTCCGTACTTCGGATCGGTCCCCTCCGCGAGCAGGAAATTTTTCACCTTCGGAGTGCAGTTGAAGACGAACTGATGCGCGCCGGCAGCCATCAACACCCGCTGCTGCACCATCCCCAGTTCAATTTCCAGAATCTGCTCCAGGTGCTCCGGACGCAGCGTCTTGAACACCACCACCTTATCAATGCGGTTCATGAACTCGGGCGTGAACTTGCGCCGCGCCGCATCCACCGCCGTGCGGTTGATCTTCTCATCCAGCGAGGCATCCACCTGCACCGGTTTGGGAGCGAAGCCGAAGCCGCCCTCCACCAGCCCGGTCATCTCGCCGGCGCCCAGGTTCGACGTCATGATGATGATGCAGCTCGACAGATCCACCCGCCGGTTGTCGCCCAGCGTCAGCGTTGCCTTGTCCAGGATGCCCAGCAGCAGCTGCCACAACGCATCGGAAGCC
>JACQDD010000096.1 GCA_016201265.1 Terriglobales bacterium | reverse complement strand
TCGAACATTCGACGCGCGCCCCCTGGCCCACGAGTGTAGATACGCAGAGTCTTGACCCGTCCCGGCGCCGGATCGACGCCAAAGGTCGAGTTCCCCATGCGGAAGGTTCGGTCCTGGCGGGCTAGCTCCTTGAGTCGGGGCGTCACATCCACGTTGTTTTCGGCCACGCCGTAGCGCGCTTGCAGAATCTGGTATTGCCCTTCATCATCACCCCAGCCGCCGTTCCACCCGCCCCCGCCCCAGTCGCCCCGGCCCCAGCCGTTAAACATCGAGCCATCGACCACACTCCCTTCCCGATACTCGAAGATCCGGTGTCCGCCCCTGGGCGCTCGCGTGTAGATTCGCAGAATTTTGACCCGGCCCGGCGCCGGATCCACACCAAACGTCGAGTTCCCCATCCGGAAGGTGATGTCCTGGCGGGCCAATTCCTTGAGCCGTTGCGTAACGTCCACATTGCTGTCGATCACGCCGTAGCGTGCTTCCAGGATTTGATACTGCCCGTTGTCAGCGTCGTCCCAGCCCCAGTTGCCACTTCCCCAACCGGAGAACATTGAGCCGTCGACGACGCTGCCTTCACGATATTCGAAAGTGCGGGTCTCGCCCCCGGCTCCCCGCGCCCAGATCCGCAAGACCTTGACCTGTCCCGGCGCAGGATCAACCCCAAACGTGCTGTTCCCCATCCGGAAGGTCGTGTCTTGACGCGCCAGTTCCCGCAGGCGTTGCGTGACATCGACGCGCCGGTCACCGTATCCATAGTCCGCGCGCAGAATCTGATACTGCTGAGCCACTGCCGACGCGGCCAGTACCATCACGAAAGCAACCGCAGCCAAACAATTCCGCAAGATTTTTTGGGGGTGCATGATCTGTTCTCCTAATGAAGGCTCTTGTCGACGGCTGCGCATTATACCGACGGACTTCGAATCTCGAGTGCCGGCTCCACTGTGTTGCCGGTGCGATCTGCGCCATGCCGCCGTCGGGATGATGGACTCATCGTACACCCGCCGCGATGTTACACTGGAACCCGCACGCCGGAGAGGTGGCCGAGTGGCTGAAGGCGGCGGTTTGCTAAACCGTTGTACGGGCTAACACCTGTACCGAGGGTTCGAATCCCTCCCTCTCCGCCACTCACTCAAAGATGGGCACTTATCTACTCCCACTGCAACAGAGCCTCTAGGATTAAGGCCGCCATCTGGAGCACAAGTGGAGCACATTAAGGCCTCGGAGAACTGCCTCATTGCAGCGATCGCATCGGGCGATGCGGTCTTGATGTAGTGGTTCTGAGTGGTTGCCACCGTGCTGTGCCGCAGCATCCGCTGGATCACCGAATCATCCACGCCTAGGCGGTTCAGATTCGACGCCAAGCCCCCGCGGAACCCGTGCCAGCCGTGCCAGAAGAGTCCCGCACGCTTGAGCACAACTTTCATTTCCCGCGCGGCCCGCTCGGGGAGTTCATAGCTGATGCAATTCCCATTCAGTGCCAGCGAGCGACCCGCAGCTCCGATATTCTCGACTCGTTCCGCGGTGGTCATAGCTGTCCCCTGATGATTCTTGCTTCTGGCTGCGGCGCGCGATCCGGCCTCTGAACCGCAACGTCCGCCACAGCTGACCGTCCTAATTGATGTTTCCCCGATTTCGGACCACGACACCGTTATTTTTCGTTGCGGCCCGAGACCGTCCGCTCTGTCCGCATGAATAGCGGGCTCTGGCGGCTCAGCGCCGGGATCAAGCATGACTCAGTCGCGTTATATCAAAACACGTGAAACTCCTGACCGACGTGACGGAGGAGTCAGGCCGATTGCCGCATGATTGGAGAGCCGCGTGGGGAGTTCGGAGCGAGACCTGCGGCAGTCGCACCCCCTGAGAGGCATTCGCGCAACGTGGTGCAGGTTTCCGGTCAGGGTCGAACTATCGTTGTCACACATCCCTGTGAGTTACGTCACAGACGGAATGGTTGGATTGCGGCCTGCTTCCACGTAGCGGCCCGGAAACCGCGGCGAGGGGTTCGGCGATGGAGGCCAGCACGCGCAGTCGGTCGTGGTTGTGGACGACCCTGATACTTTCCAGCATCAGCATTGCGGCCTTTGTCTTTGCCGTCTGGGAGCTGGTCGAGTACCGGTTCTTCCGGGACACGGACTACACCACCCTGCACTACCTTTACATCAGCCGAGGCATCACTTCTTCCCTGCTGCTGGCCTGCTGGGCGGCATGGTTCGTGCTGCGCTCCCGGCGGCAAAGCATCGAAGAGCTGCGCCGTTCCCGGGAGCGCTATCGCAGTCTGCTGGAGGTTTCGCCCGAGGCCATCGCGCTCTATGATGGCACGCTCATCGTGAGCGAGTGGAATGCGGCAGCAGAGCGGCTCTACGGATTCGGCAAGCAGGAGGTCATCGGTAACCCGATACCCACGGTTCTCCAAGAAAAGAAAGAAGAGTTGCGCCGGTTTCTGCAGCAGGTCGAGACCGGTGTGCCGGTGCTGGATAGAGAGACGCTGCGGCAAACCAAGCACGACGCTCCGATCGAGGTGCAGTTGAGTCTCTTGCGTTTTCAGGATCCGTCGGGGCAGACCTATTTTCTAGAGGTGACCGCCGACATTCGGGAGCGCATCCGTCTGCGACAGACGCTGCTGGAGGTGGAGAAGCTCACCACCATCGGGAAAATGGCGGCAGGGACGGCGCACCACCTGAATACGCCGCTGGCTACCATGCTCTTGCGCGTACAAATGATGCGGGAGCGGGTACGCGAAAACGGCCTGGGCACCGACCTGGATTACCTGGAAACCGGCACCCGCTTCTGCCAACACTTCGTGCAGAGGTTGCTGGAGTTCAGTCGCCGCCCCCCGGGCAGCAAGCAAGCGGAGGAAGTGACCAGGGCGATTGAGTCCGTGGTCGGATTTCTGGCCCCGTCTCTAGCCGACAAGCAAGCTCGAATCTCCCTGGAGTTGGAAGCAGTCGCCGGTCAAAGAATTCTGGCCGACCGGAACCAGTTCGAAGCCCTGCTCCTGGTACTGCTCAGCAATGCCCTGGATGCCATTGCGCTGGGCGGTAACATTGTGGTTCGCTCCTGCCTTTCCTCCCGCGACCGAATCGAAATTCAGGTCCGGGATGACGGCCTCGGCATCGCAGCCGCCGACTTGGCGCACGTCTTCGAACCATTCTTCACCACAAAAGGAGCCGGCAGGGGAACCGGGCTGGGGCTGGCAATTGCACGCAACATTGTTCTGGAGCATGGCGGGTCGATTCGCCTGGAGAGCACGCCGCAGCAGGGGACGGTGGCCTATGTGGAGCTGCCGGTTTGGCGGGCCAGTCCGGTACCAGAAGGAGTGGCGACATGAGCGAGAACATGGCAATACCGAGCTGCGACATTCTGGTGGTGGACGACGACGGCGCCATGGCCGCCACATTACAGCAGTTCCTGCGGCAGGAAGGCTATGAAGTGGAAGTTGCGCTCTCCGCCGCGGAGGCGCTCCACCTGCAGGAACGCATTCCCCACATTGCCGTGGCCCTGGTGGACCTGATCATGCCGCTCCAGGGTGGCCTGGAGCTCATGGAACAACTGCACCGGCGCAGTCCCGAATTGCCGGTCGTAATCATGACCGGCTACGGCACCATCGAGACCGCGGTGGAAGCCATCAAGCGCGGCGCGGAAGATTACCTGACCAAACCGTTCGATCAGCAGGTGGTGCGGAAGAAGATCGCACGCCTGATGGAAGTTTACGAATTGCGGGAACGCGTGGCGCAACTGGAATCCAACTTCCAGAAGTGCTGCGCTTCCTTCGAACACCTGGTGTACGTCTCGCCGCTGATGCAACGGGCGGTCGAACGGGCGCAGGCGGCAGCGGCCACGGACGCCCCGGTATTCCTGGTGGGAGAAACGGGCACGGGCAAGGAGATGCTAGCTCGGGCCATTCATGCTTCCAGTCCGCGGAGAAGCCGCCCGTTTCTGCCGGTCAATTGTGGGGCCTTGCCCCGTGATTTGGTGGAAAGCGAGCTGTTTGGCCATCGCCGGGGCGCCTTTACGGGCGCCTACGCAGATGCGCCGGGCATCTTTGCGGCCGCGACCGGCGGGACCGTTTTTCTGGATGAAGTTGGCGAAATGCCGAAAGAAGTCCAGGTCAAACTGTTGCGGGTCCTCCAGGGGGGCGAACTCCGTCCCCTGGGCAGCCCCAAACCCGTGCAGATCGACGTGCGAATCATCTCCGCCACCAATCATCCTTTGGCCGAATTGCGATCCGATCATCTGCGCGAGGATCTATACTTCCGAATCGCCACGGTGGTCATCGAAGTGCCGCCCCTCCGCACTCGCCCCGAGGACGTATTGGTTCTGAGCCAGTATTTCACCAGCCGGCTGGCGCAACGTTACGACCGGGAGATTACCCTCAGCCGCCTGGCGCTGGATTTGCTGCTGTGTTATCGCTTCCCCGGGAACGTGCGGGAATTGGAGCACATTCTGGAGAGCGTGGCGGCTCTTTCGCACGATGATCCGCAGACCATCACGGACCGGGATCTGCGGCCCCTACTGCAGCACTCGGTACATCCGGCCGATTACAGCCTGCACGAGCCAGCCATGACCATGGAAGATCTGGAGCGCGTGGCGATTCAACGCGCGCTGCGACTCTGTCAAGGAAACCGCACCAAGGCCGCCTCCTTGCTGGGCATCTCCCGCGACACGCTGCACCGCAGGCTGCGAGAGTCCGCGGCTCCGAAGTGAGGATGCACGTTTTCCATCCGCTCAAGCGCTAGCCCTCTGTCAGATTCTCTGACAGCGCCGCCTTCTCTGACTGGCCGTATCCGTCCTCTGCTTCAAAGTGACCCCTCGACGCACCGCCGCTCTGAAGGCTAAGTGTGCGTTCCTTCCGATCTTTGCGAGCGTTTCCTGAGTAATTGCGGCGCAAAAACTGAGGATCGGTCTTTGGTGTCCGAAGTGCTTAGTGTTGATCAGGTTCAGCAGCAAAGAACAGGAGTTCGTTATTTCTCCAGGTGGAATGATGAGACTTCGGAACCACACCGCTGTCCTTGGTCTTCTTTTTTTTGCAGCTCTTATGTTTCCCACCGGATCGCAGGCGCAAGACGTAGGTGTCAGCAAATGCCGTCCGTGCCACTTGCCCCAAACCAAGAGTTGGGAACAAACCAAAATGGCCAAAGCGTTCGATCTGCTTAAGCCCGGCATTGCCGCGGACAAGAAGGCTGCCAAGAAGCTCGACCCCAACAAGGACTACACCCACGACACTGAATGCTTACCTTGCCATACCACGGGCTACGGCAAACCCGGAGGATTTGAAAGCATCGAGGCGACACCAGGGCTGGCGGGGGTGCAGTGTGAAGTCTGCCACGGTCCCGGCGGCGGATATCTGAAGCCGACTCTCATGAGCTTGCAGAACAAAGCATACAAGCGCACCGATCTGGTCGCAGCGGGGCTCACTGTTCCGGACGTTAAGATTTGCCAGGGATGTCATAACCCGAAGAGTCCGTTCTACGCAGCCTTCAACTATGAGTCCCGCAAGGCTCAAGGCACACATGAGCACTTGCAGCTGAACAACCCGCACTGACGCGAGGTACAGGGTTGAGCACGAGACGACAACTCGTTGTGTGGTTGGTGGCAGCGCTGGCGGCGACGGCTCTACTGGTTCTAGTGCTGGTGTGGCGACAGAGCCAGAACAGCAAACGAGTCGTGACGTTCCTGATAGGAAACCCGCAAACGGGCGCTTGGGTCTTTGAGAGAAAAGGCTGCCCCCGATGTCATAGCGTCAGCCAGATGGGCAGGGGCGTCGAAGTGGGTGTAGGAGAGCCGAATTGGTCTGGTCCCAGCCAACTGGTGACCGCCATGTGGAACCACGCCCCGCGCATGTGGGAGCGCATGCAAAGTGAGAAAGTGACGCCACCTGTTCTCAGCGAAGGGGAGATGGTCGACCTGTTCGCATTCCTATACATCGCGCGCTACGAGGACGAACCGGGTGATACGCGACGCGGACAGCGGCTGTTCACCAGCAAGGGCTGCGTCCGTTGTCATGCAGTGGCCGGGCGGGGTGGTACCCACGGGCCGGATCTTTCCACCATGCGAGGTGTGGACACGCCGATCGCGTGGGCGGAGACGATGTGGAATCACGCGCCCGCAATGGAAGTGAGCATGCAGCGGATTGGCATGGAGTGGCCGCAGTTCGGAGGACGCGAGATGACAGATTTGCTGGCCTACATCCGCGAGGTGTCCAGCGCGCCGCGCCACGAGCGTGAGCTTTTGCCGGCCGATCCTGGGCGCGGATGGAAGATTTTCCAAAGCAAAGGGTGCATTGCGTGTCACGCGGTGCGCGGACAAGGGGGCCGGATCGGCCCTGACCTCGCTTCCAAGCGCCCGCTGCCGGTTAGCTTATCCCAGTTCGCCGGGGCGCTGTGGAACCACTCCCCCGCCATGTTTCGGGCCATGCAGACACGGAAGGTGGAACGTCCCAAGTTTCGGCCGCGCGAGATGGCGGATTTGATGGCCTTCCTTAACAGCCTGGGCTATTTCGAACCGACCGGGTCGCCCCATCTGGGCGCGCGCGCGTTTAACCAGCGTGGTTGTTCCCGCTGTCACGGCACTGAGGGTGAGGGTACGACGTCGGGCCCGGCCCTGCGGAGCCGCGACCGTGTCTTCACGTCAATCACCCTGGCGACGGCGCTTTGGCGCCATGGCCCGGACATGTATCGCAAGACGCAGCAGCTCGGGCTTCCCTGGCCCATGCTGTCGGAGAGCGATCTGGGAGACCTGATCGCCTTCCTGAACTCCTCGTCGCACGACGCCACTGGGGAGGGCAAGCGCTGATGCGGCTGGCCAGGGTGTTCTCCTCACTTCCGGGATTCGGGCCAGCGGTGGTCGCCGGGTTTGGGCTGTGCTTTCTGTTGGGAAACCTGCTGTTCAGCGCCGTATTCCGGCCGACCCGGACGGCACAGCCTATCGCCTTCAATCACGCCAAGCATGTCGCCAACGGGCTGGGCTGCGCTGATTGCCACTCCGGTGCGGAGCAGCAGGCACGTGCCGGGCTGCCCACCATCGAGACTTGCCGCAGCTGCCATGAGTCCGCGCTTACCGAGAGCCCGGAGGAAGCCAAGCTTCGCCGAATGGTCGCGGCCGGCGAGGAATTGCGGTGGACGAAGCTTGTGCGCATCCCGGCTCACGTCTACTTTTCGCACCGGCGTCACGTGCAATCCGCCAAGCTGGACTGTGCCACTTGTCACGGAGCGATGGACAAAGCCACGACGCCGCCCCAGAGGGTCGCCTGGGTACCCACCATGAATGCGTGTCTGGCCTGTCACCAGGCACGCGGAGTGAAGAGTGATTGCAATGATTGCCATCGGTGAGAGCCCGACCTGCTGGCCTGCGCTGCGGCCCGTCGCCTGGCTGCTGGGGCTGCTCCTGCTCGGACTGCCTCTGCTGCTGGCGCAGTCGGTGGGGGGCGGCTACTTCCTTCCCGGTGATGCCAAGGCGGGCATGCAAGCCTTCTCCGAGAAGGGATGCGCCCGCTGCCACTCCGTCCTGGGGGAAGGCGGCCGGAGCGCGCCCGACCTGGCCAGTTCCCCGGCAGGCTATCTGAGCGCTGCGGAATTGCTCGCCGCCATGTGGAACCATGCTCCCGTCATGTGGGAGAAGATGCGCCTGGAAGGCGTGGCCCCACCCAAGTTCGGACAGGGCGAGATGGCCAACCTGTTTGCCTTCCTGTATTCGGTGCGGTCTCTGGACGAACCCGGAGACCCGGTGCGCGGCCGGCAGCTGCTCTACGAAAAAGGATGCCTGCGGTGCCATGCCGTAGCGGGCCAAGGGGGACGAGTCGGTCCCGACCTGGAGAAGTGGGCCAGCTATCGCAATCCCGTGAGCTGGATCCAGACCATGTGGAATCATGCTCCCGCCATGCAGCAGAACCTCGCGGCGCTCGGCCTTGCCTGGCCCAAGTTCCGCGACACGGATATGCCCGACCTGATCGCATACATCCGAACGCTGGCTCCTCCTTCGCGCGGACGCGTGTATTTGCGTCCCGCCGACCCGCAAGCCGGACGGCGGCTGTTTCGTGAAAAGGGCTGTGCCCAGTGTCACGCCGTCCGTGGCGTGGGAGGGAGCCACGCGCCCGATCTGGGCAACCGCCTTCTGCCCAGAACCTTGGGCCAATTTGCCGGACGCATGTGGAACCACGCTCCCGCTATGTGGGCCAGCATGCGGGCACAAGGAATCCCCAGGCCGCGGTTCTCCAATAAGGAAATGGCGGACTTAATTGCCTACCTCTTTGCGGAGCGCTACTTCGAGATGACCGGAAGTGCAGAGCGAGGCCGGCGCGTCTACCAGGAGAAAGGTTGTGCGAACTGTCATACCGTGGGCGGCAAGGGGAGTGTCGGTCCCGACCTGGCGCGCGGGCGCGAGGGAGTCGCACCCGTCCCTCTCGCTACGGGTTTGTGGAACCACGGCCCGGTGATGTTGCAGGCGTTTCGTGAGCAGCAGCTTTCCTGGCCCCACTTCCAGCCCGGCGAGATCGTGGACCTCATGGAGTTCCTGAGTCGGGCGCAACCGGCGCCCCTGCAAGCAAAGGAGAAGAAGTGAGTCTCAAGATCGAGCGTCGCCAGTTCCTGCAATTTGCTGCCGGTGGTGCTGTCGGTGTGGCCACTTCGGGAATTAGCGCCTGCGGGCTCAGCCAGCTCAACGCAGCCATAGC
>JACQDD010000095.1 GCA_016201265.1 Terriglobales bacterium | reverse complement strand
GCCAACGCAGTTGCAACAGATACTCCCGGCAGGCCTCCTCACTCCGGAAGCGGACATCGAACTCCTTCAGGTTCCGAGGATAGTCTTCCATCCCCACATACTAGGGATTGTGGTCTGGTGAGTCAAGCAGATACCCACCTCCGCGGATTTTGGATTGACCCTTGCACGTTCGGACTCCTACAATCCGTGTCTCGCTCAATGCGGCACTCTTCCCTCAGGAGTTTTCCCGTGCGACATGATCTGAGAACTACAACCTGCTTGTGCCTGTTGATGCTGGCAGGCTTGGCTACGGCCGCGGTTGCCCAGGCGCCAGCGGCCCATCACGACGTCCTGATCAAGAACGCCGTGGTCATGACCGTGACCCACGGCAACATCAAGAACGGCTCGATCTACGTCAAAGGCGGCAAGATCGCGGCGGTGGGCGAGAGCGTGAATGCGCCTGCGGGAGCCACCGTCATTGACGCCGGAGGCAAGTACGTAACGCCAGGGATCGTCGATTCGCATTCGCACATCGCGCTCGACGATGACGTGAACGAAGCGACCAGCCCGATCACGCCGCAGATGATGATGAAAGATGCGTTCGACTACCAGGACAAGGCGATCTACCGCGCGCTGGCGGGGGGCGTGACCACTTCGCTGCTGTTGCACGGGTCGGCCAACATGATTGGCGGGCAGGCGATCGTCATCAAGCACAAGTACGGCGCGGGGCGCGACGAGATGCTCTTCCCCGGCGCGCCGCGCTCTATCAAGTTTGCCAGCGGCGAAAACCCCAAGCGCGTTTACGGCGGCAGGGAACAGCTCCCTTCCACCCGCATGGGCAACTTCGCGGTGCAGCGCGAAGCCCTGGTCCAGGCGCAGGATTACATGCGCGAGTGGGATGCTTACAACGAGAAAGTCAAACGCGGCGACAAGGATGCCACTGCGCCCAAGCACGACTTGAAGCTCGAAGCGCTGGCCGACGTCCTGCGCGGCAAGCTGATGGTGCAGATCCACTGCTACCGCGCCGATGAATTTTTGACTGAGATGGCGATGGCGAAGGAATTCGGCTACAAGATTCGCGCCTTCCATCACGCGCTTGAGGCCTACAAAGTCGCGGACAAAATGGCCGCCGACAACATCGCCATCGCCACTTTCGCGGACTGGTGGGGCTACAAGCAGGAGGCCTGGGACGCCATCCCGTGGAATGCCGTGATGTCCATGCGCAAAGGTGTGCGCGTCGCCATCAAGAGCGATTCCGAGGACTACACCCGCCGCCTGAATCAGGAAGCGGCCAAGACCATGCGCTACGGCGGCGCCACCGAAGAAGAAGCCCTGAAAATGATTACGCTGAATGCGGCCTGGATTGTAGGAGTGGACGATCGGGTTGGTTCGATTGACGTGGGCAAGGATGCGGACCTGGTGGTCTGGGAGGGCTACCCGCTCTCGAGTTACGGTGTTCCCGAAAAAGTTCTGATTGATGGCGACGTGTACTTCGACCGCGCGCTGCCGGGATTCGGGATGACGCATTACCGGGAGGGACAATGAAAGCCCAGTTCTCAGTTCTCGGTTCTCAGTTCTCAGGGAAATGCAGATTCCTCGTCGCTGCGCTCCTCGGAATGACAATTTTCTTGAGTGCGTTAACAGCTGCGGCTCAAGACAAACCGGTCGTCCTCAAAGGCGGGAGACTGTTGACCGTCACTCACGGCGTCATTGAAAACGGCACGCTGGTCTTGCAGGGCGGGAAGATCACGGCAGTGGGTCCCGCCAGTTCCATCCAGATCCCCAGCGGCGCACAGGTCGTGGATGTGACCGGAATGACCGTTTATCCGGGGCTGATCGATTCGGAAACTCATCTTGGCCTTACGGAGATCTCGGCCGAAGCCATGACCAACGATCTGGTCGAGATGAGCGACGAGATCATGCCGCACATGCGTACCGCGGAGGCGTTCCATGCCGAGTCCACGCTCATCCCGGTCGCGCGCATGAACGGCATCACCAACGCCGTCGTGGCTCCTTCGAGCGGCGACACTCTGCCCGGCCAGGATTCTTTCATCCAGCTCGCGGGCGCCTCCGCCAGCGAGATGCTGCTCATCCGCGACCTCGCCATGCCGCTGAACTTCACCGGCGACGAACGCCGCAACAAGGGCGGCTTCGACAAGCGCAACTTTCCCTCCACTCGCATGGGCCTCGCCGCACAACTGCGACAGGCCTTCCTGGATGCGCAGGACTACAAGTCAAAGCTGGCCGACTACGAGCGCAAGAAAGCCGACGCTGCGCACGACAAGAAGCCCGAGCCACTGGCGCCGAAGCGGGACCTGAAGCTCGAAGCGCTCATCCCATACCTCGAAGGCAAGAAGACAATCGTGCTCGCGGCGGAGGGTCCCAGTGAGCTCGAAACTGCGGTGCACCTGGCCAGCGAATTCAAGCTGAAGTTCGTGCTCAACCACATCAGCCATTCGCAGCCCGTGCTCGACTATGTGGCGGGCTTGAAAGTGCCGGTGATTGTGGGTCCGATTTACGAAGCCCCCAAAGACGAGGAGCGTTACGACACGGTGTACAGGCTGCCGGCGCAGCTCTACAAGCGCGGGGTGAAGATCGTGTTTGCGTCGTACTCCGCGCACAGCGTGCGCAACCTGCCCGACCAGGCGGGATACGCAACCGCCTTCGGCCTGCCCTACGACGAAGCGCTGAAGGCGATCACGATCAACCCAGCGGAGATCTGGGGAGTGGCCGACAAGCTGGGTTCGCTGGATGTCGGGAAAACGGCCAACGTCGTCGTAGCCAACGGCGATCCGCTTGATGTGAAGACCGACGTCAAGCAGGTTTACATCGAGGGGCGTCCGGTGCCGATGACCAGCCGGCAGGTCTGGCTGCGGGAGCAGTACTCAAAGTGAAGTTCCCGGTTCTCAGCTCTCGGTTCTCAGTAATCATTCCTAGTCCAGAAACTGAGAACTGAGAACCGGCAACTGGTTGGATTGACCGTTCTCAGGGCGGACGGTTAGGATGCGAGTGGTTTCTTAGTGTGCGAGCAGTGGACTGTCGCTTTGCATACTTTCCCGATCCCTTTTAGACTACTGAATTCGACCCCATTCCGTACTTTGAGCAACAAGCGGCAGTGATTCAGTAAAATGCCGGCCCAGGAGAGGCGGGCATACATCATCCCCAGAGTTTAGAAACGAGGAGAAAAATGGCAGCCGTTGACGAAAAAGTGAAACAGATCATCGTGGAGCAGTTGGGTGTGGACGAGGGCGAGGTCACGCCCAGCGCCTCGTTCGTGGACGACCTGGGAGCCGACTCGCTGGACACGGTGGAGCTGGTCATGGCCTTCGAAGAGGCCTTCGATATCGAGATTCCGGACGAAGACGCCGAAAAGATCCGCACCGTATCGGACGCGGTGGACTACATCGGCAAGCACGCGAAAGCAGGCAAGTAGTTTGGCGCGACGGGTCGTCATCACCGGCCTGGGCCTGATCTGCTCGCTCGGCAACACCACTGCCGAGGTGTGGCAGGCTTTGCTGGCCGGCAAGAGCGGCGTCGACCGCATCACCGGGTTCGACGCTTCCGCCTTTGCCTGCCAGATCGCCGCCGAGGTCAAGCGCTTCGACCCGCTCCAGTTCATCGAGAAAAAAGAAGTGAAGAAGATGGGCCGCTTCATCCACTTCGCGCTGGCCGCGTCGGAGGAGGCAATGAAGACGTCGCGGCTCGCGATCACGCCGGAAAACGCCGAGCGCGTGGGCGTGCATATCGGCTCCGGCATCGGCGGATTCGACGTCATTGAGCGGGAACACACGGCACTGATGCAGGGCGGCCCGCGCAAAATCTCGCCCTTCTTCATCCCCGCGACCATCATCAACCTCGCTGCCGGGCATGTTTCCATGCGCTACGGGGCGAAAGGACCGAACGAAGCCACCGCCACGGCTTGCACCACCAGCGCGCACTCAGTCGGCGATTCTTTCCGCATCATCCAGCATGGGGACGCGGACGTGATGATCGCGGGCGGCACCGAAGCCGCCATCACTCCGATGGGGGTGGGCGGATTTGCCGCCATGCGCGCGCTCTCCACCCGCAACGACGATCCCGCCCGCGCCAGCCGCCCTTGGGACAAGGACCGCGACGGCTTCGTCATCGGCGAAGGCGCCGGGATCCTGATCATGGAGGAACTGGAGCATGCGCGCCGACGTGGAGCTCCCATCCTGGCAGAAATTGTCGGTTACGGGATGAGCTCCGATGCCTACCACATGACCCAGCCTGCCCCGGAACACGAAGGCGGATTCCGCGTGATGCGCAACGCCCTACGTGACGCTGGGCTCGAGCCCAGTGTGGTCGGCTACGTCAACGCCCACGGGACCTCCACTCCGATCGGCGACACGCTCGAGGCGCACGCCATCCGCAATCTCTTCGGCAAGAAAGTCCCCGTCAGCTCGACCAAGTCCATGACCGGACATTTGTTGGGCGGAGCGGGCGGTTTAGAGGCAGGAGTTACGGTTCTCGCGCTGCGCGATCAGATTCTGCCGCCCACGGTCAATCTGGAAAACCAGGACCCGGATACCGACGGCATGGATTTCGTCCCCAACCGCGCTCGCCAAGCCACCTTCCAGTACGCCATGTCGAATTCGTTCGGCTTTGGCGGAACGAATGGGGCGTTGCTGTTCCGGAAGTGGACGGAGTAAAACCAAGGCAGAAGTAAGAAGTCAGAATGCAGAAGTGAAAAACTCCCGGTGTCAGCAGCACTGCTGAAATCCGGAGTCTTTTACTTCTGCATTCTGACTTCTTACTTCTGCAATTGGGGTCCTACTCCCGCTTCATACTGTCGATCAGGGCGTAAAGCTGGCTGCGGTCCACCACTTCCACAAACGGTTTCCCCGCCCGCTTGTTGCTGACCACGTAAATGGTCGGGGTGTGGTTGATGCCGATGCTTTGGCCCAGTTCCTTGTCGGCATTCACCAGCGCCGCCAGCTTGCCGGCGGGGTCCACGACGAAGGGCAGATCAATCTTGCGCTCGGCGGCAAATTTCTCCGCGAAACCCCGCAAGCCGTCCGGCGTGATTTCCAGCTGATGCTCGAAGACGTAATCGCGGAACGCGTTGCCCACGGTCTTGGAATGCGTGTCGAAGTAGCGCGCCAGCACGGCGGCATT
>JACQDD010000107.1 GCA_016201265.1 Terriglobales bacterium | reverse complement strand
TTGGAATCCACCGCCATCACGTCCATCTCATGCTTCGTATAGGCCCGCCCGAACTCCGCCGCGAACGGAAAGTTCCAGTCGGTATGCCGGAACCTGGCGTCGCCGTCCAGCAGGGTCACGGCATCCAGGGCGATCAACTCGCCGTCGCTCTGCCGGGCCACGACCGGGTTCACCTCCAGATACTGCGCGTCTTCGCTGTCGAAGCACGCGAACAGCTTGCCGGCAAACGCCGCCACCTTCCTGGCGACCTCGCCCGAGAACCCGGCCTCCTTCGCCAGTTTCTCCAACGCCTGCTGTGAGGGCTGGTCGCCGACCTCGAGGCTCAGTTTTTTGACGCGTTCCCAGTTCGACTCGACTTCGATGCCGCCGCAATTGGCCACCAGTATCTCGGCGCCGTCGCGGGTGGATTTGACCGCCGCATAGTACTCGTCCTTGTGGGGCACCATTTCCGACACGATCACCTGGGACACGGTGATGCTGCCGACCTGACGGCCGAGCATCTCCTTGGCGGCCGCCTGAGCCCCCTTCCAATCCAGATCGACCTTCACCAAGCCAAGCTTGAACCGCGAGCCGAGCGCCTCATGAGCCTTGACGACCAGCTTGGATTGCTTCAGCCACTCGTTCGCCTCGCCGAGCTTCTTCAGTTCATCGACCGACGTCACGACGGCGTAGTTGGGAACAAGAATGCCCCACTTTTTCATCAGCCCCATCCCGGGACCTTCAAGCACCTTTGCCATGGGGAGTCTTCTCCTTCCTGAAGGGGCAATCAATCGAGCCGCTAAACTTGGAAGCGCTGAATAATAGAGAGAATCCTGCCTTCTGGCAATCAACCAAAAGGCCCATTTCGCCAGGACAAAGGCCCTATCGCAGGCTGGTCACGAGGGGTCGGCCAAGTTACGCAGCCGCTAAGGCAGGCGATAACTATAGGGAAAGTCAGGGCGAGGTGTCAAGAGAGTGATTGTCCCCAGTTTCCAGCCCTAACACCATCAGCAACCGGTGCCAGGGCATCTGGCCACGGGCCCTCGAGAAGCTTCTCTGAAAGACCCGGTCAAGATCCCGGTAGTAGTCAAGATAGGGCGTGCCGTTCAATACCTCCGGGGCTTGACCATGACGGCGTAACTGCTCAGGGTGACGGAAATCATCGATGGTCGCGATCCTGCCGGACGGAGTCTCGAACCAGCCTCCATTCCAGAGGTCAAAGACCCACCAACCGTCTTCAGACTCGACAAAGGACAGGGCAACCCGTTCTTTTGCGCCGGGGGGGTGATAGGCTTCCCAGCGGCCCTCATTGCCGGTATAGGTCGTGAACGCCGTGAAGACCTCCGCCAGTTGCCCGTCGTTTCCATAATGACGAAGCACATTGTGAGAGATATGGTCATCGATGAGCGGCCAGCCGGGCGGGATGTGTCGCACATTCTTCATCGTCCAGTCCATGAGTTTGAGTACGCGACGCTGGGGGTCCGTTTCTTCCCCTGCCGCTTCTTTCGCCCACCGCTCAAACTCGACATGCCGCAGGTAAAACTTAGCTGTTTTCTCCCAGAAAGGCATTTGATGAACGCTGACAGTGTCATCTACTCCCTTAAAGCCAGTGGTC
>JACQDD010000106.1 GCA_016201265.1 Terriglobales bacterium | reverse complement strand
TCGCGGAGTCGGGGATGATGATCCCGCCGCGGGTGGTTTCGGCTTCTTCCACGCGACGGACCAGGATGCGATCATGCAGCGGGGTGAACTTCGTAGCCATGCTTGCGTACTCCTTTCGTGAGTTAAGTCGAACGGGGTTAAGTGCTTGAGCTTTTCCAGGAATTCGCCGGGCTGTTAGCACTTGAGACAGGCGAGTGCTAATTATAAAAACTTGGGCGGGAGGAGTCAAGCGGGGAGGGTCTATCAGCCGTGGAGTGAGTGCCAGATAAGTCCAGTAAGCCGTTGCACATGAGATGTTTATACCTATTTCCGTAAGGGTGTAGGCCGCCCTTGAGTACCGTCAATAGCGGGACTCGACTCTCCAGGACTCCGTTCCCCGGCTTACGTGCCGGGCTTTCCTGTTCCGCCGCTTCGCGGCTGGAGAACGGTTCGTTCCACCTTTTCGTTCTAAGTTCGATCACCCCGTCGGGCCCGGTCGGCCGGTGGCCTGGTGCAGCCCGCCGTGACAGGTGGCGGTCGTCCTGCATAAAATGAGGGCCATGAGAAGAAGTCTCGCGGTTGTGATTGGTTTGCTCCTGCTGGTGGGGTTTGGGGTGGTGGGCTGGGCGGCGGCCCAGGATGATGAGCAGTACGCGGCTTTGCAGTTTCTCGTTCTTCGGGACTACAACGGCAAGCCGGTAAAGAACGCCAGCGTGATCATGCATCCGGTGAACAAGAAGGGCAAGCAGCAGCGCAGCGGCTTCCAGTTGAAGACCAACGCCGAGGGGCGGACGAATTTCGACGGCGTCCCTTACGGCGTGCTGCGGGTGCAAGTGCTGGCGCAGGGCTTCCAGACTTTCGGGGAAGACTACGACGTCAACAAGGCGGAGATGGAGATCACGATTAAGCTGAAGCGTCCGCAGGGGCAATATTCGGTCTACGAGGATCATCCGGAAGCGAAGAAGGACGAGCCGAAGCCGGAACAGAAGGCGCCGGAGCAGAAACCGCAGTAGGTCGATTGCAGCGGGCAGAGGTCAGATTGCGGAGGGCAGAGCGCTCTCCCGAGGGGTGTGGAAGTAAGGAGCTTCGATTCGGGTGAAGCGCAACGAACCGGTGGGGCAAGGATCACTCAGTGGAAGCAACGGTTCGACCTGGGGGTACCTCGAAGGTCAGCGTGGCAAAATAACTCCGCCAATCGACTTCAGGATCGTCTTGTGCCGGCGTCATGTAAATGAGCCGCGCATACCAAAGCCCCGCTCGATCCAGCTTGAGAACAGCACGGCCATCTGAATCTGTTCGAGTCGAAATCGGATAGGAGTGCCCCTTCAACTTGACTCCGGCATAGACCGCGCTCACCTGCACGTCTGGGAGGGGCCGGCCCTGAAACAAAACCGTCACCAGCAATGGCTCTGCCGCCGACAACTCGCCTGGATCCTTGGCCGGTACGATCTCCAGTGCGTGTCCGAGTGGCTTGCTGGCAATACTACCGACTGGACCGATCAAGAGCTTGGCATAGCGAGAATAGAGTTCACGTCCGGGAGCATCTTCCTGGTTGCGGGCGCGGCGGAGCGTCTGAACGTTCAGTAAGCCTTCACCCTCGAGGTAGCCGCTGAAATCGTGCGCTTCCAGCTTGATGAACCGTGGCTGCACCGTCATCTCGACTACAGCCGGAGGGCGCGCCGGAAGCGCTGCACAGAACTGTTTTTCTTGAACCTTTCCGGTCAACCCAACCCTCTTGCCATCCGCACCTTGAAACGAAAAGGAGTTCAAGCGATCCGCCGTGACGGCGTTCGCCGACTCCGGAAACTCTTCGCCAATCCGCGCGCAGAGCTTGCCTCTGGCGTCCTTAACTCCGGAAACGAGGTACAGGTCGTGGGCGAACGAAGCGGAAGTGAGGAGCAGCAGAACGATACTGAAACTGGGAAGCGATTGCATCGGAAGCATTTTACCTGAGGCTACGGCGGGTGCCCCATCCTTTTCGCCGGCATCCCACTCATCGCAACGAACGCGATGAGTTGAGGGGCACCCGCCGGAACAGAAACCGCAGTAGAATCCCCCACAACATCAGGCTGCAGAAACAGTCATGAACTGCCTCCAGCGAACCTGAGCGGCTAAGGCCAACGTTAAATCTCTGGTGTTTGCGGCACGACTGAAGGCTGCCCCTTCCACGATCTGGGCAATAGCCGACAAGATGGGAAGTGCCGCGGCAGGCCCAAGTAGCACAACTGACGCCCGATCTAACGGTTTTCCGGGGTGACAGAAAGCCGCGAGCGGCCTACAATCTGCTGCCATGGGTTCGCAGGAATTGACAGTCGAGCGGTATGCGGGGGTGACGGACGATCAGCGCGTGCTGTTGTTGCGCGGTCCGCTCACCATCGAAACCACGCCTCATTTCGAGCGGGCGATTCGCAATGAGCAGGCGGAGACGATAATTCTGGACCTGTCGGACGTCCCGTATATTGACTCGGTCGGGCTGGGCGCGCTGGTGGCCACGTATGTGTCGCATCAGAAAACCGGACGGTGCCTGGTGCTGACCGGAGTGACTCCGAGGGTGCTGAAGGTTTTGCAGATCACGAACGTGCACAACTTTTTCATGACCTTTCCCACCACCTGGGAAGCGGTGGAAGCGCTGGCCAATACAGGGACGGCGTGAGGGGAAGTCAGAAGTAAGAAGTCAGATTGCAGAAGTGGGACACGAAATCGCTGCTTCGGGCGAACTTACTTCTGCAATCGCTTCTTGGTGCTTACAATGCCTACCCATGGACTACCTACTGAAAACTGAGCCGGCCGTATATTCCTTTGCGAACCTGGAAAAAGAGAAGACGACCATCTGGGACGGGGTGACGAACCCGGTGGCGGTGAAGAATCTGCGCGCCATGAAGCCGGGAGAGCGGCTGGTGATTTATCACACCGGCGATGAGAAGAGCGCGGTGGGAACGGCGACGGTTGAATCGGTGGAGGTTGCTGATCCGAAGAATCCGCAGGTGAGGATCAAAGCAGGGAAGGCGATCGCGAAGGCGAAGACGCTGGCGGAGATCAAGGCGGAGAAATCATTCGCGGATTCACCGCTGGTGCGACAGGGAAGACTCAGCGTGGTGGCGCTGACAGCGACGCAGTGGAAGTTTCTGGTGGGAGAGTGAGGGGAATGCAGAAGTAAGAAGTCAGAATGCAGAAGTAGATCAATGGTCAGAAGAATCTACCCGATGTAGCGCAGGGCGTCCACGATGCGCAGGCGCGAGGCTCGATAGGAAGGAATGAGGGCGCTGGCCACTCCAATGAAGGCCGCCGCCAGCATCACGGCCAGCGCCGTGGCAACTGTCATGTGCATCGCGACCGGCAATCCGATGCCGGGACGCGAGAGGGCGCCGATGATCAGCGTCGCCAGCAGCACCCCCACTAGCCCGCCCAGCAGGGCAATCGCCAGGGCTTCACTCAACAGCAACTGAAAGATGCGGTCCCGCGTAAAGCCGAGCGTGGGCAGCACGGCAACTTCGCGGGTGCGTTAGCGGATGGACATCGCCATCGTGTTGGCACAGACCAGCAACATCGTGAAGACGACGGCTCCGCAGATGCTGAGGATGAAGGCCTTGACGTTGCCCAGAGTGGCGATGAAATCGAGGCGGAAGGCCTGCTCACTCTCGCTCTTCGTCGGTACCGGCGTGCTGTGGAACATGTCATCAATGGCGCGAGCGGCTTTGGGCATGTTCTCGGCAGTGTCCACCCGGGTGAAGTAGAAGCCGGCCGTGTCCTTGAACCAGGAGACCGACTCCTCCAGGTACTGGGCGTGGAAGTAGAGCGCGCTCTGCGGCGGATCAATGGTGTACACGCCGCGCAGGGTCAGTTCGAGATTCGCCGGAAAGATGGTGCCTTGCAGAGTGATGCGGTCGCCGACTTTCCAGTTGTGCTTCTTCGCCAGTTCGATGTCGGCGGCGCAGCCGGTGCGATCCTTCTTCCAGGCTTCGAGTTGGTCGGGCGGCATAATTTTGTCGGCGGCGACGGAGAAGTACTCGTCGGGGTCGGTGGCAAACTGAGCGAAGAAGTTCTCCGGCTTGTCGTCCTTATACTTGCCGCCGAACCAGGTCATGGGGACGACATGTACGACGCCGGGCACGCTGCGAATCTTGTCGCGATAGTAGATGGGAAGGAAATTGGCAAGCGAGACCTTGTGCCGAGTCATGATGCGGAGGGCAGAGTCAGGAGCGCCTTTGTCAATGTAGAAGCTGCGCCACAGGGTAAGCATCACGCTGAGCAGCAGCAGCGAGAATGCGATCGAGGCCACCGTGAGCAGACTGCGCAGCTGATTGCGGAAGGCGGACCTGGCGACGAAGCGGGTGAGGGTCATAGCAGACCTGGGAGTCCCTACGCAGTATTGTACGACGGTGGAAAGGGCTAGCCGCAGTCGCACATGGGATGTTCACCCCACCCGGAAACATGAAAATGGGTGAGGCGGAGAGAAATCGTTAACCGCAAAGAGCGCAAAGGTTCGCCAAGGTCGCCAAGAAAGGCCGGAATCACAGGGGGCACAGGGGACCACAGGGCAGAACCTTATGGGATGAAATCCCCCCATTTTCAGGGCAGAGTTTGCAAAGGTATCGCGAAGAACGCAAAGACTATTCAAGGTAGAGTCTTGCGGAGATCCCGGCGCAGAATCTTCCCGGACGGTGTGCGCGGAACGGCTTCGACGAAGCGGATTTCGCGGGGCTGTTTGTGGTGGGAGAGGCGGTCAGCCACAAAGTCGCGGAGTTGCTTGTCGAGCGCATCGGATGGCGAATAGCCTTCGCGAACGACGACGAAAGCGCAGGGGATTTCTCCGGCCTCGGCATCGGGCTTGGCGACCACGCCGCAATCGCGCACAGCAGGATGTTCGAGCAGAACGGATTCGACCTCGGCTGGGGCGACGGGGAAGCCTTTGTACTTGATCATCTCTTTGCAGCGGTCGAGGACGTAGTAGAAGCCGTCCGCGTCGGTGCGGACGATGTCGCCGGAGTAGTACCAGCCGTCACGCAGGACAGCAGCGGTCGCTTGCGGTTCCTTCCAATATCCCAGCATGAATTGCGGTCCACGCATGACCAGTTCGCCGGGCTCGCCGGGGGCAACTTCGTTGTCGTTGAGATCGAGGACGCGGCAGTCGGTGAGCGCCAGCGGCTGGCCAATGGCGGCGGGGCGGTACATCTCAGGCGGCGCGAGGTAGCCGACATGCGTAACGGGCGAAGCTTCGGTCATGCCGTACCCCTGGTTGATCGGGATGCCGGTGAGGTCGCCAAGGCGGCGTGCGAGCTCCGGCGCGAGCGGAGCGGCGCCGGACTTGATCCACCTGATTTTGTGGTTCTTCGGGAAAATTCCAGCTTCGGCGGCCTGGCACAGAGCGTTGATGGCGGGCGGGACCATGGGCATCATGGTGACGCCTTCCTGAATCATCAGCAAGCAGAGCTTTTTGATGTCGAAGCGCGGCATCAGAACCAGGGTCGCGCCGAGGGTGAGCGAGGTAGTCAGGCCTACGGTCAGGCCATAGATATGGTAGAGCGGCAGGAAGCAGAGCATGACGTCGTCAGGCACAAGAGGCGTGCCGTTCGGGCCGAGAAGCTGGTACACGTTGGAGACCAGGTTGTAGTGCGAGAGCATGACGCCCTTGGGCAGTCCGGTGGTGCCGCTGGAGTAGGGAAGAGCGGCAATGATTTCCTGCGACGAGGCAGCGGGCTGCGGGAGAGCGGCGGAAGTTGGCTTTAGCAGGGTAGCGAAGTCTTCCGTGCCGGGAAAGGAGCTGCGGATGGTGAAGACACGGCGCAGGGCCGGGAGTCCGGCGAGGTTGACGCCTTCCAGTAAGGGGCCGTCGGTGATGAGGAACGTGGCGCCGGAGTTCTCGAGCTGAAAGCGGACTTCGCGTTCCCGGTAGGCGGGATTCAGGAGCGTTGGGATTCCGCCGGCGAGCGTGGCGGCATGATAGGTGATGGCAAATTCCCAGGAGTTGGGGAGGAAGATGGCGACGATCTCGCCGGGAGCGAGTCCGGCGGCAACCAAACCCCTGGCGAGGGACTCGACGTGTTGGCCGTATTCGGCATAGGTGAAATGGCGGTTGCAAGATGAATCTAGAAGTGCCGTCTTGTTCGGGACGCGGCGGCAGGTTTCCAGGACGACGTCGTGGAGGAAGCGACCGGCGGGATCGGCGTAGAGCTGGGTGCGAAGCATGCCGGGGAAGATTGTACAGGAGGCGTTGTATTCGAGCGGAGCGTGCCTTGCCGCTCCGCTCGGGCAGTAAGCAATTGCCTTCCGATCAATCGTTGCTCATGGGCGGCCACCAGGGAGTGAGGCCAGCTTTTCGGACCAGCGGATGCGCCCGGTTGCCTGCATCACAACGAAGAGAGTTGCGATGGAGATGATCGTGATCGAAAGGCCGGTGAAGCCCTTCCAGAAGAAGGCATACGAGAACAACACAAGATAAATCAATTGCGCACCTCCTGCCTCGATAGCGGCAAAACGAGCTCCTACCACCAGCCGCAGATAACTCACCACCAGCGCGATCGAAACCAGCGAGGCAATCACCATGGCCAGGTGGATTGAGATGTGGTCCACAAGGTAGGCGAGCAGCAGGTGGAACGCAAAGAAAGCCGCCGCAAGAAAGAAGTAATTCATGGGGTGCAGTTCGATATTCCGCAGCGTTGTCAGGATGAACATCAAAAAGAAAAAGAAGAACAGGGACACCGGGGCAAAATAACTGATCTGCCCGGCCAATGGGCCCGGCTGCAGCTTCTCGGGCATGGTCATTCCGATCTGAAAGCCGGATACAAGATTGGAATATTGCCAGGTCAGCTTCCAGCCTGCCGGCTGCTGCTCCTTTGCTGTCGGCGAGAGTGTGTCGTCAGCGAAATCAATGTCCTTGAAGTTGGTCACCATGGTTAGGGCAAAGTCGCGGGCCTGCGCGATGCCATCCCCGAGTTTGTAACGCCAGGAACCCAGACCCTGCGAGTGATAGGCAACACGCAAGACCACGCTCTCGCCCGCGCCCATCGTTGTGGCTACACTTGCACCCTTGCCGCTCGTCGAGACGGGCAGGTCTTTGCCGTTGACATACATGGCGAGGGCGTCATAGGCCGCGTGCTCCGCCGGGAAGGGCAGGTAGAACTGGACGGTCTGCGCTTCCGCCGTGTCGTTGCGAAATTTGTAATCGCCGCTGAAGTCGACGGCGTACGTGCTGTACCAGAGGAGCCCCTTTTGGCGATGGTCGAGGTGGAGGGCGACGTTCAAGTGGCTGGAGTCCAAGGGAAGCGCAATTTCCCGCTCGACTTTTTCGTGACGAATGACCGTCTTGCCGTGATCCTGCTCGGTGACAGCGGAAATCTCGGTTTTCTTGTAGCAGGCAGAGGCAGGGTTTTGTTCCTGCATGGTCCCCCAGGTCGAAGCGACGCGGCCTTGCAGTTGCTCATTGGATGAGCCGGTGCGCCAGGAGATGGTTGAGCCCAGGATCATCCAGGCCACAGTCGTACACAAAAAGATGAAGGCGATGGCGGCAATTCGACGGATCACGACAGTTCCTCCTGAACAATGTATCAGGGGTCGTTGCAGGCGTGGGTCCGCCCACGGAACGGTGAAAACAGAGGCGTTTGGCGGCGTCAAGCTTCTCCTCAGACGTGTAAGCGCAGACACGTGCGTGTGAGTGCGCACACAGGGCGCAGTGTTGCCTGGGACGGGGGATTCACGACTGTCGATCGCTGCTGACCGACAGTAGTCAGCTGGCTAGCTTTTTGAGAAATTCCTGCTCATCCATGCGGTACTTGAAAGCTTTGTGGCCGTTGATAAAGACGACTGGAACCTGATCGTTGTAGAGGCGGCGGAGCTCGGCGTCGGAGTCGACGTCTACCTCGCGCCAATCGAAGCCGCCGCGTTTATGGAGCTTGACGAGGCTCTCCTTGACGATCTCGCAGAGATGACAGCCCTTACGGGAATAAACGATGACTTCCCGGTGCTCCATAAGGAGGGCAGTGTAGCAGTCGGGAAGCCGGTTTCCAAGGCACGAAGGGCGTAAAATCCCGGCATGACGACGAAGCGAGGGCTGCTGGCTGGGAAAATCGTTTTGGTCACTGGAGCAGCAAAAAGACTGGGCCGGGCGATCGCACTGGCAGCGGCGGAACGGGGCGCGAACGTGGCGATCACGTACCGTGACTCCGAGCGCGAGGCCCGGGCGCTGGTGGGCGAATTGGCGCGGCATGGCGGCACGGCCTTGGCCGTCCGCTGTGACATCACCGACGAGGAGGGTGTCCGCGAGATGGTGAAGGAAGTTGCCGGCCAACTGGGTGGAATCGACGTGTTGGTCAATAACGCTGCGAATTATGAGACGGCGAGGTTCGAGAAGCTGACCGTCGCGCAGTGGGATGCGATTTTTGCCAGCAACACCCGGGGGCCGTTCCTGGTATCGCGGGAAGCGCTGCCGTTTCTACGCCAGCGCAAGGGGACGATCATCAATATGGGGTCGCTGGGCGGCTTGCGTCCATGGGCGACGCACGCGCACTACTGCTCGTCGAAAGCGGCGCTGCACATGCTGACCAAGGTGATGGCGAAGGCGCTGGCGCCGGAGATCGCGGTGAATGCTGTGGCCCCGGGAATGATTGACCTCGGCGAGAAGGCTGCGGCAGCCTTCATGCGGCGTATGGCGAAACAGACGCCGATGCGGAGGAATGGCACGGCGGCTGAAATCGCGGCGGCGGTAATGTTCTTTGCCACGGCCCCGCCGTTCATCACGGGGCAGGTGCTGGCGGTGGATGGCGGGTTGGGGCTGTGAGAGGGCAGAGGTCAGAGGTCAGATTGCAGAGGTGAGATGGCAGAAGTCAGAAGGCAGAATGCAGAAGTAATAGCGTGATTTCGCGTATCATTTCTGATTCTGACTTCAGAAAGGCCTATGACACGTTACCTATGGTTGGCAGTTTGCTTCGGGTTGATGGTTTCGTGGGCGACGGCACAGGTCCGTCCGGAAGAGGGCGGACATGAAATCGAAGTGTGGAGTGGCGGTGGGCACTCGGTCCCCGGCGGCACGAAAGAGACGGGCGTGTGGAACGTCGGGCTCCGCTATGGCTGGATTTTGACCGCGCCGCATGGGCCGGGTTTCCTCAAGGGACGATTCGAATACGCGGTGGACGCGGTGCCGGCGTTCGTGGTGTTTCAGCGGCGGAATACGGCGTATGGAGCGGGAATCAATCCTGTGGGCCTGAAGTGGATCTTCGCCACGCGGGGGGACGTGCAGCCGTATCTGGAGCTCGGCGGTGGGACGCTGTTCACTTCGCATGACGTGCCCTTCGGGACTTCGCGCGTGAACTTCACTTCGGGCGCGGCGTTCGGGATGCACTTTCTCGGCGAACGGGCGTGGTCGGCGGAAGTGCGGTACATGCATATTTCGAACGCGGGACTGACGGTGCCGAATCCGGGAATCAATACGGTGCAGGTGCGGGTCGGAGTGGGGAAGTTTTTTGGGAAGAAATAGCGGCCGGCGAGGGCGCTGGCGCTACACACAAAAACAAGTCCTTCGCTTCGCT
>JACQDD010000105.1 GCA_016201265.1 Terriglobales bacterium | reverse complement strand
CGGCCCTCTTAGGCAACGAGTGTTTCCAGAATTCGTAGCCACGCCTCACCCAGGACACGGCGTCTGCGCCAACGCTCCCCTGCGAACCCCCTCGTCCGCAGCGGTCTTGGGCTTTGCCGCAAGCCCCTTGCTGGCCCATTTTCATCCCTTAGAGGGCAGACGGTGCGGCCGTCCATGAACGGTTCATCCGTGGCTGAATTTCTTTTCACAATCCGTGCCCATGTTCGTCATCCCTTTTTGTTCGATCTAGAATTTTCTAAAAAAAGTGAAATGTGTCGAATTTTGTCGAATTATGTCGAATCATCCAATATTTCGCTTTTTCTTTGCGAAGGCAGTGAATCGCCGCCATGAAGGCGCGCAGAACGGCAGGGAACCAGGAAGGTTGGACCAAAGTGAGCTGCGGCGTGAGTGCGCTGTCCATTGCGTCTTCAAGTTACCATGAGGTGGTTGCGAGGCCAGACAAACGTATGATCAGCGTGGGGGCTAAGGTATTTGCTTTCAATGCGGGGATTTATTTGCTGGATTTGTGATTGATAAAGTTCATTGATAAAGTTCCCATCAGTCAGGCGGGGGCGCTCTCGGGGGGACGGGTGGCTGCCCGGGCCGCCTGATTGATGGGAACTTGCGGTGAGCTAAACCGCAACGGGGTGTTGGGGAAGACGCGTTTGGGTTGCTGCTGGCGTGGTGTCGCGGGTGCGGATGCTGTTTTCTGAATCCAGGGGCGGAAACGCGCGTTCGCCTTTGGCAGGACGATTGCCTATTGGTGTATTGAACGGAATCACCTTGTTTTGTTTTAGCCCTACCTGTGGCCTGAGCACGAGGGTTCCGCTATCACGGTGAACAAAAGTGAGCCGTTGGGTGCAGGGAATGAGCTTGCCAGGTCCCGTTGCTGGGGCAATAACCGAATACAAGCGCGGGGATCCATGGGATCCATGGGATCCATGGGATGGAAGCGATCGGGACCAGCCTGGGCAAGCTCCTGGGGGGGAGTCTAGCGGCGCCGCTTGTTGCCGGGATAGAAAGAAAGCATCCTCAACTGTCCCCTGTTGAAGAAGGTGGGCGGAACCAACCAATGGGCGGCAACACCATCACGCGGACCATCACTCCCTGCTTGCATTGCGGGCACCGTGCGGCCGACTCGACCAGATCCGCCAGTACATCCTGCAACTGGGCGTGAGCCGGCAGAAGAGCGCTGATGGGTTGAATCGGACCCTGCAGCAGCGCGCGGCAACGCGCCAGGTTTTCCGCCCGATAGCGGTTGGTGAACAGGCCATAGTGGCGGATGCGCTGGAAGCCCGAAGGGATGACATGCAGTAAGAATCGCCGTAGGAACTCCTCGGCCGGCACGGTCATCTGGCGCGACCGTTGCGGGTCGTCTGAGTTGTAGTCCTTGTACTGGAACGTGACCTGGTCATTCTGCAGTGCCAGCAGCCGCTGGTTACTCAAAGCGACGCGGTGCGTGTAGCGTCCCAGATAGTCGATGACGTGAGCCGGATCGCCAAAAGGCGGCTTGGCGTAAACGACCCATTTGATCTTGCGCGCTGGCGCCAGATGACGGCCGAATGCTTGCGGATCCCGTAGATCTTCCAGTTGGCCCCGAAACTGGAGTTCGCCTTGGAGGTAGGCTTCTTCGAGCGCTTCCAGAAACAGGCGGCGGAACAACAGTCCCAGCGCCTGGACACGGAGTAAAAAGCGCTTGCCGCGGGGGGCGATCCAACGCTGGCGGTCCGGGGACAGTCCGCCGCCTGTGACCACGCAATGCACGTGCGGATGAAACAGCAGGTTCTGTCCCCAGGTGTGGAGGATGGAGAAGAAGCCGAGCGTGGCGCCGAGATGTTTGGGATCACCGGCCAGGGTGAGCAAAGCTGCGGCGCTGGTACGAAACAGGATCTGATACACGGTCTCTTTGTTCTGTAGCGCGATGGCGGCGATCGCCGGCGGAACAGTGAAGACGACGTGGAAGTAGGGGATCGGCAATAGTTCTTCCTTCCGCCGCTGGAGCCACTGCTGTTTGGCCAGCGTTTGGCACTTCGGGCAGTGGCGGTTGCGGCAGGAGTTATAGGCGATCCGTTCGTGCTCGCACTGCGTGCAGCGTTCGACATGGCCGCCGAGGTGGCGGTGCGGCAGGTCTCGATGGCGCGCATCACACGGAGATGGCCGATGGGCAAGTCGTGCGATGCGCGGTAGGCGGGGCCGTATTGCTGGAAAATGTCGGCCAACTCCAGCGCTGGCCCCGTTGTGCCAGCCAGGCAAGACAAACAGGTTCCTGCCTCAGCCGTTCTTCCGTGGCCGGCCGCGCTTGCGCTTGGGCTCCGGCAGATTGTCCAGTGGCGAGACGGTGGCGGCGATCTTCTTCATGGTGACTGCCGTATAACGGGCCGTGGTCTCGATGCGCTTGTGTCCGAGCAACACCTGGATGACACGGATGTCCTCGCCGTTCTCCAGTAGATGGGTGGCGAAACTGCGGCGCAGCGTATGGGCGGTGACGCGTTTGCCGATGCCCGCCAGATGGGTCGCTTCGCGGCACATTTCCTGAATCGTGGAGGCCGAGATGTGTCTGTGCGGCTTGATGCCAGGGAACAGCCATGGGCCTTGCGGTTGCTGGCGCCGCCAGTATTCCCGCACCATCGCCAGTAATCGTGGCGAGAGAGGCAGGTAGCGGTCTTTGGCGCCCTTGCCTTGCTCCACGCGGATGAGCATCCGCTGCGATTCGATATGAGCCGGTTGCAGTTGGACGGCTTCCTGGATGCGCAGTCCCGCTCCGTAACATACCATCAACAAGGCGCGGTGTTTGAGAACCCCGACGGACTGGAAGAACAAGCTCACTGCCATGGCGCTCAGGATCACGGGCAAGCGCTCCGGAACACGCGAGCGGGTGAAGTAGGCGTTGCTCCAGGGTAGTTCCAGGGTGACCCGATAGAGAAACTTCGCCGCCGAAGTGAAGCAGTTGACACTTTCCGGCGACATCTTTCGTTCGTCAATCATGTACAACTGGTATTCGCGGATCGCTTCCGGACCGAGTTGGCCGGGGGAAACGCCGAAATACTTGGAGTAGGCGGCGATGTAGTGGACGTAGCTGCGCTGCGTTGCTGGCGAGAAGTTGCGTAAACGCATATCTTCGAGCATTCTTTGCCGTAAAGGCGTCATGGGGAATCTCCTTGAGAAATCGTCTTGGTTGCGCAAAACAACCAGCTTCCAGGGTGACGCCTGGGCGGGAAATTAGCCGGGTCCCCCCTGGCGCCCGGAGACTGCAGGCTGTGCGAGGCGCGCGCGGTGTTTGAGAATGCCGACAGCTGGAAAGAACAAGGCGACTTCGAGAGCGCTCAGCACCACGGGCAAGCGGGTAGGAACATGGGAGCGCACGAAGTGACTTTGGCTCCAGGGCAATTCGAGAGTGATGAGGTAGAGAAACTTAGCGGCCGAGGTGAAGCAGTTCACGCTCTCCGGGGACATTTTCCGCTCATTGGTGAGGTACAGCTGATACTCGCGAATGGCCTCCGGTCCGAGGAGTTCGGGGGAGGTGTTGGAGTACAAGGCGTACTCGGCAATATAGTGGATGTAGCTGCGTTGCGTCTCTGCGGAGAAGTTGCGTAGTGGCATGTCTTCGATCATGCGTTGACGAAGAGGGGTCATCTTGGAAAGCTCCTTGAGTTTAGAGATTGGTTGAGGGAAACAACCAATTCCAGGGTGACCCCATTGTGGAGGAGAGAATCCAGACTGGATCAGCCCTGCATTGAAAGAAAAAACACCTTACCGCGCGTTTTTTGCGCGGCATCCGGCGCGGCGGAACTGAGCTTGCGAAGGAGGCCGCTGCTGGACCCCCCCTGGAGGGGGCAGGGGGGTGATAAGGACCTGAGCGCAGAGATCGGTGGAACCAACTCGTCATTGCGCGAAGCACCACGTGGCCGGACGGAGCGTTGCGAGGGAGGCCGCTTCTGGAACCCCCTGGAGAGGGGGCAGGGGGTGACCAAATACCGCGAAGCGGTTTAGTTGTGTGCTGGGCATGCTCAGCGGTTTGGGGGTGCAAGTCCCCCGCCCAACCTGATGGAGGTGAAGGGCTAGCGAGAACGCAAGGGCTATCGCCGTGAGCGGGGTCTGAAAGAAGCGTATAGCAAACATGCGGGTCGATGGACAAGAACCGGGTATGAGGCGCCAGTGCCGGACGAGCGGGCAACTTACCGCGAAGTCCATATCCATCAAAGGTGCGAAGCGTAGATCCGGCGGCTGTGCATGGAAGGCGGCTGAGCTTACCCCAGGAGATCTGTTCTGTGTCCGGGAACGGACTGAGGTTGTCGCGAGGCAATCTGACCGCAGGGCAGAAGTCAGCAGAGGGCGTATTAGGCCATGTCGTCGGCAAGGCTAGTGAGGCACTCCGCAACCGAAAGGTGGAGTCAACAGATAGGCCGAGCCGGGAACGGTGGCTGAAGGCCCGAACGAAAGGAGAGGCAAGTAGGACATGAGTCTCGACAGCGACAAGCAGCGGAACGTCCAGATGGAACTGGACTTCTCGGTCCCGCCGGCGGGTGAAGCCTGCGAGGGGGGAAGGGAAGGGACTGAATCGCTGGCGGTGGGGCATGGAACCGAAAGCCCAGCCAGCACGAATCGATTGATGGAGGAAGTATGTGAGCGAGAGAATCTGAGGGAAGCATGGCGGCGGGTGAAGGCCAATAAAGGTAGTGCGGGAGTGGATGGGATCACCATCGACGGACTCACCGACTATCTGAAGCAGCACGGGCCAGCCATCCGGGAGCAACTGCTAAACGGGACCTACAAACCGAAGCCGGTGAGGCGGGTGGAAATCCCCAAACCGGATGGAGGAGTGCGCAAATTGGGCATCCCGACGGTGTTGGATCGCCTGATCCAACAGGCGGTGATGCAGGTTTTGCAGAGGCGGTGGGACCGGACGTTTTCCGATCACAGCTACGGGTTCCGGCCGGGGCGCAGTATATCGCTGAAGGCTACGGCTGGTGCGTTGATTTTGATTTGGAGAAATTCTTCGATCGAGTCAACCATGACAAACTGATGGGTCAGATCGCCAAACGCGTTGAGGACAAGCGGCTGCTGAAACTCATCCGGGCATTCCTGAATGCCGGGGTGATGGAGAACGGGTTGGTCAGTCCGAGCGTGGAAGGGACTCCGCAAGGGGGACCGCTTTCGCCACTGCTCAGTAACCTCGTACTCGACGAACTCGACCGGGAGTTGGAGCGACGGGGACACCGCTTCGTTCGTTACGCGGATGATAGTAACATCTACGTTCGCAGCGAGCGGGCGGGTCAACGGGTGATGGAGAGCGTGACGCAATTCATCACGGAAAAGCTCAAGCTCAAGGTAAACGAGGCGAAGAGTGCGGTGGCGCGACCGCAGGAACGGAAGTTTCTTGGATTCAGCTTTACCGCCGGTCCGAAGGTCAAGCGTGCCATTGCGCCGAAGGCATTGGATCGGTTTAGGCAGAAAGTCCGGGAGATCACGCGACGGGCGAAGGGCGTCAGCATGGAGACGACGATGGAGGAACTGGCACCGTATATGCGGGGCTGGCGCAGCTATTTCGGATTCTGCGAAACGCCGGAGGTGCTGATCGGTTTGACCCGCTGGGTTCGATTGCGGCTGAGGGCTGCTTTGTGGCGGCAGTGGAAAACTCCACGCCGTCGCCGGGCAGCACTACTGGAACTGGGGGTGCGAGAGCAACTGGCGAGCAATACAGCCGGTAGCGGTCTTGGCCCTTGGCACCTCGCACGGTCCAAGGCCCTGTCCGTAGGGCTCTCTAATGCGTACTTCAGATCGCTCGGACTTCCTTCATTGTTCGAGAAGTGCTGACGTAACCAATCGAACCGCCGTGTACGGACCCGTACGCACGGTGGTGTGGCAGGGGTCGGCGGGCGACCGCCGCCCCTATGCCGATCACTGATAAACGCTGGGTTGATTGTTTAATGGCGTGAGGGGAAGCGGTTTCGTGCCAATACGGGCCGGTTTTGTTCGTATTGATCCAACTCTGAGAAGAAACCAAGCCCAGTGCGGCGCTCGACTTCCCGGACTGGCACCGAGTACTGTTCGAACGGGCCGGGAACTGTTTGCAGGTTGGGCAGGATGAAGGCATGGATGGTCTTGCGGCTGCCGTGAAGAACAAGCACCACCTTGTAGATCTGCGCTGGTACGGCTACCTTTCCGGCGCCGATGGATTCGATCTCGCCCTGGAAGATGGGTCCGGTTATGACGTAGAGGAAGTCGGAGGATGCCGCGAGTTGCCACGGCCCAAGGTTCATTCCGGCTTTTTGAGGGACAGCGTTGGAGAGGAGGAATGTGGCTCGGATGGAGTCTTCAGACGATGCCATGTCACGGGCGGGGACCATGTGGCCGCGATGGAAACCGCTGGCGCGGTAGTCGGAGTCATAGGCGCTGGGGCCGGTGAGGTCCGGATCGTGGCGGAAGTGTTTGGGACGAACGGCGGTGCGGTGAGCAGTGAAGGAGTCAGTTCATAAATGGTCCAGATGGGGACTTTTCGGGAAGAGTCGTGACAGAGGATGAAGGAGGCGCGGGTGGCGAATTCGAGATCGGGGCCGGAGCAGGCGGGGAGACCGAAGCGATCCGGTTGGGCGAAGAGGCTGGGGAGGAGGGCGAGGAGGAGAGTGGAGAGGAACATCACAATAGATATATCGGATGTTTGAAACATTACTTTATAGGAATGTTCTAGAGAGCCTGGGAGGATTGAGCGATCACCCGTGAGGTCGTGGAGGGGGAGAGATTGGGTAAGGAGTGGGGACGGCGGCAGGTTGGTGGGGGCCGTTAGCAGCGAGCGGCACAAATAGCGTCT
>JACQDD010000100.1 GCA_016201265.1 Terriglobales bacterium | reverse complement strand
CGAGAGCGGGCGACCGAGAGCCATGCAGTTCCTCCTGCTTATATCAGATGCAGGAAGAGCCACAATTTATTCAACGAATATTAGACTCAGTACACTAGAACTGGTTTCAATAATAGGTTTTGGGAAGGGCACGGCTTCAGTCGTGCCGCTAAGAGCCGCTCGGAATGCGGGCTTTAGCCCCTGAGGGTCGCTTCAGTCGGTCCCCCAAAGTATTCTTGAAACCACTTCTAACGATTCGAATGCTGGAGGTGTGTTCTCATCATGCCCGACTCAAGTCCCAGCGCATCCACCCGAGTTGCCGGCCTGGCTCGAGTGCGCCAACTGCTGCGCAATCCGATCTCCATCATCGGTCTCGCCCTGGCGGTTGTTGCCCTCGGCAACGTTCTTTTTCTCTTCTTCATGGACCTGTCGCAGCAACATCCCAGTCCCTACGTCGGCATCCTCGCGTACATGGTGGCGCCCGGCTTTCTGGTTGCCGGGTTGGCGCTGACCGTTTTCGGCGCCTTCTACTACCGCCACAAGGAACTGAGCGCGGTGAGCGCCCCGCGCCGCTATTTGCGCCTGGATTTCAACGATCCCGCCCAGCGCGGAGCCGTGGCTTTTTTTCTAACCTTCATGGTGATCTTCATTGGCATGAGCGTGGTTGGCAGCTATCGCGCCTACGAGTTCACCGATTCCGTGAGTTTCTGCGGACAGCTCTGCCACTCGGTGATGGCGCCCGAATTCACCGCCTACCAACTTTCCCCCCACGCCAGCGTCGCCTGCGTGGAATGCCACGTCGGCGCGGGCGCTACCTGGTACGTGAAATCGAAGCTCTCCGGCGCGCGCCAGGTCTTCGCCACCCTCCTCAACACCTATCCCCGGCCCATCCCCACTCCTGTCCACAACCTGCGCCCGGCACAGGAGACCTGCGAAGAGTGCCACTGGCCCAAGAAGTTCTACGGCGCCCAGCTCAAGGTCTTCAACCACTACGCCAGCGATGAAAAGAACACGCCGCGACAGATCCGCCTGCTGATCAAGACCGGCGGCGGCGACCCCGCCACCGGAACGCCAGAAGGCATTCACTGGCACATGAACATCTCCAACGAGATCTCGTACATCGCCACCGACGAGCAGCGCCAGACCATCGCCTACATTTATGCCAAGGATGTGCAGGGCCGCGTCACGGAATACTTCGCCAAGGACGCCAACCTGCCCAAGGACCAGGTTGCGCAAGCCAACAGGCATCGCATGGATTGCGTGGATTGCCACAACCGGCCGACCCACGTCTACGTGCCCCCCGATCTTTCTGTCGACCATTCCCTGGCGGCGCACAAGCTCGACATCACCTTGCCTTACCTGAAGCAGCAAGCCGTTACCGCCCTGACCAACAAATACGACACCACCGATGCCGCCATGCAGGGCATCGCCAAGACCATTTACGAGTTCTACAACAGCAAATATCCCGACCTGGCTAAGACCAAAGAGCCCGAAATTCGCGCCGCCATCGACGAAGTCCAGCGCATCTTCCGCAGCACGACCTTTCCCGAGATGAAGCTGGATTGGAAGACCCACCCCAACAACATTGGCCACTTTTACTTCAACGGCTGCTTCCGCTGCCACGATGGCAACCACGTCAGCCCCGAGGGAAAAGTCATCCGCAAGGATTGCGATATCTGCCACACCATCCTCGGACAGCAGGAGGGCGACGTGAACATCGCCTCTGTGCCCGGACTGACCTTCAAGCACCCGGTAGACCTCGGCGACATGACCGCGGTGACTTGTAGCGATTGCCACACCGGCGGCACGGGCCCGTAACCGCTTGTGTTGGGAATTTGCATGTGTGGGGGCGGGCGCCCTCGCCCGCCGCGCTGACCGTTTCCCAAGCCGTTCCCGCTCCGAACCTGCGTGCCGTTCCCCTGCGGAATCATCAACTTACCCCAGTGATCTCCATCACATTCCGACGTGATAGCAATCACGGCCTCAGGTTCGCCGCTCGCCTATCGTGGCTCTGGGTGAGGTCAATCTCCATGGTTCGCAATGGGCAAGAGGCGGTGAGTATGCCGGCCAACGGCAATGGACAGCATTCTGCAAACGAATTCAAGCCCCGTCTGGTCTTCTGGGAAGTAACCAAGGGCTGCAACCTGCGCTGTATCCATTGCCGCGCCACTGCGACCGAACTCAGTTCTCCGTCGGATCTGCCGACCAGGGCCGCGCTCGACATCATTGACCAGATCGCCGCAGCTGCCAATCCCATCCTCGTGCTCAGCGGCGGCGAACCGCTCTATCGCTCCGACATTTTTCAGCTGGCCCGCTATGCCAGCGACAAGGGACTGCGCGTTGCCCTGGCCACCAACGGAACGCTGGTCACCAAGGAAGTGGCCCGCATGATCGCCGATTCCGGCGTGAAGCGCGTTTCCATCAGCCTCGACGGCGCCGACGCAGCGACCCACGACTCTTTCCGCGGCATCCCCGGCGCTTTCGAAGCCGCGCTCTACGGATTCCGCAACCTCAAAGAAATCGGCGTGTCGGTGCAGATCAACACCACCATCGCCCGCCACAACGCCGATCAGTTGCCGGAAGTTCTAGAACTCGCGAAATCGATCGGGGCCGACGCCCTTCATACCTTCCTGCTGGTTCCGGTCGGATGCGGCGTGGATATCGCCGCCGAGCAAATGGTGCCCCCGGAAGAGTACGAGCGCATGCTGAACTGGTTTTATGACCGTTCTCTCGAAGGCGGCATTGAACTGAAAGCCACCTGCGCTCCACACTACTTCCGCGTCGTGCGGCAGCGCAGAGTGGAGGACCGGCACGCGGCAGAAGCCGCGGCCAAAGCCTCCCCCCCAATTTCATCTGCTCACCCTGAAGCCATCGGCCCCACGGACATGCTGATGCCCGGCGGCACGGGCATTTCCCTCAGGCCGCAAAGTCCTCCTCCTGGAAAACACACCGGCCATCCCGGCGGGCACCCCAACGACATGAATGCCATGACCAAGGGCTGTCTCGCCGGGACTGGCGTGTGTTTCATCTCCCACGAGGGCGAGGTCTTTCCCTGCGGCTATCTGCCCGCGATTGCTGGCGATCTGCGCCAGGAGAAATTCGCCGACATCTGGGCGAACGCCAAGGTGTTCAACGAACTGCGCGATACGGAGAACTTGAAAGGGAAGTGCGGCTGCTGCGAGTTCCGCAACATCTGCATGGGATGCCGCGCCCGCGCCTTCGCCGCCACGGGTGACTATCTCGACGAAGAGCCTTTCTGTGTGTACGAGCCCAAGTCCCCGCATCTGCGCGCCAAGGTCACCCAGCGCGCGGAGTAAGGTTTCATACTATTCACAAGCGCGGGAAGAGAGCGAAAGCCCTCCTCCCGTTTCCTCTTTTGGGGACCAGTTCCGAAACGCGGTTAAAGACGCGGCCTGCCGCTGGGATCCCCGTGCCCCCTGTGGTTCAGGCCTTTCTTTGCGATCTTGGCGAACCTTCGCGACCATTGCGGTTAAAGGGTTTCATTGGAGGTCGCAACATGTCCCCACGGCGCTAATCCCCAGCCGCCTTCTCCTCCAGCTTGTCGAGAATGCCGGCGGCCGCGTCGAGAATTTCTTTGTCCACCTTGCGATTGGAAGCAATGGCCTCGGCCAGCGGAATGGAGATGATCTTGTTTCCGCGCAAGGCCGCCATCTGGCCAAACTCGCCGCGATGAACCATGTCAATCGCGCCCAGTCCGTAGCGAGTGGCCAGCACGCGATCGAAGGCACTGGGCGAGCCGCCGCGCTGGATGTGTCCCAAGACCACCGAGCGGGATTCGAAGCCGGTGCGCTTTTCGATCTCGCGTGCCAGCACCGAGCCGATGCCGCCCAACCGCAGATGTCCGAACTCGTCGCGGCCCACATCCTGCAGAACCGGCGCGCCGTTGTGCATTTCCAGGCCGCCGGCAAACTTGGCGCCCTCGGCGGCGACCACGATGCTGAAGTAGCGTCCGCGGGCATGACGCTGCCGGATCAATTCCGCCACCTCGTCAATATCGAAGGGAATCTCGGGGATGAGGATGACGTCGGCTCCTCCCGCGATGCCGCTGTAGCAGGCGATCCAGCCCGAGTCGCGCCCCATGACTTCGACCACGATCACGCGGTTGTGCGCTTCGGCCGTGGTGTGGACGCGGTCAATCGCGCCCGTCGCCACGTTGACCGCCGTATCGAATCCGAAGGTGAAATCGGTGCCCGCCAGATCGTTGTCGATCGTCTTGGGCACGCCCACCACCTTCACACCGTTGGCGAAGAGCTTCTGCGCTACCGAAAGCGTGTCGTCACCGCCAATGGCGATGAGAGCGTCGCAATTGTGTTTCTTGAGGTTCTCCGCGCAGCGCTGCAGCCCGTCCCCATGCTTCGCCGGATTGGTGCGCGAGGTCCGCAGAATGGTGCCGCCGCGCGGCAGGATCCCGCCGACCGTCGAGAGATCGAGCGGCATGGTCTTGTCTTCCATTAGGCCACGCCAGCCCTCCACGAATCCTACGAACTCGTCGCCATAGTGAAATGCCCCTTTGCGCACCACCGCGCGAATCACGGCGTTCAGGCCGGGACAATCGCCGCCGCCCGTCAGCATTGCAATCTTCATCGCCCGTTCCTCATAGAGATTTGTGCCCGGCCAAAGCGCGGATTCAGGGCCCGCAACGGCTGATATTTGGGCCCCAACTCAACAGATTATCATCTCCGGGGTCGGCTCCGCTGACACCAGCACAGGATGTCTTCCCTGTTTTCACACGCCTGCAAACTGCTACCGGGCCGCGTGATGGTTACTGCCATCAATTCAAGATTGCTGGCGGAGAGCCATGCCTCCCCGCCCGGCGGGACGGGCGAGACGCCCGCTCCTTCACCGTAGGACTCATCACGCGGTTACGGTAGTGTCAGGCCGGAGTTTCGCCACTTCCGCCGCTAGTAACCCACTTCCGTTATCTTGCCGGCGGGCCAGAGTGGCCGATATCTTGACACTGGCGGGCCAATCCTCACGTGGACCGTGAGCACTCCTTAGGTAGAAAGGCTGCAAGCGACGTGTCTGACATGACGTTCCGTAATCTTACTGGAGCGCGGCGGCGCGCCTCGTGGGACCGGCGGCGCGAACGCGGCGTGACCCTGCTCGAATTGTGCGTGGTGCTGGCGATCCTGATGATCGTTGGCGGAATGCTCTTCATCAGCGCCGGGACCGCGGTCCAGAACATCCGGCTGCACCAGTCTGCCACCAGCTACGCGAACCTGTTGCAGCAGGCGCGGATGCGGGCCGTGCAGGATAACCGCTACTACACCGTGCTGACCAGCATCGGCAATGCCTCCTCGACCGCCTTCGTGGACCTGGCCGGGTCAGGAAGTTATGCGGCGGGCGATCCCATGATGGTCTTTTCCCGGAGTGTGAATCCCATGCCCTTTAACTCGGGGCCAGGACTGACGGGGCTCAAATCCCTGTTCTTGCCGACGGGAGAGGCAGCCCAAGGCTCGGTGAACACGACGACGCCGGGTCCCACCTTCGGGCCCCGGGGATTGCCCTGCACGCCGAACGGCGGGACCTGCCCCTATCTAACTCCGACCTCCTACATTGCCTTCCTGCAGAACTCCCAAAGCACGAAGTGGGAGGCGGTCACGGTGACGCCGGCGGGACGAATTCGAATCTGGGCGTACGACGGGAGAAGCTGGTCTCCGCTGAACTGAACCCTATATGAAACCATTGCCTGAATTTCGATCTCGAGGGAGCCAAAAGCACGGGCAGCGCGGTTCCATGCTGCTGGAGCTGCTGATTGCGATTGTCGTGTTGGCGATCGGCATGGGCGGCGTACTGGTACTGCTGGTTTCCGCCATGTATACCAACAACCGGTCCGGCAGCGATACCAGCTCCACCATGGCGGCTGAGCACATCATCGAGCAAATCAGCGCGCAGCCCGCCAACTCTATCGCCGCTCTCTCGCTCACCGATTGTGCGGGAAATGCCTGGACGATCAACACCGCCGGGGCAGCCAATGGGCTCGGTAACTCCGGCCACTACGGCGGCGATGGCGCGAACCTGAAATCGGACGGCACGGTGGACTGGATGCAGAACTACGACGGCGTTCCTGATGGTTACGCCATGCGCTACGTCGCCTGCGGCACGGGAGGCAGGCAGACGATCTACGACGTGCGCTGGAACGTGGTCTCGTTGAATGCCGCCAACAATTCCAGCCGCATGATCTTCGTTTCTGCGCGGCCTTCGGGTTCACCGACGGTGGGCGGGTTGCGCTTCGTGATCCCGGTCAACCTGCGAACAATTGGAGGAATGCCGTGAGTAAACGGAATCCCATGCTGGCAAACCAAACTCGTTGTTTCGGCGCGGGCTCCGGCCAGCGCGGCTTTTCGCTGCTGGAAATGATGGTGGCGCTTGCCATCCTCACGGTGGTGATTGGCATCGCCGTGAGCGGCCTGACGCAGATGCAGAGCCGCAATTTTGCCGAGCAATCGAAGACGGACACCGTACAGGAAACGCGTGACTTTATCGATCAGGTGGTGCGCGACATCCACACGGTAGGCTACCCGCCCCGCGTCGTATTCGTCGGCAAACCGCTCTGCACCAACGATGCCCGCGTCTCCTGCAGTTTGATTTATTACAGCCCCGCGCAGATCAAGTATGAAGGCGATCTCGACGGCACCGGCACGGTTTATCAGGTATGGCTGCAACTGGTGCCGTCCGCGTCGGGCACCTGCCCTTGCACCCTGCAGCGCGGGTTGATTAGTAAGGCGGCGGCTTTGGCGGGGCAGCCAATCACATATTTCACGGAAGTGAACGGAGTCCTCAACAGCGGGGACGGCGCGGGTGGTCACAGCTTTGCCATCAGCTTGCCGGGGCCAGGGTCGTACGCGGCTTACGCCGACGCCGCTGCCTTCAGCGCCTACGATGTGAACGCCGTACCGGTCGGCGCCTGCGCCGACGCTACCGCCTGTTCCAGCGTCGCCAGCCTGCAGATCACCGCCAATGTGACCTCCGCCTATGCGGACCCGAAGACGAAGATTTATTCCGTGTACTCCATCACTTCCAAAGCGCGGTTGAACAATGCGCAGTACGACAACTGAGAGTTTCTTGCTGGAGGTAACGAGTATGAACAAGAACAATAGGAACAACAGGAACCGAGAAAGAGAGCGAGGATTCTCGCTGATCGTGGCCCTGCTGGCGCTGATGTTGATTACTGCCGTCGCCGTCGGGATGATGTTCATGGCTTCCACCGAGACGGCGGTCAGCGCCAACTTCAAGGCAGAAGAAACCTCCTACTTTGCCGCGCGCGCCGGAGTCGAGGAAGTTCGCGATCGCATGCTGCCCTCGCCACCCTCGCCCGGGGGAGCCTTCTCGATCAACGGCTTGTTGCCGGCGGTGATGCCCGGCGCGGGCAACCCCTGGGCCCTCTACATCCTGAACGGGAAAAACCTGAGTGGCGCGAACATGTCCATGGCCGACGTCACCAACCTCACCTCGGCCAACAAGTTGGCGGATGACGAATTGTGCCATGACTTCGCGGCCTACAGCGGGATGACGTATGCTGCGTCCAACATCCGCTGCAGCGGCAGCAGCGGTTTGCCCGCAGGCTCCAGTTGGTACGGATCCACGACCAGCCTGGCGCCACTGCCCGCCGACTACAAGTGGGTGCGGGTGACATTGAAGGCCAACAATAGTTACGCTGGCACCAATTCTCAACTCTATGTGGATCCGGCGAAACCGGGTGCCAACCAGGTCTGCTGGAGTGGCAGTGGAACGGGAGCAAACCAGATCGTCGCCGGTACCGGGCAACCATGCAGCAACCTCAATGCTACCCCCGTGTATCTGGTGACCGCTCTGGCGGTGACCCCGAGTGGGGCCAGGCGGATGGTGCAACAGGAAATCGCTCAGACCTATATCACCAATAATCTTCCCGGAGGTTTGTTTGCGGTCGGAACCGGCTGCAGCTCTCTGGTACTCGCCGGAAATGCCCAAACCGGCAGCTTCAACTCCGCTACGGAGAACCCGCCGACGAATCCACCCAGCAATCTCACGAATAACAATGGCGACGTGGGCTCGAATGGAAATATCTACCTCGGCGGCACCAGCACGGATGCAAACGGGAATATCCACACCAACCAGCCGGCCAGCGTGGGGGGTTGCCCGGGCAATGGGGTGACGGTGAGCGGGAGTCCGGCCTATGACGGTATTGTCGGTTCGACTGCGTACAATCCTGCGGTACCGCCCATGCCGAACCCCTTGCCCCCGACGAGTTCGGTGAGACTCAGAAATACCACCATCTCGGCCTCGGGTGGTCCCTGGGGCAACGTAACCGTCCAGGGTACGGTGACTTTGACCGGAGGAACGGTCAACAATCCGGCCGTGTACACCATGAACAGCCTGACCTTGAACGGCAACGCCAACCTGGTGATCGCCGGCCCGGTGATACTCAATCTTGCCGGTGTCGGGGTGAGCACGGTCTTGGACATGACCGGTGGCAGCTTCTCGAATGCCACGTACGTTCCCAGCTCTTTCGTCATCAACTACGGTGGCAGCGACGCAATAGTCGTCAGTGGCGGTACCGACGCGTACGCCGCGATCAATGCCCCGAACAGCGATGTCACGTTCCGCGGTGGTTCGAATTCTTACGGCCAGGTGGTGGGACGCACGATCAACGACCAGGGTGGAACCAACTTCTACTGGGATACATCGCTGATACCGCCACCACCGGTCAACACAACGACGTTTGCCGAAGTTGCCTTGCGGGAGTTGAGCTACTAGCAGACAGACGCAAGCAATCAGTCAGTGAGAAGGGGCGAGGCTTCAGGCCGCGCCCCTCTTCCCCCCGCAAGTCCGCTTTCACCCTGAAGAACGTCAGGAGTTCGCAAGATCGCCAGGAAGTGCTTCCTCTTTGCGCACTTTGCGATCTCTATGACGTCCCTTTGCGCTGGAAGCCTTCATCCGAATCGGCAGAGGCTGGGAAAGGCCGTTCTTGCGCGTGTCCGGTATTTTCGCCACAATACTCGCCTCGGACCTCGAATCCTCATGCCCAAAACTCTTCGCCTGCTTCTCTGGATAGCTATCAGCCTGCTGGGCGCGCTCGCGCTGGCCACCATTGCCTTGCATCGCGGCGAGCAGATCAATGCCATGTGGCTGGTCGTCGCCGCGGTCGCGACTTACGCCGTGGGGTACCGCTTCTACAGCAGCTTTATTGCCGCCAAGCTGCTGGCCATCGATCCCCTGCGGGCCACGCCGGCCGAGCGCCTCGACAATGGTCGTGACTTCGTCCCCACCAATAAATGGGTGGTCTTCGGACACCACTTCGCCGCCATTGCCGGACCCGGCCCGCTGGTCGGCCCCGTGCTGGCCGCGCAGTTCGGTTATCTCCCCGGAACATTGTGGATCATCGCCGGCGCCGTCCTCGGCGGTTGCGTTCAGGATTTCGTGATTCTTCTTTTTTCGGTGCGCCGTGACGGCAAGTCGCTGACCGAGATGGCCAAGACGGAGATTGGGAAACTGGGCGGGTTCGTGGCTTATCTAGCGGTGATCAGCATCGTCATTATTCTGCTCGGAGCGGTGGCGCTGATCGTGGTCAACGCGCTGAAGTCGAGTCCGTGGGGAACGTTTACCATCGCCATGACTATGCCGATCGCGGTGCTGATGGGACTGTATCTGCGGCGCATCCGGCCCGGGAAGGTGCTGGAAAGTTCCGTGCTGGGATTTGTCCTGGTCCTCGCTGCGATCTTTGGCGGACAGTGGGTCTCGCAATCCCCTGCGTGGTCCGCGGTATTCACCCTGACCGCTCCCACTCTGGCAGTCCTCATCATCATTTACGGATTCGCCGCCTCGGCGCTCCCGGTGTGGCTGCTGCTGGCGCCACGCGACTACCTGAGCACCTTCGTGAAACTCGGGACCATCGCCCTGCTGGCGGTCGGGATTGTGGCCCTGCGTCCCTCCCTGCACATGCCGCCATTGACGCGCTTTGCCGACGGCACCGGGCCGGTATTTGCGGGCACGATCTTTCCCTTCGCGTTTATCACGATTGCCTGCGGCGCTGTCAGCGGATTTCACTCGCTGATTTCAAGCGGCACGACTCCCAAACTGATTCGCCACGAGCCTGAGACACGCATGGTCGGCTACGGCGCCATGATGGCGGAATCGATGGTCGCGATCATGGCGATGATCGCGGCGTCGGTGCTCCAGCCGGGCGTGTACTTCGCGGTGAACAGTCCTGCCGGAATTGTGGGACAGGCGCCGGAAGCCGCAGCCGCGACGATCACTGCCTGGGGTTTTCCGGTAACCGCGGCCGAGAT
>JACQDD010000015.1 GCA_016201265.1 Terriglobales bacterium | reverse complement strand
TTCTTACTTCTGCAATTGGGGTCCTACTCCCGCTTCATACTGTCGATCAGGGCGTAAAGCTGGCTGCGGTCCACCACTTCCACAAACGGTTTCCCCGCCCGCTTGTTGCTGACCACGTAGATGGTCGGGGTGTGGTTGATGCCGATGCTTTGGCCCAGTTCCTTGTCGGCATTCACCAGCGCCGCCAGCTTGCCGGCGGGGTCCACAACGAAGGGCAGATCAATCCTGCGCTCGGCGGCAAATTTCTCCGCGAAACCGCGCAAGCCGTCCGGCGTGATTTCCAGCTGATGCTCGAAGACGTAATCGCGGAACGCGTTGCCCACGGTCTTGGAATGCGTGTCGAAGTAGCGCGCCAGCACGGCGGCATTCATGGACCAGTTGTGCATGGGCAGCGTGAAATCGTGGCGGATGACAGGGATCTTATAGGTCTGGCCCGCTTGCGCCACCAGGGGCGCCGCGCGGCGGCAGTCGGGGCACTGCAGGTCCTCGAAAACGACCAATGCAACAGTCGCGCCCTTGGGGGGACGGAGCGCGGCGGGGACATCCTGCGCCACAGCGGACAGGCAAAGCAGAAGAACAAGCGACAGCAGTCGTGAAATCTTCATACGTTTAGTTTGGATGCAGACCGAACTGATATTGCTCCTATGGTAGCGAATCGGGGGCGTTTGCGCACGTTACTGCATATCAATCTTGTCGAGGTTGTAGAAGTAGTAGAAGCGCAGGCCGAGGACTTGCCCCGGGAATTCTTTCGGCAGGGGTGGGAAGGGATTGGAGGCGGTGATGCTGGCCCAGGCGGCGCGGTCGAGGGCTACGTCGCCCGAAGTCGTGTGGAGTTCCATGCCGGCGACTTTTCCGTCCTTGAGGATCACGAACTGGATGGAAAGTTTGCCCTGCTTCAGGATAGGCGGAAAGACGGAGGGCGGAAGCGCGGTCATCCAGTTGCTGCGCACGACCTGGGTGATGCGTTGGAGATAGGGACCGAAATCTACGCCCATGGTATCGGTCAGAATCTCCGCCTGATCGAGCGCCTTGGCCCCGCCTCGGCCCTGGCTCAAGCCGTAGTCCCCGGCTTCTCCGCCACCGTAGTTTCCGCGATTGGCGGCGGCTGCGCGAGTTGCCTGTTCGATCGCCGAGCCCGCCGTCGTAGGAGTTGAAAAGCTGGGGCGCGGCCTGCCTCCGCCGGCGGCCGGCGCCCGCAATGCCGCGATCTGGCTGTTCTCATCGGGCCGCGAGAACCCTGAATTCTGAGATGGCTGCTGATTCTCCTGGGGCGGTGGCTGCTGACGTTGCGCTCCCTGGTTCTGCGCCATCTCGGGTGGCGGCGATCCCTGCGCCGGCCCCGTGGGACCCGGCCTGCCCGGACGCGAACTTTCCAGAAGCTTCCTCAGGTATTCGCGATCGATCTGCGGCGCCTTGCTGGTGGCGATACGGTCTTTATCGGAGATGATCTTCGAATCCGGGCGGCGCGTCAGCTTCTGCTCGTCCGGCGGGAGCTCGAGGTAGGTGGCTTCTTTCTGCTTTTCGAGATCCATCACGGCGGGCAAGACCAGCGCCCGGCGCGGCAGGAATCCCATCAGCTTTTCGGTGTTGATCAAGAGAACCACGATCAGCAAGTGCAGCACGACCGAAAGCCACAGTGCCTCGCGCTTGCGCGAGCGCGAGAGATCGTCCTGCAACTGGATCAGGAGATGCGGAACGTGGTCGGGGTTGAAACCACGATAGGCAGTTTCCCAGTGCTGCGCCTCGAACAGATCGCGCTGCTCCAGCGCCTGGGAGGGGGCCTGTGGATCGCTTGGCGGGATTTTGGTAACCGACATCGAGAGCGACTATGAACGGTTAGAGACACGCGCAAGTCCCTGCGTTGCGTAAAGTTACGTAAATTGCGGGGGCTGCGGCCGTTGATTCTTCCCTCTATTGTCGCACTTTTCGGGTTGGCTCGCCTAAGTACCTGTGGACAGGGTACTTTGGGGGTACGGCGAGATTGCAGAAGTCAGAAGTCAGAATGCAGAAGTGCAGCCCGACTGAGTTCAATATTCACGCACACTTCTGCACTCTGACTTCTGAAATCTGACTTCTCCGTGGTGGATTTTGCTTCGCTTTTTCAATTCCACTCGTGGGTCGATTCGCGAAGATCCGCGTAAATCCGCGGGAAATGAAGTTGGTTTTCTCTGTGCCTCTGTGGTGAATATTACTTTGTGACACCGATTTTGCCCGCATGCCGCTTGATCGCCGAAAGAATTGCCAGGGCGAGTTCCAGGGCATGGGCCCCGTCTTCCAGAGACACGACCGGCTGCCCGCGGTCGCGAACACATTGCAGAAACGACGTGATTTCGGCCAACAGCGGTTCTTCCGCAGTGATGGCTGGTTTGCCGACCTGGATTTGAGGATTCACGCTGGGCTTTGCGGCTGGTCCGGCGGCATCGCCTACCGAAAACACGAGTACATCCTGGCGTCCGTAATCGATGGAAATGTACTGTCCTGGCTGGAACAGGCGCAATTTGCGCACGCGCTCGGTCGAAACGCGGCTGGCGGTAAAGTTCGCCACGCACCCGGACTCGAATTCGACGCGCACGTTGGCGATATCCACCTTGCCGGAAAGAATGGGCAGGCCGACGGCGCGGATTTCCTTCACCGGTGAGTGGACGAAGGCCAGCACAATATCGAGATCGTGGATCATCAGGTCGAGGACCACGTCCACATCGAGCGCGCGCGGCGTGAACACGCTCAGGCGATGCACTTCGAAAAACATCGGCTGGGTAATCAGGGGCAGGGTGGCGCGCACGGCGGGATTGAAGCGCTCCAGATGCCCCACCTGGGCCACGCGATTGTGCTTCTTCGCCAGGAGCAGCATTTCGTTCGCCTCGGTCTGCGAGGAGGCGAGGGGTTTTTCGATGAGCACGTCGACGCCTGCTTCCATCAGCGCGCGCGCGACTTCGAGGTGTAGAACGGTGGGCACCGCCACCGACGCGGCCTGGACCTCGCTGTGGGTGGTAAGCATCTGCTCAACGGAGCCGAACGCCTTGCAGTCGAACTCGCGGGCAACAGCGTCGGCGCGCGCAGTATCGGGATCAACCACACCCACCAGGCGCACACTGCCCGCCTGCTCCAGTTGGTGATAGACGCGGGCATGGTTGCGCCCGAAGGTGCCTACGCCGACGACTGCAACATTGATGGGAGACTCGTTGCTCAGATGCGTACTCCGACACTGCGGGGCCGGAAGCGGTATTGTCGCAGTTTCGCCGCCGAATGGGGAAGTCCAAAAATCCCAGCGGGGGTACGAACCGCCGTCAGCATGCTTTCTTCATCAGAGCAATCTGGCCGGCGTGATAGAGCTCGTGCTGCACCACGCCGTGGAGCATGTAGTAGATGTCGTGGCCCTTGCCCGGGACGCGGTCGGCGAGGCGCGAGGCGGGAAGCGAGGCGACGGCAGCGACAAGTTCATCATGCGCCCGCCGGGCGTGCTCGATCGTCTGGCGCCAGGCGGTTTTGCTGGTGTCTTTGACCGGAGGGAAATTTCGCCTCTTGGAGAGGGCGAGGGCTTCTCCGGCGAGACGGCGGCGGACAGCGCCGTCCCAGGCCGCGATGTGGAGCACCAGTTCCCAGATACTGTGGGCATTCTTGATGGGATGGGCGGCAGCCTGCGCTGCGGTTACGCCGTCGAGAATTTGAAAGAGGGAATCGCCGTGCCAGGCTTTTCCGGCGAAGGCGCGGCGCAGCTGATCGGCAATGCGAGCGGTTTCGGACATGGTGGACCTTAAATCGTGATCCTATATGATTCGGATAACGTGCTGCCCAAATTTCGAATCGCGACTCATCCCGGTGTGATTCTGCAAGGAGAATTTCTGGATTCCATGGGGCTGACCCAGGCCACACTGGCTCGCGCGCTGCGGATTCCGCTGAACCGGGTCAATGAGATGGTGCGGGGGAAACGGGGGGTCACGCCGGAGTCTGCGCTGCTGCTGGCCGAGTACTTCAAGAACTCACCCGAGTTCTGGATGAACCTGCAGATGGCTCACGATCTGAGTCGGGCGCGAGACGTGATGCGCAAAAGGCCTGGCCGAGTCGCCGCAAAGCCGAAAGCCCGGGCGGGACGAGCTCAAGGCGCGGACTGATCAACTCGCGCACAGGCTGATCCGCGCATCGTCAGCCGCCCGGAAAATCGCATCCCCATCGAGCAGCAGGCATCGCCCCGCGTCCACCGCCAGACAGCTCGCTCCCGCCTGCCGCATGACCTCGATTGTCTTCACGCCGACGACCGGTACGTCGAAGCGCATGTCCTGATTCGGCTTTGCGATCTTCACCACGGTCAGGGCGCGGCTGAGCAACGAACCACGAAGAACTGCAGATTCCTCCCCTTCGTTTCGCTCAGGGTCGGAATGACAATCCCCAAGGGACGCGCCTTCGGAATCGAGACTCTTCATGAGCTGGCCGGCGCGTTCGATGGTTGCATCCGTGCCTTCCATGGCTTCGACCGCCACGCAGGCGGACTCGGCGATCACGACCGTCTGTCCGATATCGAACTGAGCGAGATGGCGTGCGACGGCGCGTCCGTACTCGATGTTCTTGCGTTCCTGCTCCGTGGGCGGGCGTTGAGTCAGCACGCCTGCTCTCGCCAATAGCGGTTCCAGCAGCGCGGTCGAATTTTCCAGCATGATTCCCTCGTCGGCCAGCACCTTCGCCACCGCGCCGAGCAGCGAATCGGTATTGCGCGTGCTGAGCGCCAGCAGCAGCTTGGCCAGTCGCCAGTCCGGCTTGATGCTGGAGAAGATCTGCTTATGCTTGACCTGACCGGCCATGACGGCGCGGGTGACGCCTTCGGCTTTGAAGGCATCAATCAGCTTCGACAGTTCGCCGAGTGAGAGCCAGTGAACGGAAACCGCCCCGCGCGACTCGATCTCAGGAAAAGCTTCTTCCCGGATTGCGGCAATCACCACTTCATACCCCTGCGCCCGCGCAGCATCCAGCACGAGAAAAGGAAATTTTCCGTTGCCCGCAATCAGGCCGAGTTTGGGGCCACTGCCCACTACTTGACTACTCCGCGCTCCGACGACTCAATGAACCGAATCAAAACGTCCACATCCTCTCCGCGATCTTTTTCAGCCCTGAGTTTTTCCAGCGCCTGCGAGGTATTCAGCTTGGAAGCCAGCAGCAAGCGATACGCATGATGCAGCTTCTTGATTCGCTCCTTGGTGAATCCGCGCCGCTCTAGCCCAACTGCATTCAAACCATAGGCATGCGTTCCCCGTTCTGCCGCCGTCTTGGAAAACGGCAGCAAGTCGCGCGTGACGGTGGTGCCGCCGCCGATGTAGGAATGCGCTCCGATGCGCACGAACTGATGGACCGGGCAGAGCGCGCCGACCGTGGCCCAGTCCTCGACCGTGACATGCCCGCCGAGCGTGGCGGCGTTGGCCATGATGATGTGGTTGCCAACCTGGCAGTCGTGGGCCACGTGCACATAGGCCATGATCAGGTTGTAGTCGCCGATCCTGGTTACGCCACCGCCCTTTACCGTGCCGCGATTGAGGGTGACAAACTCGCGGACGGTGTTGTGGTCGCCGATTTCCAGCCGCGTCGGCTCGCCCGCGTAGCTGATGTCCTGCGGAGCCATGCCGATCGAGGAGAAGGGGAAGAACCCGTTATCCGCGCCGATTTTCGAGGGGCCTGCGATAGCGACATGAGATACGAGATGGCATCCCTCGCCCAGTTCGACATCCGGCCCAATCACGCAGTAAGGCCCGATCTTGCAGGAGGGATGAACTCGGGCGGTGGGATCAACGATGGCCGTGGAGTGGATGGACATTCTTCCAATCTACGTTTCTTCCCGCGACTCCGCAGGGCCGCTGCCGATCACGCGCGGCACCAGCCGGCAGGTCACGATCGCTTCCGCCGCCACTTTGTCTCCAACGTAGGCTTTGCCCTGGAGCCGGGCGGCGGTCATCCGCCAGGCCAGCACTTCCACCTCGATGCGCACTTGATCGCCGGGCACCACCGGACGGCGGAAACGCGCTTTCTCGATGCCGGTGAAGACCATGAGCAATTCGTCGCGATTGGGGACTTCGGTCAGCAGCAGCAAGCCGCCGGCTTGCGCGATGGCTTCCACGATCAGCACTCCGGGCATGATCGGCTTTTCCGGGAAATGCCCCTGAAAGAACGGCTCGTTGAAAGTGACGTTCTTCAGGGCCACGATGCGCTTCTTGCGCTCGAGTTCAAGCACGCGGTCAATCAGCAGGAACGGGTAACGGTGCGGCAGGATCTTGAAGATATCGCCGATCTCCATCACCGGACTGGATGGGGTTTCGACTTCGGTTGTCGTCTGAGCAGTGTGCGTCATGTCGTAAGTTCAGAGGCGAAGATTATACTGTAGCGCACGTTCCAGGGGCGAAGATGACGACTTCGAAGAAAGCAGTGGCCATCCATCCCGAGGCACAGCGCCGTCTCGCGTTTTTCAACCAACGAAGCGCGGAGATCGTCGCGACCGTCCGCGAACTGGTCGAGATCGAGTCGCCCAGCGACCACAAGGCGGCCGTGGACCGGATGGGCGCGGTGGTGGCCGCAAAGTTCGCCGCTCTGGGCGGCGCGGTGCGATTCCATCCGGCCAGCAATTTCGGCGATCACCTGCAAGTGGACTTCGCGGGCAGCGCTGCCGGGAAGCCCGTGCTGCTCCTCGGACACTACGACACGGTGTATCCGCTGGGCACGCTGGCCTCGATGCCCTGCCGCCTGGTGGATGGCAAGTTGACCGGGCCGGGCGTGCTCGACATGAAATCGGGCATTGCGCTGATGCTGCACGCGCTCGCTGCACTCAAAGAGTGGCATGGTCAGTTGCCGCGTCCCTTAACCGTGCTGCTGGTTTCGGACGAAGAAGTGGGAAGCGATTCTTCGCGCGCGATTACCGAGTCACTCGCGAAAAAAGCAACGGCCGTCCTGGTACTCGAACCCTCGTATGGATTCGAGGGTGCGGTCAAGACCGCGCGCAAGGGCGTCGGGGAATATCAAGTGAAAGTAACGGGCAAGGCGTCGCATGCCGGACTGGATTTCCAAAAAGGTGAAAACGCAATTCTTGAGTTGGCGCGGCAGATCGAAAAAATCTCCGGCTTCACCGACCTGAAGAAGGACCTGACCGTGAATGTCGGAATCGTGAGCGGCGGGTCGCGGACGAACGTGGTTCCCGCCGAAGCGCTGGCGCAGGTGGACGTACGGATCGCGCGCATGAAAGACGCCGCCGGGATCGAGAAAAAGATGCGCGGGCTGCGCCCCTTCAACCGCAAGTGCAAAGTCGAAGTGAGCGGGGGAGTGAACCGTCCCCCGATGGAGCGGACCGCAGGGGTGGCAGCGTTGTACGCGAGGGCCGTGGCCATCGCGAGCGACCTGGGCTGGAAGCTGGGCGAGGCGGCGGTGGGCGGCGGCTCGGACGGCAACTTTACCGCCGGCCTGGGGATTCCCACCTTGGACGGCCTGGGCGGCGTCGGCGACGGAGCGCACGCCGTGCACGAGCACATCGTCATTTCGGAACTGCCGCGCCGGGCTGCGCTGGTGGCGGGGCTGATTGAGCCGGTGTGAGCGGCCAGAGGCGGCAAGCCCCGTTTCTACAGCAACTTGTGATGGGAACGACACGGGGTCGTGATGCGAAACACGGGTTGTTCTTTGACTCGCGCTCTACACTGCCCTAGAATTCATTTGGGGGCCTTTGAGATTGCTGTACCCGCGGGCGTGCCGGGCAACCCCCTGGAGGTAACGAAATGTTTGGTGGAAAAATTGGGTTGCCTGAAGTACTGCTGCTCCTGGCGGTCGCGTTGCTCATCTTCGGACCGAGCAAGCTGGCCGACCTGGGCAAGGGTCTGGGCGAAGGCATCAGGAATTTCAAGTCGGCCGTGAAAGACGGCGAAGAGGGCGCGGAGAAAAAGTCGTAGTTGGAGTGTGTGGCGCGGGCGCCCTCGCCCGAGCAGCCCTTTACATCAACCCGTTTTCTCGCAGCATCCGACACACCAGCGCGACCGGCAACCCCACCACGTTGCTGTAGTCTCCTTCGATGCGAGGAATCCAGCGGGACGCTATGCCTTGGATGGCGTAAGCCCCAGCCTTGTCCATGGGCTCACCCGTGGCGATGTAGTCAGCGATCTCTTTTTCAGTAATTTCAGACATCACTACGGTTGTGGTTTCACTGCCCACCGACCACTGCCCACCGACCACTAAACACACGCCCGTAATCACCTGGTGTTCCCGTCCCGCGAGCATGCGCAGCATGCGGGCGGCGTCGGCGCTATCAGCCGGCTTGCCGAGAATTTCACTGCCGATCACGACCACGGTGTCGGCGCCGAGCACGACATCCTGCGACCGATGACGCGCAATCGCCAGAGCTTTCTCACGCGCCAGCCGCTCCGCACATTCTTTCGCACCCTCTCCCGGGAGCGGGTCTTCCGGGATGTGCGCGGGCTGGACCTCGAAGGGAATGCCCGCATTGCGCAAGAGTTCCTGGCGTCGCGGCGAGGCAGAGGCAAGCACGAGCATGGAAGATTGATTCTAGAACAGACGCGGATTCTTGAAGTTTATCGGCCCGTCGTTTGCAGTAAACGCCGTGCTTCCTCTACGGCAGCCTGAGTGACGTTCTTTGATTTGCAGACTCCCCTCAAGAAAAATGCGGCTTTGCCAGGGTCTTGGTCTTCTCCCAAGTAGAGCTTGGCGATTTCAAGACTGGCTTCGCCATCGTCTCCGCCATTCATCTGTATTGCTCGTTCGAACCAATACAAGGCCCTTCGAAAATTTCCGTCATCGCGCCAAACCGTGCCGATATTGTGGGCCGCAGTTGACTCTCCGCGACGGTAGGCGCGCCTGTACCAATAAAGTGCTGCTTCCTTGTTGCGCTTGGTGCCGATCGCGTCGTCGTACATCTTGCCCACGTTTACCTGGGCTCCGCTCTCGCCCATCTTCGCAGCCGCCAGCATCAATCGAAAAGCTAGCCCCACGCGGCCGCGCTCCCATTCCTTGTCGGCACTAATCCATGTCTCAACTGCTCTGGACTTGATTTGTCGCGCATGCCGCATAACGTCATGGTAGAGCAGGCAGAAGGCGAAATCCAGATGACCCGTGCGGATTGGATAGCGATAACTGGCATGACCGGAACCGCGCTACTCCAGCGCTTCCGGCTCGATCGAGATATTCGTCTCGCCCTTTACGCGCTTCTCCCAGTATTTCTTGACCCAGGCTTCATAGCTCTTGCCGGCGGCGGTGTCGCGTCCGGTGAAGGAGATGCCCGCGATCTCGGAATAGGGGATCGAAGGCCGATCATTGCTGGTGGCCAGCATCAGGCGGATGACGGAATTGGCGAGCGTCGGACCGACGCGTCGGTCGAAGAGATAGCCGGTGATCTGCGAGCCGTCTCTTCGGGAGATCGTTACATCGCCGCGATAGTCGAATGCTTTTTCGATGACCGCGCGGACGTCGGCTTCGGTGGCGAGCTCGGGGATCCAGCCTTGCAGGTTCTCGCGCTCGAAGCCTGGGACGACTTCCAGTTCATCGGTGGCGCGGGGCTGCACCGAAGGAGGTTGCACGGTGTGCGGCAGCAGGGGATCGCGTCCAGCCTCGCGACCGCTCATACCCGGCTTTCTTCGGCTACGGGAGCGCTCTCGGAAGCCTGCGTCCCAATCTGAACGAGCGGATTGTAGGAGTAGACCGGGCGCGCCTCGCGATCCAGATCAGCCAGCGCCTCTTTATCCGGATACAACGAGAATGTCGCCTTCACCGTGTCAATGAATCCGCGCAGCGACCCGAACGTGTCATCCACCGAGGTCGGTTCGTAGCCGCAATGCACCATGCAGTTCGCGCACTGCGGATTGCCCGACTGCGTCCCGTAGCTGTCCCACTCGGTGGTCCCGATCAGCTCTTTGTACGACTCGGCGTAGCCGTCCTGCAGCAGATAGCAGGGCTTCTGCCAACCGAACAGGTTGTAGGTCGGCATGCCCCACGGAGTGCAGTTGTAGTTGCGGCGGCCCATCAGGTATTCGAGGAAGAGCGGCGACTGGTTGAAGCGCCAGTTCTTCTTGCGGTTGGAAAGCATGGCGCGGAACAGGCGGCGGGTGCGGGCCCGTCCCAGGAAATGCTTCTGGTCGGGGGCTTTATCGTAGGAGTAGCCGGGGGAGAGCATCATGCTCTCAACACCCGCGTCCATCATCTCGTCGAAGAAAGCGCGCACGCTGTTGGGGTCGGCGCCGTCGAAGAGCGTGGTGTTGGTGGTCACGCGAAAACCGGCTTTCACTGCCTCGCGGACGGCATCTAC
>JACQDD010000033.1 GCA_016201265.1 Terriglobales bacterium | reverse complement strand
AGGTCGAACGGGGATACATCAAGGGTCTGCGTTCGTGATTCTGGTCGCCTCAAATGGCAAGGGCTGCCGGCCCGACCGAACCCGCAGCCCACTGACTACCGACTACTGACTACTGATTTATATCCTGTTTCGACTCCAGCTTTTTCACCAGCCCATCCACGTAGGACCTCTGCTGGTCCGGGGCCTTTTCGAGCGCCACTTTCATCTCCTTTGCTGCGTCATCAAACTTACCCTGCGAAGAGTAGATGCGCGCCAGTCCCGAATGCACGAACCATAGTTCCGGATGCTTCTTGGCGTTATCGCGGAAAATCGCGAACGCCTCGTCGCTTCGCTTCTGCCCCTGTAGTTGGCGGCCGTAGAGGTGGACCTGCAGCGGACTCGCCAGTCCCAGCGCCTTCTTCTCGGCGGCAGTGGCCTCCTCTTTGCGTTTCAGCGCGGTCAGCACCTGCGACCGGGTCATCTCGTTGTCGTAGCGGTCTTCGATTTCGATGGACTTTTCCGAGTATTTCAAGGCATCGTCGAGCGAGACTTTTTCCGCCAGCAGGTAGTTCGCCGCTTCGTCCCAGCTGATCCAGGTGTACTGCGAGAGACTGCGCAGCTGCTTCTTCAGACTTGCCTGGACGGACTCATGGACATCGACTCCGACCTTGAAGGGGACCGCAACCTTCTCCCACGCCATTACGACCACGGCCGAATCCGGCTGTAGCTGGTCGAAGTCGTACGTCAGGGCATTGTGCATCTCTGCCGCCTGCGGCTTGACGGTCACGCGCAGGGCATCTTCGGCCTCATCGTAGGTGTACGCACCCCACGAGGTCGAATTCTTGGAGAAGATGATTGTCCACTGATCGGCTGCGGGAATCATGTGCAATCCGTACGTCCCCCGGTCGAGCGGCTTGCCTTCGATGGTTACAGGATCGCTGAACGCGATCGTAGTATTTTCGTTGGCTCCAGCGCGCCAAACCTTGCCGTAGGGCACCAGACCGTCCCAGACCTTGCGGTTATTGGCCAAGGGACGGTGATAGGAAATGGTGATGTCGGTGATCCCGATGCGCTGCGTGATCTTCGCCCCCTGGCTTTGCCGGGGCAGGTCGAGCACAAACGATTGCGCCAGGCTGAGGCCGGACATGGCCGCTACCAGCAGGCAGAACAGAATTCCTCGTAAAGCTCCTCGAAACATGGGAGAACGCCTCCTCGTCGTGTACGTCTTCCAAAATGCGGAGATTGTGTAGAACCGGGCCACGAGCTATGGTGCTCGTTCTGGTGGCGCAGCTTAGACGGGCTTGGGGGCCCGTCGTGAGCGGGAATCGCCCAATCGGTCTGCTTTTGTTTGCGCGCTAACCCCGAACTCGTTTCCGGAGTCTAAGTTAACGGGCCCAACGTGGTTTGGGGAACTGCCCTCCACCTTCCCCCGTATCAAAGCACAGAGGGCGGGGCGTAGGCCTCCGTCTCTTGGGCAAAGGCGGCCCCCGGACCATAACCATGCGAATGCTGATCGAAATCGTGCGCCAGTCACTGGCCACCCTGTGGGCCCACAAACTCCGCTCGTTCCTGACCATGTTCGGGATCGCCTGGGGCGTAGGCTCCCTGCTGCTCCTGGTCGGACTGGGCGAAGGTTTTCGCAGTGGACAGTCGAAGCAGCTTGCCAACCTGGGCCAGGACATCATGTTTATGTTCCCCGGGCGCATTCCCGCGGTCGAAGGCAGCACGCAGTCCGGCCGCCGGTACCACTTCACCTACCAGGACTATCTCGCCATTCGGCGGGACACCCGTTCTCTCAAGCACGTCTCTCCGGTCCTCAACCGGGAAGACATTCGCGCCGTCAGCGACTACGGCTCCACCAACGGTCAGGTGTTTGGCATCGCCCCCGAGTACAACCGGATTCGTAACGTCCCGGTCGGTACCGGGCGCTGGTTCAACGAGGAGGACAACAACGAAACGCGTCGCGTCGCCGTCGTCGGCTGGGAACTGCTGAAGAACATCTTTCCCGGCCGCCCGGCGGTCGGCTCCACCATCCTGCTGAACGGCACCCGCTTCGACATCATCGGTGTCGTCAGCAAGGTCGGCCAAGACGGCAACAACGGCACCAACGCCCGCATCTTCATCCCGATTGAAACCATGCGCGGCCTCTTCCCGCTGAAAGAGCAGAACAGCGAAGACGCCATCTCGTTTCTGAACTACCGCCCTACCACCCCGGCGCAGCACCTCCAGGCCAAGAATGAGATCCATGAAATCCTCGCCCGCCGCCACGGTTTTGACCCCAAACTGGAAGAGTCTTTTGAGGATTGGGACACGATTGAGAACAACCAGCGCGTGGGCAAGATCTTCAACGCCATGGACTGGTTCCTCGGCGTAGTTGGCGTGGTCACACTCGGCCTGGGAGCGATCGGCATCATCAACATCATGCTGGTCTCGGTGACCGAGCGCACCCGCGAGATCGGATTGCGCAAAGCCCTGGGTGCAACCCATCGCGCCATCATGACCCAGTTCTTCGTGGAAGGAGCGTTTCTGACCGCGTTCAGCGGTGGAATCGGCTTGGCGCTGGTGGGTGGATTCATTTCCATCCTCGCGATGTTGCCCGCGCCGGAGGGATTTGACACCCCCCGCATCGTCCCGGCGTCGGCCATCGTCGCCATTCTTTCGCTCGCCATTGCCGGCATCGCCGCCGGCCTTTATCCCGCCCGCCAGGCTGCGCTGCTGCCGCCGGTGGAGGCTCTGCGCCAGGAGTAGCTATGTTCCTCGAACTCGGACGCCAAGCCTACAACGCGCTGAAGCACAATCGCCGCCGCAGCATTCTCACTATGCTGGGCATGGCCTGGGGAATCGCGACCGTCGTTTTGCTGCTCGCCTACGGCACCGGATTCGAACGCGGCCTATGGGTCGCCTTCCGCTCCTGGGGCACGAACCTGGTCTTCATCTTTCCCGGACGAACCTCGTTGCAAGCCGGCGGCACCAAGGCGGGCGCCGAAGTCAAACTCACGGTCAACGATCTCGATTACCTCCAGGCCGAGGTGCCTCTGCTGAAACGCATTTCCCCGGAAGTTTCCAAGCAAAGCACGGTCGCATGGGGGACGCGCAGCGGCAACTACGGCGTCAGCGGAGTCTATCCCTACTACTCCCGCATGCGCCGCATGGACGTCGAATACGGCACCTTCTTTACCGAACTGGACCAAAACACCCATAGTCGCGTCGCTGTGCTTGGGGCCGACGTCAAGAAGAAACTCTTCTCCGGCCAGAACGCGTTAGGCGAGAAAGTGCGCGTAGACGGTATTTCCTACGAAGTTATCGGCATTCTAAAGCACGTCATTCAGAATGGCGACGACGACATGAACGGCCACGTCTACATCCCGTTCAGCGCCATCAGCGATATCAAGAACACCTACTATCTGAATGCCATTGCCATGGAGTACGAAGGCGACCACGAGAAAGTCGCGAACGCGGTGCGCCAATCCATGGCGTTTCACCACGAGTTCGATCCCAAGGACAAGCGCGCCGTCTTCGTCTTCGATGTCTTTGCCGACCTGCTCGACCTGCGCGTCATCACCACCGGCATCAAGATTCTCCTCGGCTTCATCGGCCTGCTCACCCTCGGCATCGGAGGCGTCGGCCTGATGAACATCATGCTGGTCTCGGTCACCCAGCGCACCCGCGAAATCGGCGTCGAGAAAGCCCTCGGTGCCCGCGGTTGGCACATCCTCTTCCAGTTCCTCGCCGAAGCCCTGGTCATCACCTTGCTGGGCGGGCTGGCCGGAGTAGTCCTGGCCTACCTCGTCTCCTGGTCGGTAGGATCGCTCACTCTGTGGAGCGCCTTCATCGAGAACGCCAGCGAAGGCGATATCCATCTCACCATCGACTCCACCACGCTGATCGCCTCCAGCCTGATCTTGGGATTCGTGGGCATCGTCAGTGGCATGCTCCCCGCCATCAAAGCCTCCCGCCTCGATCCCATCGAAGCCCTGCGCTACGAATAGGGGTGAGACGTAAGGGTCCAGAAGGAAGAAGTAAACTGAGTGGCGCGGATTGTCTCCACAAATTGTGACTTGCCGAAACATGGCCTCCGTTCCAGATGTGACAGAGTTGGATCGGGCATTCCGGGAAGGGACTCAGCCTTGGCCACCGACTACGCACAACTCACCGAGAACCTTCTTCGCTTCTACGACTTCACGAATAAGGTCGTGCTTTTCGTCGGGGCGGGAGGGAGGCAACTGCTCGACCCCTCCGCCGGCACAAAGAAGCTGATCGCCATTGATCAGGACGTCGAGGCCCTAAGGGAACCGGCAGCGAACGTTGCCGCAAAGGGCGTGCAAGATTCCGTGGAGGTTGTTGGCGGCAAGTTCGAGGATGTCGCACTGTCAGGCGATGTGGCCTATTTCGAATTCTGTCTGCACGAGATGGCTGATCCCCAGAAGGCGCTGACCCATGCCAAGAATCTGGCACGCGACATCGTGATATTCGACCATGCGCCCGAGTCGGAGTGGATCTTTTGCGGTGCGGAAGAAGACAAGGTCCGCCGCAGCGCGCAAGCCATGGAGCGCTTCGGCTTGCGGCGCCATGAAAAGTTTCACACGGAACAGCGGTTCGAGGACTACGCCGAACTCCTCGCCAAGGTGAGTGCGCAAGGGCCTGTGGCAATCCAGCGCACGCAGCGCTTTGCAGGTGCGACGAACATCGTCATTCCCATGCGCTACGAACTCAACCTGTTGTAGCAGAGCAAATGAGTTTCGCCGGTCGCCGAGCCCTTGGCAGAAGAATTCGAGGTCCAATCGCAGAGGTGAACGCGCTTTCACTTCTGCAATCTTGACTTACAACTTCTGATTTCTCTCTCTTGTGCTATATTTCTCCCAAATTTTTGGAGGCTCCATGCGCCCACTTGGCGTCACTTTGATCGGTATCTATCAGATTCTGCGCGGTGTTTTGGGAGTGCTGTTCGGCCTGAGCCTTATGCTGTTCACGGGGCTGGCCGCCAGGCTGGCCTCCCTTGCCGCGGAGGGCAATGCCGTGGAGCGCATCCTGCACAGCCTCGGACGCGTCGCCGGCGTTGGTGTTCTCGTGTTCGCGCTGCTGCACATTCTGGCCGGGTTCGGCCTCCTCAAAATGCACAATTGGGGCCGCCTTCTGACTCTCTTGTTCTCCGCGATCGGGCTCGTCGTCCTGCTGCCCGTCCTGATCGCCTCGCACGGCTTGCCCTTGATCTTTGGCATCATCAACGCCGCCAGCATCTTCTACCTGGCGCTGCCCCCGATCAAGCGCGCCTTCCACGGGGACAGGCCGGCCTTGCGAGCGGCAGCGTAGACGGCAAGCTGCGCGAGAACTCTGGTTTTGGGTGGCGCAGCGCTTCAGCGCTGCGATCGCACGTTTTTGCGGAGGGGCTTTAGCCCCTGAGGTGACCACCTGCGCGCCGTTCCTCCCTGAGTAGAATGGACCCCGTGTCCGACTCCGACAACCTCGCAAGAGTCCGCGCACACCTTCAGCTCTACGACCATCCCCTGCTCGCTTTTTCTGCGCAGGAGAACAACGGCGCGATCGAAGTCTTGATTGACCTGAAGAACTCGACTGTCCCGGTTCACACTTATCGATTCCAGATTCACCCGCGCGACCTGGAAAACCCGCAGTTCGCCTGGAATCTCCAGCGCCAAATCTACGACGCACTGCACGACTATTTCGTCGAAATGTTCACTCGCACTCCGCAGGACCGCAAGGTGCCGCGCAGTTCGGGTCCCGGCACAGAGGACTAGCGCATGTCTCTCCGCGAGCAAATCGAGCAGGAAATCCGCGAGCGCGGCCCCATCCCGTTCTCCCGCTACATGGAGATCTGTCTCTACGACCCCGCCGCCGGATACTACTCGCGCCACGCCGAGCAATTCGGCAAGGCCGGAGACTTCTACACCGCGAGCGACGTCCACGCCGTGTTCGGCCGCCTCCTCGCCCGCCAGTTCGACGAAATGTGGCGCGCTCTGGACCGTCCCCCCGAGATCGAACTCCTCGAACTCGGCCCCGGCCGCGGCCTTTTTGCCCGCGATGTCCTGGACTGGTCGAAGAAGAAATTCCCTGACTTCTTCGCCGCGCTCCACTACACACCGCAGGAAGCTTCGCCCGCGCTGCGGACAAAACTCCAAGACACCCTGCGCGAACACGTTGGAACTGGCAAGGCCGCAGTTCCGGGGGAACGCCCGAGCTTAGCCCAGCGCTTCACCGCTGGGAATGGTCAGAACGACGATCAAGCCCTGGAGGGACGGCCCACCCACATCCACCGCACCTGCTCCACCGCCACGCCCCTCATTGTCTTCGCCAACGAATTCTTCGACGCCCTCCCAGTCGAAATCCTCGGCACCGAGGGCAAACTCCATCTCGCCCTCGAGAACAGCCGCCTGCGCGAAGTCTGGCTCCCCCCCACTGCTGAAGAACTCGAATTCCTCGACCGCTACGGCGTACATCCGGAACCGGGCGAGCGCATCGAGGTTCCACTTCTCGCCCAAGACTGGATCCAACACACAGCCCATTCGATCGAGCGAGGATTCCTCGTGGTCATCGACTACGGCTACACGCGTGCCGAACAACTCGCCGGACATCATCGCGGCACCCTCATGGCCTATCGCCATCATTCGGCCAGCCCTGACCCGTATCAGGCTCCCGGCGAGCAAGACCTCACCGCGCACGTGGCCTTTACCGCCCTCGCGGCCGCCGCTGCCGACGCGGGAATGGACGTTCAACCGTTACGCACGCAATCCCACTTCCTGATGCGGATCGGCGAAACCAACCAGTTTGCCGATGCCTTCGAAGACTGCAACATGCCGCAAGAACGGGCCAAAGTTACGCTTCAACTGAAGCACCTCGTCACCCCCGCTGGCATGGGCGAGAACTTCCAGGTGTTAATTGCCAGCCGCGGCGTGAGGCTACAAAATGACCCAGGGCACCTGATGGTCAAGCCATGAAGAAAACGATTCCTGCGCTGCTGATTGCCGTCATCGTCAGCCTCCCCCTCGGCTGGATCGTCGCCATGCTGCTCACCCCGGTTCTCTGGCGACTGGAGCCCGTTCTCCAAATCGAACTAGCTGGACACTCCGGCCCCTCCGACTGGGTGTTTCTCGTGATCTGGGCCGCAGTCGCGGTTGTGCTTTTCCTGGTGTTCCGGCGGCTTTTCTCCAAGCCGAAGCCCATCGAGTAGCGCGGCGCCTTCCTAATCTCGGTGAGGCACGGTTCGCCTCCGCACGCTAACGAATCACGTAGGGACAGCCGCCCTCGGCTGTCCAGCCGAGCGAAGCTCGGCAGGTTCGCGCTCTGCAATTTTCAGCTAATTTTCAAGCCGACGGCCTGCGCTAGCTTTTCCTGCCGCACGTCAAAGGTCCAAAAATGTTCAGCTTTCAGCTCCAGGGCCGAAGCCACGTGCAGTGTGTCGAGAGTCCTAACACCTAGCCGCGCCGCGTGTCGCTGAGCCAGTTGCGCGCAAACTTCGAAGGCTTGATCGGGCAGGGGCGCCTCCCTCCATAGATTCAGGGCGCGATGCTCATGGAATCGCTGCTGCAGACGGTCCGCCTCCCTGCGGGAAATAGCTTTGCGGAAAACGTGTTGTTCGAGGGCGTGCGTCCACTCGGCCACGTGCAGGGGCGTCATCCATAAGGATGGTCGCGATCTTAGACGATGCTCGACCTCTGCCGTGTGCTGATCGGTGAGATAGAGCGAAACAAAGAAGCTGGTGTCGGCGTACGTGCTCAATAAGCTGCTCAATAGCGGCCGCGCTCGTCGATAACCAGGTCGGCTCCGGGCAGAACGCGATCGCCCAGAATTTCCTTGCGCGAAGCTGCGAAATCCGGCCAATCGCCGGGCTGCGGAGGCGATCCTTTTGGAACAATGCGGGCAATCACCTCGTCTCGTTCCCGGAGTTCTACGGTTTTCCCGGCGCGCAGCCAAGCCTTCAGGCGCCGAGTATCCCGAAGCTGGCGAATGTTTACACTGGGCATGATCGGTATTGTGTCACAAATCGTGACACATTGTCAATGATCGAATTCGTGCCGGCGCAGCTGAGCGGGAGCTTCATGAGACGATAGAGAAAGCCTCATGATTCAACTTTCCGGCGCCGGCAAGCGCTACGGCCACAAACTTCTGTTCGAAGACACCGACTGGCTGATCACGCCGGAATCGCGCATCGGTCTCGTCGGAGCGAACGGCACCGGCAAGTCCACCGTGATGAAGATCCTGGCTGGTCTCGAATCCCTCGACTATGGCTCAATCTCCCGCGCCAAAGGCATCTCCGCCGGGTACCTGCCGCAGGACGGCCTCACGCTCAGCGGACGCTCCATCTTCGACGAGTGCATGTCCGTTTTCGCCGGGCTCCATGCCATGGAAAAAGAGATGGAATCCCTCACCCACAGCATGTCGGAACTCGACCACACCAGCGCGGCCTACGCCGACGTCGCCGACCGCTATCAGAAGCTGGAGCATGAATTTCGAGCTCGCGATGGTTACACGCTGGAAGCCGAGGTGGGCAAGGTGCATCGCGCTCGCCAAGCTCCTGCTGCAGAAGCCCAACCTGCTGTTGCTCGACGAGCCCACCAACCACCTCGACCTCGAAGCCCGCAACTGGCTGGAGGAATACCTGACCAGCTATCCCTATGCCTACGTCCTGATCTCCCACGACCGCTACTTCCTCGACGTGACCGTTGAGCGCATCGTGGAAATCTGGAACAAGCAAGTGCATTCTTACGTCGGCAACTACGATCAGTACCTGGCGGCCAAAACCGCGCGGAAGGAGCAGCTCGAATCCGCCTACAAAACGCAGCGCGAACGGATCGAGCAGCTCGAAGTCTTCATCAACCGCTTCCGCTACACGGCCACCAAGGCCAAGCAAGTCCAGAGCCGGATCAAAGAACTGGAAAAAGTCGAACGTATCCAGATTCCCGACGAAGAGAAGACCGTCCACTTCTCCTTCCCGCAGCCGAAGCCGAGCGGACGCATCGTGGCCGAGTTCTCCAATGTCGCCAAAAGCTACGGCGACCATCGCGTCTTCGACAAAGTGAGCTTCATGATCGAGCGCGGCGACCGGGTCGCACTCGTCGGCGTCAACGGAGCCGGCAAGTCCACCCTGATTAAGCTGCTGGCTAGTACCGAGCCCCTGACCGCGGGAGACTTCAAGCTCGGCCACAACGTTCAGCCCGATTACTTTGCGCAGGACCAATACAAGGAGCTTGATCCCGAAGCCCGCATCCTGGATGATCTGGGTGAGCTTTCGCCGTCCTCGACGCAAACCCAGCTGCGCAGCCTGCTCGGCTGTTTTCTCTTCTCCGGCGACGACGTCTTCAAGCGCATCGGCGTGCTCTCCGGCGGCGAGCGCAATCGTTACGCGCTACTGAAAATGCTCCTGCACCCCGCCAACTTCCTGCTGCTCGACGAGCCCACCAACCACCT
>JACQDD010000092.1 GCA_016201265.1 Terriglobales bacterium | reverse complement strand
TCACATGGCTGGTGGAACTCGTACAAGGAGCAGTGGATATTCCCCTATGCCTCGACAGTGCCGACCCGGAAGCGATCAGCAAGGCGCTTCCTCTCTGCAAGCAGCGACCGATGGTTAACTCGATCAGCGATGAGCCCGCGCGCTGGGCGATGCTGCCGGTGCTGAAGGAACACCGTCCCAGGGTCATTGCCCTCTGCCTGTCGGAATCCGGGCCGCCCACGGGAGTCGAGGACCGGGTGGCCACGGCCAGCCGGTTGATCGACCGCCTCACCGGGGAGGGCTTTGCGCTCGATGACATCTACGTTGACCCTTGTGTGATGCCGGTAGCAACTGGACCCGGCCAAACGATGCTGACGGCCGTCGGAGAGATTGTTGCGAGGTACCCGGGAGTTCACATCAGCGCCGGCGTCAGCAACGTCTCTTTCGGCTTGCCCGTTCGCAAGCTGTTGAACGAGACCTTTCTCTTGTTGCTGATGGCGCAGGGGCTGGATGCCGCCATTGTCGATCCCTGTGACCCGCAACTGATGATGGATATCATCGCGGCAGAAGCGCTGCTGGGCCGCGATGCGCGCTGCAAGAACTACCTGCGCGCGTATCGCGAGGGCAGGCTGGGCCCGATGATGGACGGCAGCCGCCCAGGCAGTGCGGCCGGTGAATCATTGGAAAAACCGGCTGGCAGCAGTGTTCGTAATTAAGCCTCTGCCTCCCAACCGAAGCGCATCACAGCCGGGACTCCGAAAAGCAGAGTAAGAAAGAGCATCACTGCGATCGGATTGGCCTCGGCTATTTCTTGCTGTAAACCCTCACATAGTCAATCAGCATGTCTTGGGGGAAGACCGTAGTATTGTCGGGGTTTCCCGGCCAGTCTCCGCCAACGGCCACGTTCAGCAGAATAAAGAAGGGATGATCGAAGACCCAGGTTTTGCCTGCCGGAAGATCAGCGGGCGTGCGGGTCTCGTAGAGGTTGCCATCAACATAGAAGCGAACCGTAGTGGTTTCCCACTCGACGGCAAAGATGTGGAAGGCGTCGGCAAACTTGCCCGATGGCAGGGTGTAGGCTCCGGTCAATCCATTCGCTCCTGAGTAGCCGGGACCGTGCATGCTGCCGTGGACGATGGCAGGCTCTTTCCCGATGTTCTCCATGATGTCAATCTCGCCGCAGTTGGGCCAGTCGACGGTACCAATGTTGTTGCCGAGCATCCAGAAGGCCGGCCACATGCCCTGCCCTTGGGCGATTTTGATGCGGGCCTCGAAGCGTCCATACTTCTGCTCAAACTTTCCCAGAGTTTTGAGACGGGCGGAGGTGTACTGGCGAGTAATGCCGTCGGGGCCGGTGTAGGTTTCTTTGCTGGCGGTGATGACCAGGTTGCCGTCCTGTACGTGGGCGTTTTGCGTGCGGTTGGTGTAGGTCTCGAGTTCGTTGTTGCCCCAGCCGTTACCGCCGGTTTCCATGATCCACTTGGAAGAATCGGGCAAAGAGCCGTTGGCGGCGCTGAAGTCGTCGCTCCAGACCAGAACGTAAGCAGGGGGTGGAGGAGGCGCGGTCTGCGAAGAACCGCCACAGGACAAAGCAGCGGACAGTAAGCCGGCCAGTCCAAGAAGGCATTTTGAAATTCTTCGCACGATGCACCTCTCTTTCACAAACATTATTAATGCTGGCGCTCCGGCATCGCAATAACTGCCTTTTCCCGTTTGCGTGCCTTACCTTTCGCTATTCTGGATTGACGGTAGTGGGCTACTTTCATTCAAAGTAGCCCACTACCGGATTGACAATTGCATTCTCGCAGAGCGTATGCGAGTCTTAAGCGCCCGCCATCGGCAGGCGGCGAATACCAGGAAGGAATGGGGAAAGGTAAAGAGCCTCGCATCAGTAAACCGGGAGCGGTCACACTGCGAGCAGTCGCGGAACGCGTAGGGCTGGCGCCGGGCACGGTTTCGGCGGTTCTGAACGACGCTCCTTCCGCACGCTCCATTCCTGAACATACACGGCTCCGGATCCAGGCAGCCGCTCAGGAACTCAACTATCGTCCGAATTTCTTCGCCCGGTCCTTGCGCAAGAAGCGCACCTACACCATTGGACTGATCGTCGAAGAAATCGGCGATGCTTACGGCTCGATGATCGTCAGCGGCGTCGAAGCCTATCTCCGGCAACATAACTACTTTTTCTTGACGGTAATCCATCGCCACGATCTCTCCATGCTGCTCGAGTACTCGCAGCTTCTGGTGGAGCGAGGAGTCGAGGGCTTTATTACAGTGGACACCAGCCTGCAAGAACCTCCATCGCTGCCCACGGTATCGGTGGCCGGTCACCGGGAGTTGAAGGGAGTGACCAACATCGTGCTCGACCAGGAGACGGGTGCGAGACTGGCCCTCGAACATCTGGTGTCACAGGGCCATCGACAGATCGCGTTCATGAAAGGCCAGCCATACAGCTCAGACTCAGAGGAGCGTTGGCAGGCGGTGTGCCGGACTGCCCGACAGCTCGATCTCGCGATGGATCCGGATCTGATCGTGCGACTCGAAGTTGACGACCCTTCTCCCCAGCTCGGGTATCCCTACGCGAAGCAACTCCTCGCCCGCAAGAAGCCGTTCACCGCGCTCTTCGCCTACAATGACATCTCTGCCATCGGCGCCATTCGTGCCTTTCATGAAGCCGGCCTGCGCGTTCCCGATGATATTTCGGTCGTGGGTTTCGACGACATTCGGGAAGCGGCCTACCACTCGCCGAGTTTGACCACGGTCCACCAGCCGCTGCGGAAGATGGGCGAGATCGCTGCCCAGACTGTGTTGGAGCGGATCGAGAGTGGGACGGAAGACTATCCCCACCGGATTGCAGTCGAGCCGGTGTTCGTGGTGCGCGAGTCTACGGCCAAGGCCCGAGTTCAGGGTTGATTCTTGGCAGGCGCGGGGGGATTGTTGGGAGCAGGGCCTTTCTGGGCGGCGGGGTAGGTCCGCTCGGCAGGGACAATTCCATCCCCTTCCAGTATCGCGTAGAAATGGTCCGCAGCCAGATTCTTGATTGTCTCGACCTTGCCAGAGGGCCAGCGGATCTCGACGGACTCTATCTTCTCGGCAGTGCCAAGGCCAAAGTGCAAGCGAACGTCACTCTGGGAGAGATAACTCCCGCCGCTATGGACCTCGTCAGTCTGGGTCATCCCACCGGCGACGACTTTGACACGTGCTCCGATCGCCATCCGATTACTCTTGGTGCCCGCCAATTCAAAGCTCACCCAATGACGTTCCGCAACGCCGGGGTTCCGCAAGACCATCGCTGAACTGTCCAGGTCCTCAACCACGATGTCGACGTTGCCGTCGTTGAAAAGATCCCCAACTGCCAGGCCCCGCGATAGGCGTTTCGTTTCGAGTGCGGGTCCGGCCTGGCTACTGGCGTCGCAGAACGTTCCGTTTTTTTCGTTCATGTAGAGCAACTTTGGCTGCCAGTACCCGCCGCTCGCCGGAGCCTGCTCCATTTGTGGATAGACGTGACCGCTCACCGTCACCAGGTCGAGCCAGCCATCGTTGTCCAAGTCCAGAAACGCTGTGCCCCACTTCACCCGGGGGCGGGACGGCAACGCGACACCCGACTGGTAAGAGACGTCGGAAAAATTCCAGTTGCCGTCGTTGCGATAAAGATCGTCGTAGTCGTCAGAAAAATTGGTTACATGAATCGAGGGCCGCCCGGTGTGCAAGTAGTCGCCGAGTGAAATTCCCATGGATGCCTGCTCGGAACCGGTCTCGCTCAACGCCGCTCCTGATTCAAGTCCGATTTCCGTGAATTTCCCTTTGCCGTCGTTACGGTAGAGGAAGTTCGGCAGCGTGTCGTTGGCGACGTAGAGATCGGGCCAGCCGGTATTGTTGAAGTCCGCCCAGACCACCCCGAGGCCGTAGTAGCCGTGGGAATCGTCCACCCCGGCGGCCTTGGAGACATCGGCAAAAGTGCCGTCCCCATTGTTGTGAAACAGCGAATCCCCTCCGCCTTTCAGGCCGCGCGGACCGCAGTAGACGTCGATGCCGCGATACTTGCAGAGTGACTTGCCGCCAAATGGGGGCAGATGATCAAGCTGAAAATCAACGTAGTTGGCCACCATCAGGTCCACGAATCCATCCCGGTCATAGTCGCCAAAAGCGGCGCCGGTGGACATGCGGCCATCGGCGACGCCCGCCTGCGCCGTGACATCGGTAAACGTGCCGTCGCCGTTATTGCGCAGCAGAGCATTTCCGCCAAGACAGGTAAGGTAAAGATCGGGCCAGCCGTCGTTGTTGTAATCGGCGACAGCTCCGCCCATGGCGAAGCAAGGTGCGGCCAGACCCGATCCGTCAGTCACATCGGTGAAGGCACCGTCGTGATTGTTGTGGTAAAGCGCGCCGCGGCTCTTCTCCTTGCGCAGCGCCATTTCCACCGTGGGCGCGTTGGTGAAATAGATGTCGAGCCAGCCGTCGCGGTCGTAGTCGAAGAGAATGACGCCGCCACTCATGGACTCGACAATGTAGGTGCTAAACGGATTCGCGGTGTGGCGGAAGCGGATTCCGGCTTTCTCGGTAATGTCCTCGAGCTGCGGCACCGGGCGCCGGCTGCACTGGATCTTCTTGGTGCCGGGCGGAGGCGGAGGCGCGACGGGATGCTGCTCCTGGGCCGACGCACCTGCCGCCGGCAGAACTACGGCGAGAAGTGCGAGTGCAGCGCGAAAACAGGCGGGCGGGCGCGGATTCAATGGATCTCCGTTTTGCTGACAGTCATGGTTGCTTGTCTTTCTTGTTCTGCGATGCCGCTCCGTCGTTGGAAGTTCTAAGCTCGTTGAGAACGGCGCGTGCCGCATCATCGCCAGGAGAGATTACGAGCGCCTTTTTCAACGCCCGAATTGCTTCCGGGTGGTTCCCCGCGCGATAAGCAGCGAAGCCCAGATTGCGCATCAGGTTGGGAACTTTCGGATCCCAGCGCTCTGCTTCCTGGTAGTGTCCAAGCGCGGCGGCGTATTGCTCCTGGATCGCCTCGGCCGTAGCCAGATCATTGAAGCTGGCGCCCAGAACGGAGCGCAGGTATTGCTCCTGGGCCGCTATCAGTTTTTTCTGCTCGCTCGTGAAATTCGCACGGGAAAGAACACGTGCATTCAGCGGAGCGGTGGGATCCGCCTTGCCCGTCCCCGGAAGAGAGATGTGAGCTTCCTCTTGTGGAAGATTCGGAACATCCGCTGACGACACACCGGAACCCGCCGGCTCGGCCATGCCGCTGCCCTGCTGGCTGTCGGCCATCATGAGCTGCTGCAGATCACGTGCTTTCTGGAGGTAGCGCTTCCCTTCCTGTGTTCTTCCGGAGCCCATCAGGATCCGGCCCAGACTGGTGTACGCCTTTCGAATGTCGTTGTGAGCACCGATGCCGTCTTGCTCGGCCAGCAAGATTGCCGTGCGGAACAGTTTTTCGGCACGCTGGTTCTGCTTGCGGCGGTACGCGTTCAGCCCGAGATACAACCAGGTTTCCGGCGAGGACGGCTTCAGTTGCGCGGCGATTCCCAGGTAATGGTCGGCCTCCGCTTCCTGGTTCGAACTGAACGCCATATATCCCAGCAGGTAGTGGGCGGCAAAATTTCTGGGATTGAGTTCCAGTTCCTTGAGGAACTCGCTGCGGCCCTCGGGGGTGGGCGCCCATTCGTTCCCCATCAGATAGCTCAGGCCGAGATGGTAGTGGGCGTTCGGGGCTCTCGGGTTGAGTGCCAGCGCACGCCGGTATTGCTGCCCCGCGTCGTCAGCCATTCCCGCATCCCGATACGCGAAGCCAAAGAGAAGATATAAATCACTGCGTTCGCCGGCGACCGCGATCATCTGGCGGAAGATGGCAGCCGCTTTTTCCTTCTCTTTCAGGCGAAGGAAGCAGCTGGCAAGCGCATAGCTGGTCTCCGGATCGGGGCGAATTTCCAGGGAGCGGTGGAGCGCCTCCACTGCGCCACGGTAGTCCTTGGTCTTGATCAGCGCCTCTCCCTGCACGGTCCAGGTCGCGGCATTCCGCGGGTCCGAGGCCAGGGCCTTGCGAGTTTCTACTGCCGAGTCCGCGGGCCGGTTGGCCAACAAGTGGGCGATGGCGAGATCGGCGTGGGCGTCAGGAACGTCTTCCAATTCGAGAGAGCGGCGGTAAAGTTCCGCTGCCTCGGGATAGGCATTCTCGAAGAGGCGGAGCTTTCCCATTTCCCGGAGGCTAAGAGCGATGAGCTTCTGGTTGGCACTCGCGGCGGCGGGCAGGTCTCCCGCTTCCTTCGCCGCGCGCGCGGCGGCAAACAGTTTCTGCAATTCGTTGCCACCCGCCGAGCCCTCCTGGTTCTGCTGCGATGCCAACGTCGGCGGAGTCGCGAGCATTGCCAGCAGGAGGAAAATCGCAACCAGTTCAGAATGTGCCCGCGAGCGAGGAGGGAGAGGGCAGAGCCGGGAAAGAAGTATGAGTATCAAAGCCGAGTGCCCTTGATCGGGTACCTTAAAAGTATACGGCGGGCAGCGAACCCTTCAAGTCGTGGCTTGTAAGGGAGAAGAAGAACGCGCGCGATCAGGGCAGAGGAACCTCAGGTCCTCCCAAGAAAAACCGCCGGCTCCTGAGAGCCGGCGGTCCGAACATTGTTCCAAGTTTTTATCGTCCGCGATGGGGCGCGTTGCCGCCGGAGGGATGCTGTTCCCCGCCGCCGCGGTTGGGAGTCGAACGCCCGCCACCGCTGTTGCCGCCGTTCCCGCGAGATCCGCCGGAGGGGCCAGGCCCGGAAGAACGCGGAGTAACGATCGGCTGTCTCATGTCGAGCGGCGGACGAGAAACTTCGCGCCCGCTGTCCCGGGGAGGAGACTGGCGCCAGTTCCCCGAATCACGCTGCGCTTGCGGAGCCGAGCCGCGGGAAGGAGAGCGATCCCACGAATCGTTGCGCTCGGTGCGATTCGACGGCTGGTCGGGAGTGGAGTTCTGCGAAGGTGGCATCCTCCGCCAGTCGTTCCCGCGATCAGGCGTGGGCGTTGGATCCTCACGCTGGAAGCGATCGCGGGACGCTGGCGCCTCTGTCGGATTGCTGGTGCCTCGGGTCGCGGGCTCCGGCGCACGGTCGAAGCGCCGCCACTGCTGGTTTCCTTCCGGAGTTGGCGCGCGGCGCGTGTCCGGCGTGTTCGCATTGCCTGGCCGGTTTCCGGTATTTGGAGTTCCCCTGCCCGCCGGGCTCTGCGGCGCACCGGAGTTCGGGACCCGCCTCCAGTCGGAGTTCTCGCCACCCACCTGCTTGCGCTGGCCCGGGTTGGAGGGCGTGGACGCTGTGCCAGGTGCGGGCGACTGCGCGGGCTGACCTAAGCGGCGCCAGGATTGGTTCGGGTTGTTATTGCCGGCAGGCTCTCCGTGTTTCATTACACCCGGTCCTTCGCCAACCTGGCGGGGAGCTGGGCGCGGGTTGCTCTCGCTCGCCGTGGACCGTTGATTCCCGACCACGGGCGTAAAGCGTCCATCGCGCTTGATGGCGCTGTGTACTTCGGCGGCTTCCCGCTCGAACGATTGCGGTGTTGCCACCGTACGATTCTTCGTGAAGAAACGCTCCGGCTGCGCTCCGCGGCCGACGGCCGGAGGAGCCGCGCGGCGTTCACCGGCCAACAGACTTTCCCGGGTCGGCACGACGGGCAGATTGCCCGCCACTACTTTGCCGTCGCGGAAAAGTTCGCGCGACACAGGTTGGGCGGTGGTGCGGCCTCTGCCGAAATCGTTCGACGGAACCGTGGAGACGGCCTGGCGAATGCGATCGTTGTTCATCGCCAAGCGGATGTTCGAGTACCGCGTTCCGCTGCGCAGCGGCGGAATTCCGCCGTTGTGGTAGTTGTAGATGTTGGTCACGTTCACCACGTTGAAGCGCGACCGGTATCCACCGTACCAGGGATAGAAGTGATCGCATGGGCCGATGGGCAACCAGCCAATCGAACCCCATCCGCTGCCAAACCCGAATCCAAAACCACCTCCGTTGCCGAAGCCGAAGAAGGACACGTAAGCCGGCGCCCAAATGGGACGATAGTGGCGATACCCATACGACTGACCCGGCCACCAGACCCACGAACTTCCATAGAGGAACCAGCGGCCGTAGTGATATGGCGCCCAACCCCACGGCTCATAGGAAACCCAGGTCCATCCCCAGTAGGGTTCCCAGACCCAGCGTCCCGCGCGATAGGGAGCCCACCCGTAGTCGGCCGTGGGAACCCACACCGAGCCGTAATCGGGCACGCTCGTCCAGTGTCCGTAGGCATCCAGATCTTCGGTGCCAACGTAGTAGCGATTGGTGTGCTTCCAGGCCTGCGCGTTGCGGATGGTGTTGTCGCGATCATTATTCCAGCGATCAAAGTCGTCTTTGGAAGGAGCATCGGCAATCTTGTACTGCGTGTCGTTGCCCGTGCCTCGCACAGTGATCATCTGGCCTTTTTCCAGATGAGTGCGGCCCTGGGGTGTTGAGACCTCGGCATCGCCTTTGCGGACCAGAACTTCGGTCTGATCATCCGACACAACCAGGATGCGGTAGCTGCCGTCGCGGCGGTTGGGATGAAGCGACATGTTGGGAGTGTCGATCTCGACATCCGCCTCGCCGTCCTTGAAGACGGAGTAGTTGGCTAATCCGCGACCAAGCTGAACCTGGATTTGCGTGCGGCTCAGGCCGGTGATGTTGGCTTGTGTGCGTTCGTCGAGACGCAGGATGTTCGCGTAGTCGAGCTGAACTTCGGCCCGCGACTTGTCGCCGGTGGAAATCCGGTCACCGCCGACGATGGGAGCGTTGAGCGCAGCCGCCGCCCAGTCGCCGGAGTCTCCGCGTTGCGTGGAGACGTCGCCGTGAATCAGACTGACGCGCGCCACGCCCGATTCGGTTTGCACCTGGGCGTTCATTGCGCTCGAAATCAAGATCAGGAGTCCTGCTAAGCCTGCCATCAGTCTGAGTTTCATAAGTCACCTCCGCCCTCGCGGGGAAACGTCTGCCTTGATGATGCAGGGGGAGGGCCAAAGTGGAGGGGCCGGTTGGAGATGTGTTTTCAGCAGGTTGCGGGGATTGAGGACCGGTCTTTGGTAGACCTGGTGGCTTGGTTCCACCAGGGTGGTGGATTTCAGCCAGGGGGCCGGAGGTAATCTCGTCAATGGCGGTCTACAGGTCGTTAGTGCAATGGGGATTCTACGCCAATTGAAGCGGCGTCAGTTCGAGACGCTGCAAATATCCGGTTTGCCGACTATCGGCACAAGTGACCTCCCACTGTCAGAGGAGGAGCCGCAAGGCGCTGGGGTCGTTTCTGAGTGGGCGACCATCCGGGAGTTATCGCGTGATGGGCTCTCTTCGACGGAGCGCTTCCTCGCCACGCCGAAGTCGTAGTAGGAACTTCACCGTGGGTGTGGTGGCCGTTCTCGGGATTTTTCTGCTAGCTGGTGCAGGGGCATTGCTCACCACCAGCCGAGGTGACAGATCGAAATGTCACCTTGCAAAGTGCAGTTACCCGGAGGACAATTCTGGGCGGAGGTAATCCCCCATGAGTCCCAAGGCTCCTATCCCAATCAGACCCAAACCACCCGATGCCGAAGTCGAAGAACAAATCCGCCAACGTGCGTATCAGCTGTATGAAGAACGTGGCCGCCTGGATGGAAACGCAATGGAGAACTGGCTGATAGCAGAAGAAGAAGTGTTGGGTTCCAGACAAGCCACAGCAGCCACAGCATCGTCCTAACCAGATTCTCGTGTTCTTCTCGCCGCCCGCCCAGCCCGGGTGTTTTCCTTTGCAGCTTGTCCGCGAAGAAAGGAAACGTTTTCGGCTCACGTCTTCGAGAAGTCGACTCACCGAGGGCCTGCCCCAACAAGGTTCCTCTCAGACCCCTTTTAGACCTCAACAACTGTTCCAATGCCAGACGTACCATATTCGTCTATCCCGCTCGCGGGCATACCGCGCTATGTTTAACGACAGCGGTTGGCGCGGTCCTGTCAGCGCCAGTGAGCCCCCCGGAGTCGCGCTTATGAATCGGGTGGTGTGAGGGAAGCGGGCTCGAGTCGCTTTCCAGGGCCGCTTCTGGAGACGCCTGATGGCACGTTATCTCTGTGTCCATTGTCACTTTTACCAGCCGCCGCGGGAAAATCCCTGGCTGGAAGCGGTCGAGCTGCAGGATTCCGCCTCCCCCTACCATGACTGGAACGAGCGCGTTGCCGCCGAGTGTTATCTGCCCAATGGCGCCGCGCGGATTCTCGACGAAGCGGGCCGGATCGCAAAGATCGTCAACAACTACGCCCGCATCAGCTTCAACTTTGGGCCGACGCTGCTGTCGTGGATGGAGCACAACGCGCCGCACGCCTATGAGCGGGTGCTGGCGGCCGACCGCCAGAGCCAGCAATCGTTCTCGGGCCATGGCGCCGCATTAGCGCAGGCGTACAACCACATGATCCTCCCGCTGGCAAACTCGCGCGATAAGGCTACGCAGATCGTCTGGGGCATGGGCGATTTCCAGCACCGTTTCGGACGAGACCCGGAGGGCATGTGGCTGCCGGAAACGGCAGTGGATCTGGAGACACTCGAACTCCTCAGTTCGGTCGGCATCAAGTTCACCATTCTGGCCCAGCACCAGGCCCGTCGGATGCGCCACCAGCCCTGGGAGGAATGGCTCAACCTCGAGGGCGCTGGCATCGATCCCACGCGCGCCTACGCCTGCCACCTTCCGTCCGGCCGCAGCATCAGCTTGTTTTTTTACGACGGCCCCATCTCGCACGCGGTCGCGTTCGAAAAATTGCTCGTCAACGGACAGAACTTTGCCAACCGCCTGCTCAGCGGCTTCGATGACGACCGCCCGTGGGCGCAATTGGTCCACATCGCCACCGACGGCGAGACCTATGGTCATCATCATGCCCACGGCGATATGGCCCTCGCCTATGCGCTCGACTACATTGAGCGCAACCAGCTGGCAACTGTCACCAACTACGGTGAATACCTTGCCAAGCACCCGCCATTTCAGGAAGTGGAAATCATCGAGAAGAGCTCGTGGAGTTGCATGCATGGGGTGGAACGCTGGGCGAACGATTGCGGCTGCAACTCCGGCGGATGCGGCTCCTGGCGCCAGCATTGGCGGCAACCTCTGCGGGAGGCAATGGACTGGCTGCGCGATGATCTCGCCACGTTTTATGAGCTCAGCGCGCAGGAACTTCTGCGGGATGCCTGGGCCGCGCGCAACGATTACATCAACGTCGTGCTGGATCGTTCGCCCAGCAATATAGACGCATTTCTTGCCCGCCATGCTGTGCGGGACCTTTCTCTCGAACAACAAGTGCGCATTTTAAGACTGCTCGAAGTGCAGCGCCTTCTCATGCTGATGTACACCAGTTGCGGCTGGTTCTTCGACGAACTGACCGGGCCGGAGACGGTGCACGTCCTCCAGTACGCCGGCCGCGCCGTGCAACTTAGCGAGCAGCTCTTCGGCGAAGACCGCGAGGAGGAATTCTTGCGCCGCCTGGAAGCGGCTTGGAGCAACATCCCTGATTACGGGAACGGGCGCGACGTTTACGAGCGCTTCGTCCGGCCCGCCATGTTGGACCTGTTGGGGGTGGGCGCACATTACGCCATCAGCTCGCTGTTCGACGGCTATCACGGCTGGAGCTCGATTTACAGCTACCGTGTGGACCTGCAGGAAGCGCGCGTATTGGAGTCCGGTAAAACAAAACTTGCTCTCGGCCGCGCCCGCATTGTCTCGAACATCACACGCGCGCGCTTGACCGTCGGTTTCGCAGTGCTTCATTTCGGCGATCACAACCTGAGCGCTGGGGTTCGCCCCTTCCAGAGCAAGAATGCCTTCTGCGGGCTGGTTGAAGAAGCGAGCCAGGCCTTTTCCAGTGCTGACTTGCCGGAGTGCCTGCGTGTGATCGATCGCCATTTTCGGGGCGCGACCTACTCGCTGAAGTCCCTGTTCCGCGATGAGCAACGGCGCATTCTCAGTCAGATCGTCAACTCCACCATGGGCGAGGCCGAGGCCATGTACCGCCAGGTATACGAGCACCACGCCCCATTCCTGCACTTCTTGTCCGAACTTCACATGCCTCCGCCACCCATCCTGCGCACCACCGCCGAGTTCGTGTTGGGCAGCGCGGTGCAGCGGGCGTTGACGGACCAGGAATTGGACCTGGATCGCATCAGGATGCTACTCCATGCCGCCCGGCACGACGGCGTCAATCTGGACATATCCTGTCTGGAATCGGCTCTGCGCCAACGGCTGAACGCGGAGGTGGAGCAGTGGGCGCGGAACCCCGGTGATCCGAAGGCGCTGGAGATGGTGGAGGCTCTGGTTTCGCTGAGCCGCGTCCCGCCCCTGGAAGTGGACCTTTGGAAGTCGCAGAACGTTTACTACCAGCTGGTCGAGGCGCTCTCCGGAGGTAACCAAACGCGCATGAGTGACGCCTGGTTGGACCACTTCCGCGGCTTGGGAAAATGGCTGGGCGTGGCCGTTTCTCAACGGTCCCCGGAATTACCCTGCAGGCCGCAAGACAAACCGCGTGACCGCATGCTGGCCAACTGACGGCCACCCCCCGGGGTCATTGGCTTACTGGAGAGTGGGAGACGGATTGTTGTCGTAAACGCATTATAAAAGGGCGCCCTTTAGGGGTAGGTTGTGAGCGCTAGCATCACCCCCTGCGAAAAGGAGCACCCTCGTGAACAGTGAAAAGTATATTAGGCTGGACGTTCATCAAGCAAAGCGCTTGAGAAGCGTTGCGGTCTCTTACTATTTTTTTACTATCGTCGCGACGCCGAACTGCAATTACTTTTGGCAAATTTCTCCTGTCTGTCGTAGGGCCTCCCATACGCAGCGTGGGGTTTTACAAGGCGACTTTTCCCGATGGAGGGAATATGAGGATTGCTGTTGCTGACATTTCGAAACTTCTGTGCATCTTGGTCATTGTCGGGGCGGTCCTCACGGAAGGAGCGGGTCAAGAAAACGCGGTCACCGTGAAAGGCTATGTTCTGGATTCCGCTTGCGCCTTCACCAAAGACCTTAAGAAGCCCATCAGTCCGGAGTGCGCTGTCGCCTGCGCCAAAGCTGGCTCTCCGCTGGTCATCCTGGCAGATAACGGAACCATCTACTGGCCGATTGCCGACACCACGCCCGCCAGCGGACAAAATGAAAAACTGTTGCCGTTTGCGGGACAAAAGGTCACCGCCAGCGGAAAGGTCTTTCAGCGGGGAGGTTCGAGCGCTTTCGTGATTGCGAAGATTGAACTTCTGCCCGACAAAAAGTAGATGTGCTAACCCGTTGCTCAGTCATCTTGAGCGATCTCAAGAGCTGCGGCCAGCGTGCCAGACTCTCCGGCGCCGGCCTGCGAATCCGTTGGCGTACAGGCGTTTTGCACCACCGTTCCCAGCCAGCATTTGACGGCACTGCCCGACAGCTTCTACTCCGCTCCATTCTCGTCGGGAATTCCAATCTTCGATAAGCGGTAACGCAGGGCATTGCGCGAGAGCCCCAGCAGGCGCGCCGCCTGGGATTTGTTGCCTGCAGCCCGCTTCAGGGCCTCGCGGATCATCTCGTCTTCCCACTGGTCCAGAGTCATGCCGTCGGGGAGGAAACGATCCGCAGAAGATGTAGTCCGATTCCGCGGAGAATCGAGGTGAACGTCGTCGGCCTCGAGCTTGCTGGTTGTTGCCAGGGCACAGGCGCGCTCGATGATGTTCTGCAATTCGCGGATATTGCCCGGCCAGTGGTGGCTTAGAAGCAGGTTCATGGCTTCCCGCGAAATGCCGGCAACCTGCCTTCCCGAGTCGCTGGCGAATCTTCTGAGAAACAGGTCCACCAGGTCGGGGATATCTTCTTTGTGTTCGCGCAGCGATGGGATGTCGATCGGGACCACGTTCAGCCGATAGTAGAGGTCCTCGCGAAACGTTCCATCTTCAAGAGCTGCGCGCAGGTCGCGGTTGGTGGCAGCAACGAGGCGCACGTCCACTTTGACAGTCCGTGTGCCCCCGAGGCGCTCGAATTCGCGCTCCTGCAGCACGCGCAGAAGCTTCACTTGCGTTGCCGGTGGCACGTCGCCAATCTCGTCAAGGAACAGTGTGCCCTTATCCGCGAGTTCGAATTTTCCCGGCTTACTGGTGTTGGCGCCGGTGAAGGCTCCTTTTTCGTAGCCGAACAGTTCGCTCTCCAGCAGGTTCTCCGGGATAGCGGTGCTGTTGATCTTGATGAATGGCCCATAGGCGCGGCGCGATTTCTCGTGAATCGCGCGGGCGATCAAGTCCTTGCCGACGCCGCTCTCGCCGCCGAGCAGAACGGTGGAATTTGTCGGCGCCACCCGCTCCACGATCGCAAGCACTTCCTGCATCTTCGGGCTGCGCGCCACGATATTGGGATGACTGTACTTCTCGCCCAGCGCCTCACGGAGTGACCGGTTCTCCTCACGTAAACGCGAGACGTCAAGCTCCTTGTGCACGACCATACGCATTTCAGTCAGCGAGAATGGCTTGAGGACGTAGTCGCTGGCGCCGGCTTTCATGGCTTCGACGGCGGTTTCGACGGAGCCGAATGCGGTCATGACCACTACGGGCAACGCGGCATCTTGCCGCTTCACCGCCTGCAGGAGATCGAGGCCGCTCATGCCGGGCAGCTTGAGGTCTGTGATTACCAGATCAACCGACTCGGACGCCAGCAGTCGCAAGCCGGCTTCGGCATCGGCGGCGGAGATTGTCTTGAAGCCGTCATCGCCCAGGTTGAGCTCCAACAGGCGGCGCATTTTGGCTTCGTCTTCAATAATAAGGATGGTCGCCATGTTCTATCCTGCCGTGATCGTTGCCATCGGTTGCGGCTCGCTGCTCTCTTCGAGCGGAAAGAAAATCGTGAATGAGGCGCCGCCCTGCGGCCCCTGGTCGAGGCGTATGGACCCGTGATGGCCATCGACAATCTTCGACACAATCGAGAGACCCAGTCCAACGCCAGTTTTCTTCGTCGTCACAAAGGGATTGAAAATCTCTTCCCCCAGCGCGTCGGGAATGCCCGGGCCGCTATCGGTAAGATGAACGATTACGCCATCACGGTCATTCTGCTCCGCCCGAGCGACCTCAACCCGCAGTGTGCCACCCCGCTCCTCCATCGCTTCGTAAGCGTTCTGCACCAGGTTGAGGAACGCTTGCTCACATAAGCTCTCGTCGAGAGGCACCAGAGGCAGGCTGCTGGCGTAGGCACGCTCCACCTGCACCGGTTTGCCCTTCCAGTGTTCGTCGACATTCTTCAGCACGCGATCAAGCAGGGCAGTCAAATCGGCCGTGTGCAGATCGGCATGAAGAGGCCGGGCAAAATTCAGGAATTGCGAGACCAGTGCACTAAGGCGATTGACTTCACTCGAGATGTAGCCAGCAAGTTCGCGGGCGAGAGTGTCGGACTCTTGTAGTTTCTGGGCCAACATCTCGGCGGAACCTTTGATGACACCCAGCGGGTTTCGAATCTCGTGCGCCAATCCCGCCGAGAGCTGCCCTAGAGCCGCAAGGCGCTCCGACCGGCGCGCTTCGGCCTGCGCCTGCTTCAACTGGCGATTGGTTTCCGCCAGCTGTTCGGCGAGGTCCTGGTACAGCCGGGTCTGGCGGCGGCTTTCCTGCGCGAAGCGATTCACCAGCATGGCGGCGAGAAAAAAGAACATGATGCGGAGCGCCAGCTCGGCCATCCCGGAAGAGGTCAGGGTGTATTCCTGCAACGCAGGGTAGAGATAGGAACAGTAGGCTGCCGACGCGAGCAGTGTCCAAACAAGCGTCATCCACGGGCCGAAGTACAACGCCGCGGTCACCACCGGAAGGTAATAAATCGGATAGTAGCTGCTGTTGATCCCGACGTCGCCGGTGTGATCGATGAGGATGGTTGCCAGCAGGATTTTCAGCAGAACAATGTAGAACGCGCCCCGTTTGGGGAAGCGGCCGATCAATTGCCCTTCCAGAAGTTGCACAACCCCAATGGCGAGCAGCGTCACCTGCTTGTGTAATTCCCAGCGCGGAGGTAAAGCGGCCAGCCCGGCTAAGAACAGAAGCCAGACGGCATCCAACCAGCTAAACCGTCTGGGCCCGGCATCGGGGATGGGGGGTTCGGGAGTCACGCAGCTTCCATCCAACCCTAGAAGCCCTATCGGCGTCAATTCGGGCCGCATCTGGATGGTGGGTTACTTCGCGTGCTTGGCGAGTCCTTTGCGAACTTTGCGGTTAAAAAACCCTTACCGCAAAGAGAGCAAAGAAATTCTGAGCTGACCAGTCACTTCAGCTTGCCTACCGCCTGTCCATCGCGTTACGTCGAGTAGTCCGCGTTGATCCGTACGTACTCAGCCGTCAGATCGGTGGTCAGGAAACGCACTGCGCTCGCGCCGCGCCGGAGTTGCAGACGTATGTCGCAGACAGGCTGGGCGAGAGCGCGGTGAGCGCGCTCTTGGTCGAAAGAGCATGCAGTCCCGTGACGACAGACCATTTGATTGCCAATGAAGATCTTGACGCCAGTCGGATCGATGGGAACTCCGGAGCTGCCCACGGCCGCCAGGATGCGCCCCCAATTCGGATCGGCTCCCGCCCAGGCTGTCTTGACCAGTGCGGAGTGAGCAATTGCGCGCGCCACCTGCAATCCCTCTTCCCGGCTGCGGGCTTGTTCTACGAATAGCCGGATCACGTGTTCCACTCCCTCGCCGTCACTCACAATCTGCTCCGCCAGAGACTGGCAGACCGCAAGCAACGCATGAGCGAACTTCTTTCGTACGCGACGATCTCTGATACGAGCGCCGCTCTGACCGCTGGCGAGAAGCAGCACGGTGTCATTGGTGGAAGTGTCGCCGTCCACGGACATGGAATTTAGAGTGGGGTCGCAGGCGTCTTGCAGAAGCTGCTGTAGTTCACGCGGACTGGCAGAAACGTCGGTGAACAAATACACCAGCATAGTCGCCAGCTTGGGATGAATCATGCCGGAGCCTTTTGCTATACCGAGCAGCGTCACCTGCTTCGAACCTGCCCGGAAGCGTGCCGATGCCAGCTTGGGCCGGCTGTCGGTGGTCATGATGGCGCGGGCAAAGGCAAGCGCGCCCCGCTGGCTCGGCATTTTCCCGGCAATCAGCTCAGGCAGTTTCTTGATGATTTTTTGTGCCGGAAGCGGGACTCCGATGATTCCGGTAGAAGAAGGAAAGACTTCCTCGGCCCTCACACCGAGTAGCTTCGCCGCCTCGCGGCAAATGCGCTCGCAGGCTTTCCGCCCCTTGGGCCCGGTGGCGCAGTTGGCGTTGCCGGAGTTCACCACGACGGCCCGCACCCGGCCGCCGCTAGCCAGTAAAGACGCGCGGTCAACTTCCAGGGGAGCAGCCACTACGCGGTTACTGGTGAAAAGGGCAGCGGCGGCAGCGCCGACGCTGGCTTCGACGAGCGCGAGATCGGGCCGACCGCTGGCTTTGATACCGGCGGCCAGCGCAGAGAAAGAAAATCCACGTGGAAGACGAATCCTCTCAGGAGAACGGCGCAGGCGAGTCATGCCTGGATCTTCAACCAAGTCGCAGGGGCGGGCAGAATCGCGAACCGGGGCAGATTACCGCGGATCATGGCGACTTCGTCGCAGTAGTGAAGCCGGGGGCACTTGTAGCAATCTTTATGGATCTTGTCGGGAAGATCCTGGTGCGACGCGATGGTAAATCCCAGGCGCGCGAAAAATTCCGGAATCCGCGTAAACAGGCACACACAAGTGACGCGGTGCTTTTCGGCTTGGGCGAGAAGGGCTTTGACCAAACGCCTGCCGCCGCCGCTGCTCTGGTGTGTGGGATCAACGGTGATGGAGCGAATTTCTGCCAGGTGCGGACCATAGAGGTGCAGGGCGCCGCAGCCGATGATTCGGCCCTCGTGTTCCAGGACCACAAAATCGCGGACATTCTCACAAATCTCGGCCAGGCTGCGCGGTAGCAGAGTACCGTCGCCGGAATAGGCCGCGATGAGAGCGTGGACCTGCTCGGCATCCGGGAGGAGGGCTTCACGCGTACGCATGAGCCTCCTCGTGCTGAGAAACAAAGCTCATGCCCTCAGCACCTCCGTGCCACATTCCAGCTTGGTGAAATAGAACAGCGGCAAGATCTCGGCCTGGGCCGCGGGCAGGATGCGAACCCGTCCCACGCCGCGCCGGAGCGCATCGGTACATGCCTCAAGCTTGGGCAACATGCCGCCGCTGATTACCGACTCCGCAATGAGCCCCGCCACTTGTTTCGTATTCAACCAGGGGATTACGGAGCCGTCGGCTTGCTTCACGCCCGCCACGTCGGTGAGAAAAATTAACGCATCGGCCTGGCAGGCGATCGCGCAGGCGGCTGCCATCTGGTCGGCATTCACGTTGTAGTACTGGCCGTCGGCGCCGAGAGCCACCGAGGAGAGCACCGGGATACCGCCTTCGGTCCAGATGGCGCGGATCCAGCGCGGCTCGGAAAAACAGATTTCTCCGACGAATCCGAGGTCGTGCTCCCGATTTTGCTTCTTGCGCGCGCGAAAGGCGCCGCCATCTCCGCCACAAAGACCAACCGCTGGCTGCCCGGCCAGGGCAATGGCGGCCACCAGGCTCTTGTTCACGATGCCCGCCAGCACCATCAGGGCCACGTCGCGGGTCTCGGCGTCGGTCACGCGCAGGCCGTTGATGAAATCGCTCTCCTTGCCCAGCAGCTTCAGCGTGCGCGTGAGCGCGCTGCCTCCGCCGTGCACCACGGCAACCTGGTGACCGTCCTGCGCCATTTGCACGACTGCATGCGCGCATTTCTGGAGGATGGACTTGTCTTCCAGCGCCGCGCCTCCGATTTTGACGACGACCTTCACTCCAGGCCCTCCTCTTCTTTCCAGCCGTACATGAGGTTCATGTTCTGGACGGCTTGGCCGGCGGCGCCTTTGAGCAGGTTGTCGAGGCAGGAGACGAGCACGAGCCGGCGTCCATCGTCGGCCAGGCAAAAGCCGAGGTCGCAGTAGTTGGTGTGCAGCGAGAACGTGATCTGCGGCAGACTCGACGCCGGGAAGACGCGGACCCAACGCTTCCCCTGGTAGAAGTCGCGAAAGCACGACTCAATCTCCGCGGCCGCCATCTTCCTCTTCAGGTACACATAGATGGTGGACAGAATTCCGCGCGGGATCGGCAGAAGATGCGGCGTGAAGATCAATTGGTGCGCGCTAAGTTCCAACTGCTCGAGGATCTCTCCGGTGTGGCGATGGCCGAAGACCGAGTAGGCGGAAAAATTGTCGGCGACCGAAACAAAATGAGTGCGCGCCGTAGGTTCCTTTCCGGCGCCGGACACGCCGGACTTGGAGTCGGAGATGATGCCGCGGTCGCAGTCCACGAGATCGGCCGACAGCAGCGGGGCCAGCGCAAGAATCACCGACGTGGCATAGCAGCCCGGATTTGCGACCAGGGCCGCGGCCGGGATGCGGTCGCCGTGCAGTTCGGGCAGACCGTAGACGGCCCTCTCGGTGAGCTGCGCCGCGGTTGGCGCGTCGGCATCCTTGAAGCCGTAGACGGCACGATGCTGCTCCTGCTTGAGGCGCCATGCCCCGCTTAGATCGACGACCCGCAGTCCGCGCGAGATGGCCTCCGGAACGAGGCCGCGCGAGACCGCGTGCGGCGTGGCCAGGAACAGCAACTCGACTCCGTCCTGCTGCAACCGGGTCCACGAAAATGGCTCGACCGGCGCATGGCCATTGCCGGCGATGTGGGGAAACATTTCGGCCGGGCTTTCGGCCGCGTGGGTCTCGGTGTTCCGCCGCAAAAGCAGCGGGGCAGCGACCCGCGCATGCCGCGAAAGAAGTCGGGCAAGTTCGAGGCCGGAATAGCCGGTCGCACCGAGTACTGCTGTTTTGAGTTTGGCCGCCATTACGCCAGCATCTCCCGAATGCGAGCGGCAAGACGGACAGCGGCTTTCCGGTCCGGACAGACAATCAGGATGGCGTCATCGCCGGCGATGGTGCCGACGGTTTCGGGCCAGCTTTCCGCATCCAGGGCAGCGGCCACCGGCTGAGCGCCTCCCACGGAGGTCTTGATGACCAGCAGATTCTGCGCCGGGCGCACGTCGAGCACAAACTCGCGTACCAGCCGGGATACGGGAGGGAGAGCGAGATCGGCCGTGGAACCAGCCTGCAGGAGCGCATAGCCCTCGCCCGTCTTGACCAGATTCAGCTCGTGAATATCCCGCGAGAGCGTAGCCTGCCCCACGCGGCAGCCGCGCCTGTGCAGCGCCCGCTGCAGGTGCTCCTGGCTGGCCACCGGTCCCTGCTGGACGATCTCAAGGATGGCCTTCTGTCGGGCGAGCTTGGTCATGGAGCATATTTATCCATAATAATGAATACTTATTCAATGATAGCGGCCCACGCGAAGCTGTCAAGTCCAAAATCGGTGGCCGTGGCCCGAAAGGAACACGGGGCGAGTCCTCATCTCGAGGTCGCAGCCAGCTGACGCACGGAGGTAATGAACGTCCGCGCGGCCTGCGTCAGAGTGCGATCGCGCCGATAAGCCAGGCCCAGCTCTCGCCACAGTTCTTTTTCCTTGAGCGCGATGAGCTTGACGCGTCCGGCCAGCACCTGGTCGCGCGCGAAACTGGCGCTGATGAGCGAAACGCCCAGCCCTGCCGCCACGAAACTCTTGATCATGCCAACGCTCGGCAGTTCCATACGGATCTGCAAGTCCGCCTCATGGGGACGAAGCAACTTATCCATCAGCCGGCGGGTGTAGCCGGTTTTAGGGAGAAGAATGGGCTCCCGGGCGATCTCGCTGACCGGCACGACGTCCTGCTTGGCCAGCCGGTTCTGGGGATTCACCATCCACATCAACTGGTCCCGGAAAATGGGGGTCGTCTTCAATTTTGCCGACTTGACCGGGAGGGTGACGATGCCGACGTCGATCGTGCCGTTCTCCAGTTTCTCCACGATCTTGTAGCTGAAGTTCCGGTAGATGCTGAGTTGCACCTCGGGATGCAGGTGACAATACTTGGCGAACACATCGGGCAACACGTACAGGCAGGTGGCTTCGTTGGCTCCAACGACCAACCGGCCGCGGGGAGCAGTGCCATGGTCGGCCACCGCCAGCTTCGACTCGTCGCGCAACTGAGTCAGCCGCTCTGCGTAAGCGAGCAGCACTCTTCCAGCGGGAGTCAGGGTTACATCCTTGCCTGAGCGATCCAGCAAACGGTCTCCGTACTCCTGCTCCAATTGACGAATCTGGGCGCTGACGGCGGACTGGGAGCGAAACACCTTTTGTCCCGCGCGCGAGAAGCTGCCAAGCTTGGCCACCTCCAGAAACGTGATGAGTTGGTCGAAATCCATGGATGGAGCGGATTATAGTCGACGCAGGTTGCAGGAGCTTCACTATCAGAAATTCAAATCGTTCGTATTCAAAAAATGCGGGTGGGCGGGTACTCGCGCCGGTTGACCAGAAGGCGCGGCTGCCGTATTTTGATCCTACTCACATGTTGTCTCATCGCCATCACCGCCATCACCATCACGCGCACAGCGTGCCGGCGGGGATGTGCACCTGAGATAGCCAGCTCTTCCTGGAGATTCAGCCCGCTGACGCGATATCGCGCAGCGGGCTTTTTGTTTTTGCGTGAGAGGAATACGACGATGAATACCGGACTCGATTTCGACAAAATGGGCGGCCTCGTCCCTGCCGTCGTGCAGGATGTTTCCACCGGAGAGGTTTTGATGGTGGGGTTTATGAACCGTCCGGCGCTGGAGCGCACTCTGCAAGGAGGGTATGTGACGTTCTTCAGCCGGACGCGGAATCAACTGTGGACCAAGGGCGAGAGCTCGGGCAACCGCCTGCGGCTGATTTCGGCCCAGACCGACTGCGACCGCGACACCTTGTTATTGCAGGTGCAGGTGGAGGGCGCGGGCCTGGTCTGCCACCAGGGGACACGTTCCTGCTTTGCCGAACTGGTTCCCTTCTCACTTTCTGAAAACACGGCCTCCCGCCCGGCAACGGAGGCGCGATGAAGCTGCGCATCGGAATTCCCAAGGGCAGCCTGCAGGAAGCGACCTTGCAGTTGTTCGCGCGGGCCGGCCTTCCTGTCTACACCGACGGACGCTCTTATTTTGCGAAGACGGCGGATCCGGAGATTGATTGCCTGTTGATCCGTGCCCAGGAGATGGCCCGCTATGTGGAACACGGCGCGATTGACGCGGGTTTGACGGGCCTCGACTGGGTGATCGAGAGCGGCCTGGAGGTGGTGACGGTCAGCGACCTGATCTACGCCAAGCGAAGTCGAGGAAAAGTGCGCTGGGTACTGGCCGCTCCGGAAGATTCTCCGTTTCAGCGGGCGGAAGACCTTTCCGGCCGCATCATCGCCACAGAACTGGTGAATGTCACTCGCAATTACTTCTGCAAGAAAGGCGTGGAAGTGCGGGTGGAATTCTCCTGGGGCGCCACCGAAGTCAAGCCGCCGATGCTCGCCGATGCGATTGTCGAAGTCACCGAGACCGGCAGTTCGCTCAAGGCGAACCGTCTCCGCATTCTCGAAACTGTGCTGGAATCAAACACGCAGGTCATTGCTAACAAATCTTCGTACGCCGACGCCGGCAAGCGCCGCAAGATTGAGAATCTGGCTCTGATGCTGCGGGGCGCCATGGAAGCGCAGGACCGGGTTGGATTGATGCTGAATGTCCGCAAGGAAAACCTGGCGGCGGTGCTGGCGGTCCTGCCCGCTCTGAAGAAACCGACGATCTCGACTCTGAGCGACGACGATTGGCTGGCGGTCAACACGGTAATCGAAGAGTCGGCGGCGTGGGAAATCGTTCCGCGACTTAAGGAAGCGCAGGCGCAAGGCATCGTCGAGTATCCGCTGAACAAGGTGGTGATGTGATGCGGCTGCTCTCTGGACGCGCGGCAGCCGCCGCGGTAGAACGCCTGGCCGGGCGCGGCGCACAGCTTTCTGCCCTCGAGCCGAGGGTGCGGCGCATCATCAATGATGTTCGCCGGCACGGCGACCACTCCCTGCGCCGATATGCCGAGCGTTGGGATGGCCTGGATCCCGGCCAGTCCCTGCGCGTGACAGACGCGGAGTTGGACGCGGCTTGGCAGCTCGTCACGCCACAGCTGCGAAAATCTCTTCGCCAAGCGGCCGCGAACATCCGGCGTTTCTGCCAGTGGCAAAAGCCCGCAGCGTGGATGCAGCGCCGGAACGGAGTCTCGCTCGGGCAATTGGTGCGTCCGCTGGAATCGGTAGGCTGCTACGTGCCCGGCGGGCGCTATCCGCTGGTGTCCACATTGCTGATGACGGTGATTCCGGCCCAGGTCGCCGGGGTGAAGAACATTCGCGTCGTTTCACCGAGGCCGTCGCTTGAAGTTCTGGCCGCGGCCGCAATGCTGGGCGTGCGCGAGTTCTATCGCGTGGGAGGATCACAAGCGATCGCGGCGCTGGCATACGGCACGGACAGCATCCCACAAGTGGACAAGATCGTCGGACCGGGAAACGCGTATGTGACCGTGGCTAAGAAGCTGGTCTCCTTCGACTGTGCGATTGATTTCCTGGCGGGGCCCACAGAGGCGGTCGTTTTGAGCGACTCGGGAACCCCTGCCTTCATTGCCGCCGATCTGGTCG